>JBKQNQ010000047.1:0-12054 GCA_052145875.1 Thiobacillaceae bacterium
ATTGGATAACCTCCGTCGGGAAATTGTGCGAATATTTCTCACGCGGATAACATGTATCCCCGCGTCTTCACCAGGGTGACTCAATTGATTCTCGATACAGTCGAAGACTCAGGCTGCGTTCAAAGAATGCCCATTTCGGAAAGGTACATCTGTACGTTACCGCACGTAATTAATGCGCGTTTCAGTGTCAAAGGGACATTCAGCCTTAGTTTGGAGCGTTATAACCGCCTATTTGACGTACGGCAACGCACATACAGCGTTCCGTGCGCAGAGGACAATTCACGATGATTGGAAAATCATGCTCTAGATGGTCTTACAAAATGGAACGACTTGGCTGGCGACTATTGCCGCTTATGCTGGTCCTTAATGAGTAATGCGAATAATGTGGCTATGAAGATAAGTGCTTTTGCGGGAAAGCCTGCTCCGCCGACGATGCTGGTCAATGTGCCCAAACTCGTCACGGCATACTTCACCAACATTCCAGACCCTGCGGTTCCTGAGCAACGGGTTGCGTTTGGCACGTCGGGGCATCGTGGTTCCGCATTCGAGACTAGCTTCAACGAGTGGCATGTTCTGGCCATCAGCCAGGCGATCTGCGACTACCGCAAGCGGCAAGGGATCGAAGGCCCGCTATTTCTGGGAATCGACACGCATGCGCTTTCTGAACCGGCGTATGTCAGCGCGATTGAAGTGCTGGCCGCCAACGGCGCGGCCGTCATGCTTGCGGATAACGATGAATACACACCCACGCCGGTGATATCCCACGCGATCCTCACCTACAACCGTGGCCGCGATACCGGACTCGCGGACGGCATCGTCATCACGCCTTCACACAATCCGCCCGATAATGGTGGCTTCAAGTACAACCCACCCAACGGTGGGCCGGCGGGCACCGACGTCACGGGTTGGATCGAAGCCAGGGCTAATGAGCTTCTGGAAAGGAAGCTGCAGGGTTTGAAAAGAATTTCCTTCGAGCAGGCAAAGCGCGCCGCTACCACGCATTGGCACGATTATCTCCATGCATATATCAGCGATCTGGGCAGCGTGCTGGACATGGATGCGATTCGCGGGGCAAATATCACTATGGGCGTAGATCCGCTTGGCGGCGCCGGGGTACATTACTGGGGCCCCATTGCGGAGCGCTATGGTTTGGATCTGACGGTTGTGAATGAAGTCGTCGATCCGACATTCCAGTTCATGGCCGTCGATTGGGACGGCCAGATTCGCATGGATCCGTCCTCACCTTACGCAATGCAGCGCCTGATCGCCCTCAAGGATCGCTTTGACATCGCCTTCGCCTGTGATACCGACCATGACCGGCATGGGATCGTCACGCGAAACGCGGGATTGCTGCCACCCAACCATTACCTTTCGGTTGCCATTTTCTATCTGTTCCAGAACCGGGCGAAATGGAGCAAGGATGCGGCCGTTGGCAAGACGCTGGTCAGCAGCCAGATGATCGATCGCGTTGCGGGGAAGCTTGGCCGCAAGCTCTATGAGGTGCCGGTCGGTTTCAAGTGGTTTGTGGATGGCTTGCTCGATGGCTCGCTCGGGTTTGGCGGAGAGGAAAGTGCGGGTGCCTCGTTTGTCCGCCTGGATGGGAGCGTCTGGACGACAGACAAGGACGGCATTATCCCGGCGTTGCTATCGGCTGAAATTACTGCGCGCATGGGCCGCGATCCCGGCGAAATCTACCGTGAGCTTGCGCGCGAGTTTGGCGACCCTGTCTACGATCGTGTTGAGGCGCCAGCGACCCCTGAGCAAAGGCAAAGGCTGGCAAGGCTCTCACCCCAGCAGATACTGTCTTCTGAGCTGGCCGGCGAGAAGATCCAGTGCATCCTCACTCAGGCGCCAGGCAATGGCGCACCCATCGGAGGATTGAAAGTCGTCGCGGCGAACGGTTGGTTCGCGGCACGTCCCTCCGGCACCGAAGACATCTACAAGATCTATGCCGAGAGCTTTCGTGGGCCCGAGCATTTGCAGCGCATCCAGGCGGAAGCGCAAACAATCGTGAACGCTGCTATTGCGTCGGCGGCGCCCTCCACAAGTGATCGCAAAGAAAAATGATGAAATGGGCCTATCTTAAGAGAACTAAAACTAATGACGCGACTTGGGCAAGGGCAATCGCCGTGGTCGTCTTGGGATTGGGTCTCGCATCCTGTTCAAACAATTCATCCACTGTTCCGCAGGCGGAATATTCGACGGAAATCGTCGGGCACTGGCAAGGCACGGTTGGCGATATGAAAGAGAGCATCTCAATCGACGGTGATGGCACTTTCGTCTGCCAACTGCGTCCTATGGGGTTTATCGCGAATACGCTCTCTCAAGGCGTGACCGGGGCGATTCGCGGAACGTGGAAAATTACCGGCCCAAGGATCACTCTGAGAATCACGGGTGCCGAAAACGAGCGGGTGAGGAACAGGATTGTTTCAAGCACAATCGTGGCGTTCAAGAAAGACGAACTCGTGTTGAAATCTGAACGTGGGGAGACCTCGCCCTTCGAGCGAATGCGCGTGCTTTGATCCGAGGTCTAAGGCAAGACGAAAGCAGTGGGCGCGCAGGGCGCAGGATAAAATTGGAGGAGAGTCAATGAGCGAACCAATACGAATCGGCCACCCGAAGGAGTTTCTCTTGCCAACGGACGTCGAGGGCTTCGATTCCCTGGCCGAACTTGCCCTGGATATGCGCTGGACATGGAATCATGCCACCGACCAGGTGTGGCGGCAGCTGGATGCCGCACTCTGGGACCTGACCCAGAATCCATGGGGCGTCTTGCAGACAGTCTCGCGGGAGAAGCTCCAGGATGTTTTAGCCGAGCCCGCTTTCCGCAAACACCTTGACGAGTTGGTACAAGCTAGGCGGGATGCCTCGCAGGCGCCCGCCTGGTTTCAGCAGACCTATCCACAATCGCCGCTAACGAGTGTTGCCTATTTCAGCATGGAATTCATGCTAAGTGAAGCCTTGCCCATTTACTCGGGCGGACTCGGGAACGAGGCCGGCGATCAACTCAAGGCCGCCAGCGATCTGGGCGTCCCGGTGATCGGCGTGGGGCTCCTTTACCAGCAAGGCTATTTTCGCCAGGTGATCGACAAGGATGGCGCGCAACAGGCCCTCTACCCCTATAACGACCCTGGCCAATTGCCGATTACGCCGCTGCGCAAACCGAATGGCGAGTGGTTGCGATTGGAAATCGCCTTGCCTGGCTACTCGGTCTGGTTGCGGGCCTGGCAGGTTCAGGTCGGTCGAGTGAAGCTGTACCTTCTGGACAGCAATGATGCAGCGAATTATCCCGCGCATCGGGGCATTACCAGCGAGCTATACGGCGGCAATCCCGAGCTGCGGCTCAAGCAGGAACTGCTGCTTGGGATTGGCGGATGGCGACTGCTCGCAGCGCTTGGCATCACGCCGGAGGTCTGCCACTTGAATGAAGGGCATGCGGCTTTTGCGGTGCTGGAACGCGCGCGCAGTTTCATGCAAGCGAACGAGCAGCCGTTTGAGGCCGCGCTTGCCGTCACGCGGGCAGGCAACCTCTTTACCACCCACACCGCGGTGGCGGCCGGCTTCGATCGTTTTGATCCGGCACTCATCGAACAATACCTCGGCGGTTATGCCGAGCAGAGGCTCGGCATCACACTGCACGACATGCTTGCGCTGGGTCGCCAGAACCCGGACGACGCGTCGGAGCCGTTCAATATGGCCTACCTCGCGATTCGTGGCAGTGGGGCCGCGAATGGCGTAAGCCGCTTGCATGGGACGGTGAGCCGACACCTTTTTGAACCGCTCTTCCCGCGATGGCCAGAGGACGAAGTACCGGTCGGGCACGTGACGAACGGCGTCCATATGCCAACCTGGGATTCGGCAGCGGCCGATGAGCTTTGGACAGGGGTCTGTGGAAAGGATCGCTGGCTGGGTGCAACAAAAGCCCTGGCGCAGGAGATTCGCCATGCCTCCGACGCCAGTCTCTGGCAATTCCGCACCGCTGCCAGCCAGGCTCTGGTTGAATTTGCCCGCGAACGTTTGGCCAAGCAACTGGCCGCGTCAGGTTCATTGCCCGAGGCCGTTGCGGGCGCGAGGCACCTGTTTGACTGCAATACGCTGACGCTGGGTTTTGCACGCCGCTTTGCGACCTACAAGAGACCGAACCTGCTGCTGCATGACCCGGAACGGCTGTTGCGACTGCTGACCAATCCGCAACGCCCGGTCCAGCTCATCATCGCCGGCAAGGCGCATCCCGCTGACCGGGCGGGTCAGGCCCTGATTCAGCAATGGATACATTTCATCCGCCGGCCCGAAGCGCGCCCCCATGTGATCTTCCTGAGTGACTACGACATGCATCTGACCGAGCAGTTGGTCCAGGGTGTGGATGTCTGGCTCAATACCCCACGCCGCCCCTGGGAAGCATGTGGGACAAGCGGGATGAAAGTGCTGGTCAATGGCGGCATCAATCTGTCCGAACTGGATGGCTGGTGGGCGGAAGCCTACACGCCGGAAGTGGGGTGGGCGTTGGGGGACGGCCAGGAACACGATAGCGATCCTGCCTGGGACGCGGCCGAATCCAAAGCGCTTTATGACCTTCTGGAAAATGAGGTGATCCCCGAGTTCTATGCCCGTGATGAGAACGGTATTCCAATCCCATGGGTTAACCGGATGCGGGAAAGCATGGCCCAATTGACGCCACGCTTTTCCACCAACCGCGCGGTGTGCGAATACACGGAGCGACACTACCTCCCGGCAGCCTCGGCCTACCTTGAACGGGCTGCCGACAATGGTGCTATTGGAACGGATATTGTTAATTGGCGGCATGCTCTGGAACAAAAATGGACTGGACTGCGCTTTGGCGAAGTGAACGTTGCGACCGAAGGCGAGCACCACGTATTTGAGATTCAACTCTATCTTGATGATCTCGATCAGGAGTTCGTGCGGGTCGAGCTATATGCCAATGGCATTAACGGTAACGCACCGGAGCACGTGGAACTGAAGTGCATGCGGCAACTGGTGGGAGCAATAAACGGCTACGCTTATCGCGCGGAGGTGCCGGCAGCCCGCCCGGCGACGGACTATACAGCGCGACTCATCCCGCGCCGCGACGACGTGGGGGTTCCGCTGGAGGCCGCGCAGATCCTGTGGCAACGCTGACCTGACTCCAGAACACAAAATAATGGGCCAAGCGAAAGACCAATCCAACCGGTGCGGGAGCCGAAAACACGATGGCAATCAAAAGGCCTGACTGCGCCCGTGTCATCAGAGCCATTAGTGGAACTCGCAGATATGCATAAGCGGAGACCAAGCTTGAACATCTCCCGTATGATTTCAAACCCGTATGTGCGATGCCGCACAGAAATAAGTTACCGCAGCCGGTAACTTGCCACGGTTGCAACTAAGCATAGGGAACATTCGACATGAATCCAATCACAACATTCCTGGTATTTGCCTGCATCCTCGCAGGCCTGGCCATAGGCAACTGGGTGAATCCCTATCTGGCACTGGTGTTCTTCGCTGCCGCCATCGTCATCGGACTGTCGCTGAAGATGGCCAACGCCTGGCAGAAGTTCGTGATCCTGAGGATGGGCAAACTGCAAAGCGTCAAAGGAGCCGGCCTGTTCGTCATTATCCCAATCCTCGATAACGTGATTGCCGTTATCGACGAACGTATTCAGACCACGGGCTTCAATGCCGAGCAGGCACTGACCAGGGACACGGTTCCGGTGAACGTGGATGCGATCATCTTCTGGCATGTGCATGATGCCGAAAAGGCAGCGCTGGCAATTACGAATTATCGCGAGGCCATCGACCGGGTTGCGCAAACCTCGCTGCGCGAGATGATTGGTTCGTCGATGCTGGCCGCATTGTTATCCGATCGCAAGGACGCCGACGAGCAGCTGAAGAACGAGATCGGCGCAAAGACCGCTCCCTGGGGCATAACGGTAGGCTCGGTGGAGATTCGCGACGTCGCCCTTCCGGTTGCATTGCAGGATGCCATGTCGCGTCAGGCCCAGGCTGAGCGCGAGAAGCAGGCGCGGGTGATTCTTGGTTCCGCAGAAGCCGCGATCGCCGGAAAGTTTGTCGAGGCTGCAGATATATATGCGGGCCATCCCGCAGCGCTTCAGCTTCGTGCCATGAATATCATTTACGAGACCACCAAGGAACGCGGAGCCACGATCCTGATTCCGAGTGCGATGGTCGATAGCCTGAATCCCTCGACGACGACGGCGCTGGCGCTTGCCTTGGCAAGCAAGGACGCGTCTAGTCCGGAAACCACCCTGCACCAGGCCGCGGCCTGATCAATCGGACAGAAAGAAGGCGGTAACCCCAATTGCCAGAAATAGTCCCTGTTTCAGATCGGGGCGTAAGCAAGCAGGAACGACCGCTCAATGATTATGCGGCAGATGTCTCCGAACACACTGGAGTTCGAAGAGGCGAACCTTTGCCATTGGGAACACAAGAATATGGCGGAGGAGTCAACTTCGCCATATTCAGCCGCCACGCCAGCGGTGTTCGGCTGGAGTTGTTTGATCATTCGAATGATGCTAAGTCCGCAAGGGCGATTGATTTAGATCCCGCACGCAACCGAACGGGTGACGTGTGGCACGTCTGGATTGAGGGGATCCGGCCTGGCCAATTGTATGCCTATCGCGTCGACGGTCCGTATCAACCCAGCGCAGGCCATCGATTCAATTTCAACAAGTTGCTGCTGGACCCCTTTGCGACAGCGATCTCATGCGTACCTGACTGGGATTTCGGGCCGGCCCGCGGATACGAACCCTCGACCCCAGAGCGAGACGTGGTATGTTCCTCGGTAGATGACGCTGGCGCCATGCCGAAATGCGTGTTCACCCATGAGTACTTCCAATGGCATAACGACCTGCCACTCAGACATTCCTGGTCGAATACCGTCATTTATGAAACCCATGTTCGTGGTTTCACCAATCATCCCAATTCCGGCGTGGAACATCCCGGTACATACCGTGGCCTGATGGAAAAGATCCCCTATTTGAAAGAATTGGGCGTGACGGCGGTGGAATTGATGCCCGTACACGAGTTCAACGAATGGCAGGGGCCAGGCATCAATCCACAAACAGGCAAACCACTCGGGAATTACTGGGGCTATGATCCCGTGGCTTTCTTCGCGCCGAAAGCTTCCTACAGCAGCGCGGGTGGCATGGGTCAGCAGAAGCTGGAGTTCAAGGAGATGGTCCGTGCGCTCCATTATGCCGGGATCGAGGTGATTCTGGATGTCGTGTTCAATCACACGGCGGAGGGGAACGAACGGGGACCAACATTGTGTTTCCGCGGGATCGACAACACGATTTTCTATATGCTGGCGGACGATAAACGTTCTTACAGGGACTACGCAGGCACTGGCAACACCATCAATGCAAACCATCCCGTCGTGCGGGACCACATCTTGGGCGCGTTGCGCTACTGGGTGGTGGAGATGCATGTGGACGGGTTCCGCTTTGATCTGGCGTCAATTCTCGGCCGTGGCGGCACCGGCCAGCTGTTGGCCAATGCCCCGCTGCTTGAACGGATCGCCGAAGATCCGATCTTGCGGGACGTAAAAATTATCGCCGAGGCGTGGGATGCAGCAGGCGCCTACGAGGTTGGCAGTTTTTCAGAAAGGCGTTGGGCGGAGTGGAACGGTCGCTACCGCGATGATGTCCGGCGTTTCTGGCGTGGCGACGACGGCATGCTCGGTGCGTTTGCCAGCCGCATTTGTGGCAGTGCGGATATCTACACTAAATCTGGCAAAGGCCCCGCAAGCAGCATCAATTTTATCACTTGCCATGACGGCTTCACCCTAAACGACCTGGTGAGCTATTGCCACAAACACAATGAAGCCAACGGCGAAAACAACTTGGACGGGACTGACGCCAACTACAGCGAGAATTGCGGCACTGAAGGCGAGACGATGGATACCAAAATCGAGTCTGTGCGGAAACGCCAGCTCAAGAATTTTCTGCTGACCCTGTTAGTTTCGCGTGGTGTGCCAATGCTTCTCGGCGGGGATGAATTTCGCCGCACGCAGGGCGGCAACAACAATGCCTACTGTCAAGACAGTGAAACGAACTGGTATGACTGGCGCTGTCTGGAACAGCACAGGGACATTTTCCGCTTCACTCGCGGCATGATCGCCTTGCGTCGCGCCCATCCGGTGCTGCGCAAGGAGCAGTTCTACACGAACGCCGAAATCCACTGGTTTGCGCCCCACGGGGGATTGCCCAACTGGGCCGACCCGAAAGTAAAACAGTTTGCCTGTCTGATCCATGAAGATGAGCAGAGCGCACTTTTACTCATGTTCAATGGCGGCACTGACGCGATTGATTTCGCTTTGCCCTCTGTATTGCCGGGCAAGCGTTGGTATTTGGCCGTTGATACCTCACGAGAATCGCCTCAGGATATCGTTACTGCGGGCGAGGAAACGCTTTGGGAAGACGATCATACCTACCACTTGAGGCCACGGTCATGCGGCATCCTGCTGACGCGATAAACGACCTGTCTGAGGGGACAGGCTCCATCAATGAAACAGGCTAACCCACTTATCCTGACCATCAATGGTGGTTCATCAAGCATTAAATTCGCACTCTTTGAAGAGGGTGACCCGCTCTTAAGGATACTGGAGGGAGCGATCGAACGAATTGGAATGCCGGAGGCCGCATTACGGGTTAACGACTTAAAGCAGAAGGAAAGCTTTTCGCGGTTAGTGACAGCACCCGATCACAGGGCGGCAGTGGAAGTTCTGATGAACTGGCTTGAGGAGCGCCTCGGCCGTAATGCGTTAGCCGCAGTGGGGCATCGCGTGGTACATGGCGGGCCTAAATACAGTGACGCACAGCGAATCACTGCGGAAATGGTTGAGGAACTCCGGCGGCTCAGCCCATTCGATCCTGAGCATCTGCCAGAGGAGATTCTGTTAACCGAAGCGTTTCATCGCCGGTTTCCCGATCTGCCCCAAGTGGCGTGTTTCGACACGGCTTTTCATCACAACCTGCCGCGCGTGGCGCAGTTGTTGCCGATTCCACGCCGCTACGAAGCACATGGGGTTCGGCGCTACGGCTTTCATGGCTTGTCGTATGCATTTCTGATGGAAGAGCTGGCCCGCGTGGCAGGAGCTGAAGCGGTACAAGGGCGGATCATCCTCGCTCATCTCGGCAATGGTGCAAGCCTGGCTGCAGTGCTTGGTGGCAAACCCATGGATACCAGCATGAGCTTCACCCCAACCGCAGGTGTGCCGATGAGCACCCGCTCAGGCGATCTCGACCCCGGACTGGTTTGGTATCTGGCGCGCACGGAAAACATCACTGCGAAGCAATTCAACGAGATGGTCAATTTCCAGTCCGGACTGCTCGGCATATCGGAGACCAGTTCGGACATGCGTGACTTGCTCATCACTGAAACGCGAGATGTGCGTGCGGCTGAAGCGATCGCACTGTTTTGCTACCAGATCAAGAAGTGGATCGGCGGGTTCGCCGCGGCCTTGGGCGGCCTGGATACCCTGGTGTTCACTGGCGGCATCGGCGAAAACGCGCCCCTGGTCCGTGCCCGGATTTGCGAGGGAATGGAGTTCCTGGGCATCGAACTGGATTCCCCACAAAACGCGGCAAACGCGGGGGTGATTTCCACGGCAACCGGCCGGGTTGCGGTCCGCGTCATCCACGCGGACGAAGAACAGATGATCGCTAAGACGGTTTGCGGCGTTCTCGACCTGGCCTGAAATCGGGGAAATGAGCCATGGTGCAATCCGGAGTTACCCATTATCGGCTTGCTGCTCAGGCCCATCGTTGCCGGCGCGGCGATGGGCCTGAGTTCCGTCTCGGTCATCAGCAACGCCTTACGGCTGCGGAACGTGAAATTGTGATGAAAGCCACCAAGCTCATCGTCCAATGCCTGGAAAACGACGGTGTCGAATACATCTTCGGCGTTTCCGGCGAGGAGAACATGGATCTGGTCGACGCCCTGCTCGGCTCTTTCATCCGCTTCGTCATGACCCGCCACGAGCAAGGCGCGGCCTTCATGGCCAATGTGTACGGCCGGTTGGCTGGCAAAGCCGGCGTCCGTCTCGCTACCCTGGGGCCGGGGGCGACCAATCTGATCACCGGCATGGCCGATGCCAACATGGATCGTGCGCCGGTGGTGGCGCTTACCGGCCAAGTCGACCAGGACCGGCTGCACAAGGAATCGCACCAGCATCTGGACATCGTCACCCTGTTTCGCCCGGTAACCAAATGGAACACCAGCCTGCCCATACCCGACGTCATTTCCGAAACCTTCCGCAAGGCCTTCAAGCTGGCGCAATCTGAAAAGCCCGGTGCCACACACATCGAAATTCGAAAAGACGTGGCCCGCATGGAAACTGACGGCCAGCCGCTGCTCGTGCAATGGCTGCAACCCGGCGGCGCCGCGCCTGAACAAATTGAGAAGGCCGCACAAATTATTTCAAATGCAACGCACCCTATCGTGCTGGCGGGCAACGGCATCATTCGCGGTCGCGCCTCCGAAGCGCTGGTGCGCTTCGCTGAAAAGCTCAATATCCCGGTCGCCACAACCTTCATGGCCAAGGGGGCTATTTCCGACACCCATCCCCTCGCGCGCGGCGCCATAGGACTTCCGACGCCGGACCATGTGCTTGGTAAGTTCGTGGAGGCGGACGTCGTCATCGCTGTTGGCTACGACATCGTGGAATACGCGCCGCATTCATGGAACCCCAGGCACGACAAGAAAATTGTCCATGTGGACATGTCTTCCGCCAAGGTGGACGCGTCGCACATCGTCAACGTCGGCGTGGTGGGCGATATATCCGCAGCACTCGATGCCTTGGCGCACCAGGCGAAGCCGCACATCGCAACGTATCGCTTGCGCTTCCGGCAAATGCTTCACGATGAACTGGAACAGGGTCGTCACGACGCCTCTTTCCCGCTCGAGCCGCAAAGAATCCTCGCCGACCTTCGTGCGGCTGGCGCGCCTATTTCCGTGCCTTCAGCCCAACACCTGCATCATCTCCGATGGCTTTGCGGCCACGGGCATGGCCGTTCCTGGCGCCGTGGCTGCAAGACTGATACACCCCGATCGCCGCGTGGTAGCGGTAACAGGTGACGGCGGTTTCCTGATGAACTCACAGGAAGTGGAAACGGCCACCCGCATGGAAACGCCCTTCGTGGTGCTCGTAATCAATGATCAAAGCTACGACCTGATTCGCTGGAAGCAGATGCGGCAGGTCGGCCGGCCAGCCTTCGTCGACTTCACGAACCCGGATATCGTGAAATATGCCGAGACGTTCAACACCAAGGGTTTTTCCATTGGATCGGCGGACCAACTGGCCTTCGTGCTAAGCGCCGCATTGAGTTCGAATCATCTGTCAATCATTGACTGCCCGGTTGATATTTCCGAGAACCTTCTATTAACCTAAAGACTCGGCGCGATCACGTTGCCGACTGGAGAACATTCATGACCACTAACGCCCTCTCACCTGACCTGTTGCACAAGATGGACGCCTACTGGCGCGCGGCCAATTACCTTTCGGTTGGGCAGATTTATCTCTACGACAATCCGCTATTGAAGCAGCCGCTAACGCTCGCAAATGTGAAGCGCATGCTTCTGGGCCACTGGGGTACGACACCCGGGCAGAACTTCATCTATGTGCACTTGAACCGGGTCATCAAGAAATATGACCTCACCATGATCTATGTCTCCGGCCCCGGGCACGGTGGCCCGGCCGTCGTGGGCAACACATATCTTGAGGGCACTTACAGCGAAATCTATCCCAATATCAGCCAGGATGAGGACGGGCTGCGGAAACTTTTTATTCAGTTTTCGTTTCCCGGCGGAATTCCCAGCCACGCATCGCCGGAGTGCCCGGGCTCGATCCACGATGGTGGCGAACTCGGCTACTCGCTTAGCCATTCGTTTGGAGCCGTGTTCGACAATCCCAATCTTGTCGTCGCCTGCGTCGTCGGCGATGGCGAGGCGGAAACCGGACCGCTGGCCACCGCGTGGCACTCGAACAAATTCCTCAATCCCGCGAGCGACGGAGCGGTGTTGCCAATCCTGCATCTCAAC
>JBKQNQ010000048.1:0-12151 GCA_052145875.1 Thiobacillaceae bacterium
GGTCGCGCAGCCAACCAATTTGTTCCGGTGCGACCTCGGGCAGGCTGATGACGACCAGATCGGCGGGCAGATCTTGCACCAGCAGGAAGGCCTTATCGTCAGTGCATAAACACCGTGCCCAGGTGGACGCGGCTTCGCCAATGGCCTTCAGGCGCCGCGGACGACGCTGATTCAAGAGGGCTTCGAGCGTAGTTTGCCAGGTGCTCATGGTCTACTGATTCTACTTTCCGTACGAACTCCTGCCCAGAACCGCAATAAAGCGTTTGCCTTGCGCGACTGCTTGCAAGGTGATGGCCTTCTGGGATTATGAAGTGTTCTGCTGCTCCAGGCGCCCAGCGGGGTGGCGCGCGGAACCGCCCTTGCCTATCGTGCTTGATGGCGCCGCGTGCGATCGCTCGCAGCGACGGCGATGTCGACACCTTTAGTCCGGGCCACGTAGCAAGGGGACATCGCCCAGCCTCAGCACCCGCCCGTCCTTGCCTTCGAATGTCCAAGAATTTTCGCGGGCACAGGGGGATGAGTGTGGCAACCCGTAAGGCCGACGGAGAACGTCAGTCCATGCAACGCGCTCAGCGCGTAGCAGGGTCGTGGGAAGAGGGGGGAAAGACAGGCGTGACTCGACGATGTGTTTGGAAACCATCCTGACCTCCCTGGTAGGTCGCCTCAAGCCTGACGCCCTCTGGCTGTCGTATCGGGCGAAGGAGGCCGCGCCGCGTTGGGCCGGGGAAAACACCGGCCCGACCGTTGCATAATGGGGACGCAAGCCCATAATGAAAACGGGCCGTTCGACGTAACGGAGCGTTTTCTCGGCAGGCGTGTCAAGGATGTGCGAGGGTTTGGCCCGTGGCGCAGCGCGAGCCGAGGTTCGCGGGCAAGGAGCAATAAGATAACCGGGTGCCACGAAACCACAGGGTCTGATGCAATGAAATACCAATCAGCCGGCATGTTTGGGAAGGGGACCTTAAATGGCCGCTGCGCCGCCCTTAGCTGAAGGCGCCGAACAGTCTGGCCTGGTCTATGGTTATGTGTTCTCCGCGGATGGCATAGGCAGGGAGATTGACAACCAAGCAGCCATCAGTTGGCTTGCCCAAGGAGACGAGGTTGGGCAGGAGTTTATCTGGATGCACTTCAAGAGACCAGCGGCAACGACCCACCAGTGGTTGCAGGGCCACCTGGAGCTTCCGGAGGCATTCACCGATGTGCTCGAGCAAGGATCCCGGTCCACCCGTGTCGAGCACGCGCACCGAAGCTTAATTGCGGTGATCAATGACGTCGAGTACGACCTGCCCAGAAAAGAATCGCTTGACGTGGCCACCCTGTGGTTAAGCGCAGGGCCCCGATACCTGTTGAGTGTACAGAGCCAACCGCTACGATCGGTGGAGCAGCTTCACGTCTCAGTCGAGGCGGGCGAGTCATTTATTAGTCCCCTGGCGTTGGTGATCCACCTCTTGGGAGAGCAAGCCGATGTGCTGGTGCACATCCTGCGAGATGCCGCGGCGACCGTCAATCGCATTGAGGACAATTTGCTCGCCGACCAATTACCGAAGCGGACCAATCTGGGTGTCATTCGCCGGGATCTGGTGCGGCTGCAGCGCCTCCTGGCGCCTGAGCCGGCAGCGTTGTTCCGGTTGATCAATCGGCCCCCGAATTGGGTGCGGGCAGAGGACATTCAGGGCCTGCACCAAGCGACTGAAGGATTCTCCGTGGTGCTCCGGGACATGGCGGGTTTGCAAGAGCGCATCAAGTTGCTGCAGGAAGAGATCGCCGCCCGCGTGGGCGAGCACACCAATCGCACCGTATTCGTCCTAACGGCCGCGACGGTGGTTGCGCTGCCCATCACCCTTATCGCGGCGCTGCTTGGCATGAACGTGGGGGGTGTGCCGTTCCACCAGGACGCGGAAGGCTTCTGGATCGTGGTCGCCTTGGCCTTGGTCATTACGGGTCTGGCGGCATGGCTTATCGCGCGCCTCTGGAAAAACTAGACACGCCGCAGGGTGCGGCGTTGCGGCGGCCCTGCACTGTGGCCTTGGGATCCCGGACGCTCTCTTCCGAGCCGCATCCACCGAGCCTATCGTGCGAAGCAATGCGAACCCTCTGGACGTCACGGGGCGGTGAGTGCTCGGGCCGTGGATCGCCTGAGCGTATGATCAGAGTGGCGGTCGGGCACCACGAACTGCGTCGCACTGCAGCTTTTTCGAAACGAGATCGGGCACAGACCTGCGCCACGTACAAGAGGGTTAAGCAATGCTAAGAAGGAGCGCGCTTGACGCAATCGTCCTCAACGGGGTTGCAGAAAAGCTTCAGGCAACAGCGTCAATTCAGCTTGACGACAAAGTGAACCCTGCAGCGACATTTGTTCCGGCGCAGCCCGTCCCCGGAAGAGGCGGGCGGCCGGAACTGGTTGCACCGTCCAAGCTTCCGAAACGGTCAATGCGCACCCTCGAGGGCCGTGCCGCACTGATTCACGCGCTGGCCCATATCGAACTCAATGCGGTGGATTTGGGCCTCGACATCGTGTGGCGTTTTCCTGGCATGCCCGAGCCCTTCTATCGGGATTGGGTCGCCATTGCCAAAGAAGAGGCCGATCACTTTACGCTGTTGAATCGCCTCTTGATGGATCGGGGATATGCCTATGGCGATTTTCCCGCGCACAACGGCCTGTGGGAGATGGCGGAAAAAACCCGGGACGATCTGCTCGCGCGTCTGGCACTCGTTCCCCGAACCCTTGAGGCCCGAGGATTGGACGCGGTAATCCCGATCCGCAACAAACTTGAACAGGTGGGCGACCATGAAGCCGCTGCAATCCTCGACCGTATCTTGCGGGACGAGATCGGACATGTTGCAGTCGGAAACCGTTGGTACAAGTTCCTTTGTGCACAGCGCGGACTGGACCCCCTCGTCAGCGACGCGCAATTAGCAGATCGTTATAAGGCGCCAAAATTGCGCGGCCCATTCAACTTCGAAGCACGTCGGGCGGCGGGCTTTGATGAAGATGAACTCGCTGCGCTTCGCGGTGCGTGACGGTCGCCCAGCGACTCATGCGAGTTTAAGCCCCGCAGCACGGAGCATCGAGACCATGTGCCGCCGGCCTGAACGGATAAGCCGGGGGCAGACCCGTGACTGCGCAGTGCAGATCCAGGGGGATGCGTGTGTTCGGCGCTGTCACCCCCAAAGGGGAAGCCCTGTCTTCATCCATCACTTGCAATTGGCGGTCGGTTACAGTCCTGCCCTAGCGGTGGAAGCGCCCTGTCATGAGGACCGCACCATCGCTCAGACGGCGCGCAGCGACCTCCTCACAGGCCCAGCGGGCGCGAGGCAAGCGGGCCCTCGGACCGCTGCCAGAGCTGACTGAAGGTGGCCAGGTGGACACGGCAGCCGATGGGATCGTCACGATGCAGGTGGCCGCGCCAGTTTTCGCGGTGTGGGCGGATGAGCAACATGCGGTCATCGCCAATGCAAAAACTCTCCATGGGAGGGTCACCCATGGGCTCTTCCTGACGAATTTCAACGATGTGTCCGAAATCCCGTAGCAAGTCCATTAACCCAGGCTGGCGGTCACGCACGGGCGCCCAGTCTCGGAGCAGAATCTCAATTCGCGGGTTTGAGCCCGATAGGCAGAGGCGACGCAGGGCTTCGATGCGGGGCGGAGTGTCAAGGGCCAGCTCGCTCAGGTCTTGATCATAGACGCGAAGCGAGCGCTGCGTTGCGGCCATCAAGTTATCGTAGGCTCGACGACCGTCAACGACCGTGTCAAAGGGCTCGCTCGTGGTCATGATGCAAGGACGAGCCAGCCGGCCTCGTACCAATCCTGGAATACGCTGAGTAGCTCACCAGGTAAATGGGGCCAAGGAGGCAAACGTCGCGTGTCGGCCAACGTCTTCAACGCCTTGCCCTCCGGCCCGCTGGCGAGCAGCATTTCCCCGTTAATGAAGAACCGCTTACCGGTAAACAGCAGGCGGGTCTTGCCATGAAGCGCAATGCCTTGTTTGGCGGCGGCTTTGGCAAAAGCGTTCGGAGCCAAGGGGGCATCAGGGGGGACAAAGTAGACATGGGTCTTGGGTTCGGTCAAGTATTCACCCGCAAATTCGGCGATGTCGCGGTTGTTCCAGCGGATCTGCGCAATCATCGCTTCCAACTGGGCCACCATGGCCGGAGGAATTTCCCCAGCATGCTTTTGCAGGGTGAGGAGGGGATCAGCATAACGGCCGGGGAGATCAATTCGGTCACGCAGAAAATCAAGAAAGGCTTGGGCGATATCGAGCGTTGAGGGCGCGCGAAACCCGATGGAGTAGGTCATACAATCATCCTCGGCAACACCGTCATGGGCATACTGCGGCGGCAGATATAGCATGTCGCCCGGGCCCAGCAGATATTCTTCGGTAGGCTTGAACTGCTTCAGGATCTTAAGCGGGAGGTCCTCGATAAGATCCAGGTTTCTCTGCGCGGAGATGCGCCAGCGCCGATGTCCCAGTCCCTGCAGCAGAAACACGTCATAGGAATCGAAATGGGGACCGACGCCGCCGCCCAATTGCGCATAGCTCACCATCAGGTCGTCGAGTCGGGCATGCGGAATGAAGTTGAACTGTTCAAGCAGCGCAGCCGCACTGGGCAGATGGTGATCCAAGGATTGCACGAGCAGGGTCCAGTTGTGCTTGGGCAACTTCCCGAAGCGGCTCTCCGGGAAAGGCCCGTGTTCCAGATGCCATTTGCCCTGACTCAGACGCACCAGCCTGGACTCGACGTCTTCCTGACGCGCCAGCGCTCGCATCTCCTGCGGCGATATCAGCCCGTGGAAACGCGGAATCGCCTGACGGACTAAGAGCGGCTTTTTGTGCCAGTAGTCTTTGAGAAAGCGCGCCGCGGATAATCCGCCTAATAAAGTGGCCATCAGTCGAGAAATTCGTTTTAAAATTGCCTAACAATACAAAGTGCGGAGATCCTATGCAACTAAAAGCCGGAGACAAGGCCCCTGATTTTTCCAATCCCGATGCCGACATGAACCTCGTGAGCCTGAGCCAGTTCAAGGGCAAGCGCAATCTTGTGCTGTATTTCTATCTGCGGGACGACACCCCGGGCTGTACCGCGGAGGGGATCGAATTCTCCGAACTGGAAAAGGAATTCGAAGATCTGCGCACGGTGGTGCTGGGCGTGTCCAGGGACGACTGTATCACCCACGGCGCCTTTCGTGACAAGCATGGGATCACGGTACGCCTGCTGGCAGACAAGGATAACGAGACCTGCGAGAAATATGGCGTCTTGCAGGATAAGGAAATCGATGGCGTCATGCGTCACAGCATGGTTCGCTCCAGCTTCATTATCGACAAGCAGGGTATCATTCGACATGCCCTGTATGGCGTGCAAAGCCGCGGTCACGCTGAAGAAATTCTGCAACTCGTGAAAGACCTGAAGTAGTAAGGGTCTTTGGGCCGCATCGCGACGCGGCGCAAAATGAACTCCATCAAACTTTAAGTGTACCCAGATGAATATCGTTAAAGACACCATTGTCACCCTTAACTATGAAGTGTTTGATCTCGAAGGTAACTCGCTGGAAAAAAGCGACGAGCCGGTAAGCTACCTGCACGGAGGCTACGACGGGATTTTCCCAGCCGTCGAACTCGCGCTCACCGGAAAGGCGGTCGGTGACACGGTCGAGCTTAGACTCGAACCGGCCGATGCCTTTGGCGACTACGATGAGAGTCTGGTGCGGGTGGAACCGCGCGAGATGTTTCCGGAGAATATCGAGCCAGGCATGCAGTTCGTTGGCGCGCCCGTGGGTTCAGAGGAGGAGGTGTTGTATACCGTCACCGATGTTGCCGAAGAGAAGGTGGTGGTTGACGGGAATCATCCTCTGGCAGGCGAACCGGTTCGATTCACCTGTGAGGTGACTGAAGTCCGCAAGGCCGAGCCGGGAGAAGTCGCGCACGGTCACGCGCATGGGGCACATGGGCATCACCACTAGCCCTGCTAGAATAGCCGACCTCAGCACACGGCCTTTGCCATGAAAACCACTTTCCTTGATTTCGAGCAGCCCATCGCCGAGCTGGAAGCCAAGATCGAAGAGCTGCGCTTTGTGCAGGACGACTCGGCACTGGATATCTCGGAAGAGATCAAGCGCCTGCAGAAAAAAAGTCAGAAGCTAACTGACGACATTTATGCAAAGCTCTCGGCGTGGCAAATCTCCCAGGTTGCCCGGCACCCACAGCGCCCCTATACGCTGGACTACATCGGTGGCATGTTTACGGATTTTCTTGAGCTCCATGGCGATCGCTGTTTCGCCAATGACAACGCCATCGTGGGGGGTATCGCCCGAATCAATGACGAGCCGGTGATGTTGATCGGACACCAGAAGGGGCGGGACACCAAGGAGCGGCAGTTTCGCAATTTTGGCATGCCACGGCCAGAGGGTTATCGCAAGGCGCTGCGGTTGATGCGGCTCGCCGAGAAATTCCAGCTACCGGTGCTGACCCTGATCGACACGCCTGGCGCCTATCCGGGAATCGGTGCAGAAGAGCGGGGCCAGAGCGAGGCCATTGCACGCAATTTGTATGAAATGAGTCAGCTCAAGACGCCGATCATTTGCACGGTCATCGGCGAGGGCGGCTCCGGTGGCGCGCTCGCCATTGGCGTGGGTGACCGCACGCTGATTCTGGAGTATTCCACCTACTCGGTGATTTCTCCCGAGGGCTGCGCGTCCATTTTGTGGAAGAGCCCCGAAAAGGCGCCCGTTGCGGCGGAAACGCTCGGTATCACCGCGCCGCGGCTGCTGTCTCATGGTCTGGTGGACAAAGTGGTGGACGAGCCGCAAGGCGGTGCGCATCGCAACTGGGATGGCATGTTCGCCAACTTAAGCCGTGCCTTGGTCGAAGCATTAGCCGAGGTCCGCAAACTTCCCCTCGACCAGTTGGTCGCTGCACGTTACAAGCGGCTCATGGAGTATGGCCGCTTCAAGGAAGAAAAGTGACTCGTTGAAGGACGCGGCGAGGACGATCCTCGCCCGGCACCTTGAGCGCGGCTCCCGGGTTCGACTCGGACTGTCCGGTGGCCTCGATTCCATCGTTTTGCTAAGCGTCCTCTCCCAGTTGCGAGACGACTACCCGTTATCGGCGCTCCACGTTCACCATGGTCTGAGCGCTCAAGCCGACGAGTGGGCGCGCTTTTGTGAACAAACGTGTGCGCAGCTGGACGTACCGATAGAAACCGTACGGGTGATGCTTCCCACTCGAATGCCGGAGGGCGTTGAAGCCGCAGCACGTGCTGCCCGCTATGCCGCGCTAATCCGCCCTGGTGCCGATGCGGTCATCACCGCGCACCATGCCGACGATCAGGCGGAGACCGTCCTGTTCCAGTTATTGCGCGGTGGCGGGCCGCGCGCCTTGGCGGCCATGCCTGAAATTCGCGAGCTGTCCCCGAATCTGCCGCTGCTGCGCCCCTTGCTCGCGTTCACCCGTGCCGAGCTGGAATCCTATGCGCGTCTGCACGGCTTGTTGTGGGTTGAGGATGAGAGCAATGCCGACTCGCGCTACAGCCGCAATGCCCTGCGCCACGAGCTATTGCCTGCACTCGCACGCTTTATTCCCGATTACCGTGAACGTCTGATCGGAAGTGCCCAGCGCATGGCCGAAGCCGCGCAACTGCTGGATGCACTTGCCGCGCTGGATGGCGCAGCGGCGGGCCTGCCAGACAGCATTACCAACACGAGCCTGGCGGCGCTGTCTGAGGCGCGCGCACGTAATCTGCTCGCGTACTACCTGCGCTTGCATGGGACACCGCTCCCAAGTCCGGCCCACTTGGCAGAGATGCTGCGCCAATTGAAGGAAGCCCGTACCCGCCTGGTCCTCCCGCTGCCGGATGGTCGGGTGTTGGTGCGACTCAAAGGACGAATCCAGATTGATCGTTTTAAAAACGCGGGTCAGCAGTGATGGATGCGGAACTGACCGGTATCGAATGCTACGGCCAGCGTTTGCTCAATCCATACCGGGGGATTGTGGAGGTGCTGCGTTACCAGTCGGCCGAAGCTGTCACCACCGACGGCATTCACTGGGACATCTATGTGGCCAATGACGAGTTGCTCAAGGGCCTGCCCAGACACAAGAAGATCCAGACCTCGGACATTCGCTACGGGAGTTGGTCGCAGGCCAAGGGCCTCAAGCGAGGCCCCATCTTTCCCTCCGACGATTTCAGGCGAATGGAAGCCCAAGGCACGCTCGTATTCGAAGCCCTGCTCAAGCTGCATGACCGGCTCCCGTTTGTGCTGCGTGATTGCTTCGAGCTTTGGCTATTGGATCCGGTCGGCCTTCCGCTGGTGCTCGTGAATAGTGTGTCACGCGAGGCCGAAATGGAGCCACACCCGCGATTGCAGTGGCAGGCAGGCCACATTGCCGGCGAGCGATTTACCAGTGCGACCGTCGCTGCCCCCAACGCCGCCGCCGAGATCTTGACTCGCTATATCGAGGCGCAGGCCGGAACACCACCTGTCGCGCAATGGTTTGAGCGTCAGCCTGATGGCAGCGGCATCGGGCTCACCGGTCATCACTTGCCCATTGCCTTGCAGGGACGGGACTTGCCGGCGAAAGCCTTTCCGGAGTCCTTGATTTCCCCTGGGCTCGGTAGCAACGATCAGCGTCAGTTAGTCAATGATTACATCGCATGGCAGGCGCCGTGCCTGTTGCTATTGCCCCTGCAGCAGGAGACCCGAAGGTCCCTGGAAATTCAGGCGCGCCAGCAACCGTTTGAGGTTTTGAGGCATTGTCATCTGTATCCCCAATTCGCGGACGAGGCCCAGATCAACGCCGCTCGGGTCGAAGCCGCCTTACGGCGTCAGAGCCCGCATGCGCGACAAGATAGCAGTCTTTCGCCGTACTACATCGAACTCAACCCGGGGAGCGGCGAATACAACTGATGGGGGTGTGAGCTTGCTACAGATGGATCGCGGGATTTCAGCCAACTATCGCGCATCAGCTTAATCGGAGTCGTTCCATGCGCTCGCAATCTGTCCTGCTCGGTTTGCATCTTGCCCTTGCTGCAAGCCTGCGGGTGTCGTGAGAACTTCAGACGGACGGATCAACCGACCGGTGTGGGCGGCGGCTCGTCCATCAAGGCGATCTGTTCGCGCAATTCAAGAATGCGGTCCTGCCAGTACCGCTGCGTGTTGAACCAGGGGAATGCCGCGGGGAAGGCGGGATCATCCCAGCGCCGCGCGAGCCAGGCACTGTAGTGAATCAGGCGTAGTGTGCGCAGGGCTTCGACGAGATGTAACTCGCGAGGATTGAACGCAGAAAAATCGTCGTAACCGGCAAGGATGTCGCGCAGCTGGCGCGTCATACTGCCATGATCGCCCGAAAGGAGCATCCATAGGTCCTGCACGGCCGGCCCCATGCGACTGTCATCAAAATCCACAAAATGCGGACCGTCGTCGGCCCACAGGACATTGCCCATATGGCAGTCGCCGTGCAGGCGCAGCAGCGCCACGTCACCGCTGCGGTCGAAACAGCGCCGCACCCCGTCAAGCGCCTGCCGGGAAACGCTTTCCCAGGCACTCAACAAATCGTCTGGGATCCAGCCGTTGGCGAGCAGATAGGCGCGGGGTTCAACGCCGAAGGTCTCGACATTGAGCACCGGACGATGGCGGAAGGGTTGCAGGGCGCCGATTGCATGAATGCGCCCCAGGAAGCGACCCATCCATTCCAATGTATCGGGATCTTCCAGCTCTGGCGCGCGGCCGCCCTGGCGGGGGTACACCGCAAAGCGGAAATCACCGAATGCGTGGAGTGTTTTGGTGCCGATCACTGCAGGAGGCACAACCGGAATTTCCCGTTCAGCGAGTTCGAGCGTAAAGGCGTGCTCTTCAAGTATGGCTTCATCGCTCCAGCGATTCGGCCGGTAGAATTTGGCGACCATAGGCGGCCCATGTTCCATGCCGACCTGATACACCCGGTTTTCGAAACTGTTTAGCGCCAGTTGCCTGCCGTCACACGGCAGACCGATGCTCTCAAGCGCATCAAGCATCAGGTCAGGCGACAGCAGTGCATACGGAGGGGTGGAGTCAGCTTGCATAGCCGGCATTGTAGCCGGTCGATACAACATTTGACTTGCGTGCTGCCTATAATGGGCACCCATCTTTCATCCTGAGGAGACACCCATGAAGCTCTATTTCTACCCCGGCGCTTGTTCCATGGCGGTGCACATTGCGCTGCGCGAAGCAGGCTACACGTTCGACATCGACAAGGTTGACCTGAAGGCAAAGAAGACTCAAAGCGGCGAGGACTACAACCAGGTCAATGCGAAGGGCTATGTGCCTGCCCTCCGGCTTGACGATGGTCAGGTGCTGACCGAAGACGCGGTGCTGCTGCAATACGTCGTTGACCATAAACCCGAGGCGGGCCTTGCCCCATTGCCGGGCACGCTGGAGCGCTACCGCTTTCTGGAATGGCTCAACTTTATTGCCACGGAAATCCATAAGACCTTGGGCGCGCTCTTTAATCCGAATATCACGCCGGAGTGGAAGAGCAGTCAGCTCGCCTTGTTTGGTCGGCGCATGGACTACCTAATGGGCAAACTTGGTAGCCAACCTTATGTCATGGGTGATCATTTCACCGTGGCCGATGGCTACCTGTTTACCGTGCTCAACTGGTGCAATCTCATGAATGTTGATACCAGTGCGTGGCCGAGGCTTAAGGAGTATATGGATCGCATTGCATCGCGTCCTGCGGTGGTCGCGGCCATGAAGGCAGAGGGGCTGATCTAGAGGGGCCTGCAGCTGAAGGCTGATACCCTGCGGAGGTCGCAGCGCCACCCGATTTTCCACCCGGTCCGTTGTCTTGTCGTGGGTTAAGGGGTTGGCGTCATTGCCGAGTGAAGCAAGGGCTCGCGCCTAACGCCCGCATCGGGAGGCGTGTGACGAACGTACCGCTACTTCTGCTCCGCAGGGGCACTGGGTGGGACGGGCACGCCGGCTGAAACCAGATAGTCGCGCAGATGGCGAAGCTCCTGTTTGTTGCAGGTATTGCTGTTGTGAGGCCGGTGGATGAATCCATCCACGCCATTGAGCACGACGTGAAAACTCGCACCATGGTGCGGGTCAACCTTGGCGCCGAGATGCACGAGCAGCGACTCGACTTCACGCCAGTGAACGTTGCCGCTAACTCGCCCGTCGAAAATCGCCTGCAACAGGTGTTCGTGCTTGTGACTCATGATTGCGACTCGTCATTGGATACCGTTGCAAGCATATTGCAAAGTCCGCGGCAATGCGACCCCATGTCGAGCGGGCAGAGTGATGGGCGCACGGGTTTCCCGGGTTGACGGCGCTAAGAGACCGGTAATTGAGGGGCGCGCCTCTGTTTGCAGGCGATCGACACCGGATCGCCTCCCGCCAAGCCCGTTCAGTCTTGGAGCGCTTAGCGCCAAAGCGCGTGCGGGTTCTTTAACCGGCTTGCTGCGTCTTACAGGGGTGCCTAGAAACCGGAGGCGAATTGACGCGGCAGCTGCCCCTGTTGCGGGGGTTCGCTTGCGCGAACCAGTTCTTCCAGCGGTTTAGGGCGGCCGATGCAATACCCCTGCGCATAATCCACATCGAGGGTGCGGACCCAATACAGGCTGGACTCATTTTCAACATATTCGGCAATCGTCTCCTTTCCCATGGCGCGTGCCACCTGCACGATGGAGGATACGATGGCACGATCCGTTGGGTCCTGGGCGATATTCCTGATGAATGCGCCGTCGATCTTAAGAAAGTCCACCGGCAATTCCTTCAGGTAGGAGAAGCTCGATAGCCCGCTTCCAAAATCGTCCAGCGCAAGTGAACACCCCGCCTTCTTGAGCCGGTGCGCCAGGTCCCGGGCATTTTTAAGATGGGAAATCGCACTGGTCTCGGTGATCTCGAAGCAGAGTGAAGCGGGTGGAATGCGCTGTGAGGCGATTTCCTCGAGGATGAACGCGACCATCTGTTCGTCACCCAGGGACTGGCCGGAAAGATTAATGGCGCACAGCCGGTCGGGATTTGCGCGCAGCATGGGGCCAAGCTGCGCCAAGGCGGTACGTATGATCCACCGGTCCAGGGTCGGCATCAAATCGTAGCGTTCCGCGGCGGGCAGGAAGGTGCTCGGCAGAACCAGTTTTCCGCGCCCGTCATGCAGGCGCAGCAGGACCTCGAAGT
>JBKQNQ010000049.1:0-12413 GCA_052145875.1 Thiobacillaceae bacterium
CGCACCGCACGTGATGGCAGGGGGCGGGGTATAAGCTCAAGCACGATGCCAGTCACAATAAACCCGGCCACACACACGCCCATCAATCCAATCAGCCACATCATGGACATTCTCCTTATCAATCAGCCCGATTTAACAGTGACCAGACCGCTACGGTTTGATGCCGCTTGGCCGGTCTCAAGTTGCAGCGGCTTGAATTCCACCCCATCGCCGCTGAAGTAACGCGAAAACCCTTCATAGTACATCAGGCGAAGCGACTGAATTGCGACAATGCCGCCCTCCAGCACAATGATGACCACGTTGCCCGCCGCAATGGTGATCCAGTGCCCGGGTGCTCGGAGGTTTTGGGCGAGCGCGAACACGGCGAGCGCAAGTGCCACATGATTGAGGCTGAATGCAGCGACCCGAAGAAAAGACAGGGTATTGGCAAAAAGATTGATGACACTATCTAACGTCTCGATGAACGTGACCAGCAAATGCTCGGACAGCGGCGCGCTGTTTTCTCTCCAGCTGATGAAAGCAATGATGCTCAGGCTACAAAAACTGGCCGCAGCACTGGGAACGCCAAAACCGTGACCCTGCAGCAGTCTACCCAACCCGAACACGGTGCTCAAATAAAACACCAGACCAGCCAATCCGCGACTATCAAACAGCGCGCTTAAGAGCCTGCCACTTGCAACCCGGTTATAGATATTGATCAGAAAAGTGACGGTGATGAAACCGATACCGCTCAGGATGGCCACCTGGAGCATGCGAGTCGGGTCGTGCATCGGTGACATCCACACGGGGTGAAGCAGCCCCTCGAATCCAAACACACTGCCGTAGAGGACTCCAAACGCACAAGCCGAGAGGCCCGCAAGAATTCCGACAGGGCGCAACCAGGCAAGCTGTCCTCGAAGCAAGAAAGAAAGTCCCACCAGTACGGTTCCATGGCCGACATCGCCGAACATCGCCCCAAACAAAATTAGGAAGGAAAATGCAAACAGCAAGGCCGGATCGAATTCGCCATATCGGGGCACGCCATAGCTGCGCACCAGCGGAACAAAAGGCTTAAGCCAGCGTGGATAGGTGAGCAGGGATGGTACCGGGGAGGCTTCATCCTGCAGGGGTGCCCGGACCTTAAGTACATAGCGCTGCGCAAATCGCTGATCCAAGCCAGCCTGCAACGCTGGCAGTGCCTGGTTGGGAAGCCACCCGGTGAATGCGGTCAGGGCACCTTGATCCTTGGCGGCACCAATGGCCGATTCGGCCAGGGGTCTGGCCAGGATCAGATGTGCGTGGGCCATCGCGATGCGTTCCTGATAGCGGGCGAGGGTTTGTTGCCTCATCTCGGATTGACCCGCCGATTGTTCGTTCAGGCGCAGCTTTTCCGTTTGGAGATAGGTTTCAGCCTTAACCGGGTGGGTCTGCAGTTCAGAGGGAACGGCCAGATCCCGCCACCCTGCCTGCGCAAGTAGACTGCCCAGCGCTTCCTTTCCGGGCAATCCTGCAATGAACGCGAAGGTGTGCTCACCGCTGCGATCAAAAGGCAGCAAGAGGGTTCCTGTGAGCTCCAGGGCCTCTCGCAGGCGATGGACATTGGAAGCCGGTACTTGCCCGATGCGCACCTTAAGCAGCGAATCGGGCTGCAGAAGTGAGCTGATGCCTTGGTGAAAACGCTTCAGACGGCCGTAGGTATCTTCCAGTGTGGCAAGCTGCTGCTGTTCCTGTTTCAGTGCGTTGTCGCGTTGTTGGTATTCCGAACAGGTTCGCCATATTTCCCCTAACTCCGCATTGAGGGCACGCAGTTCCAGCAGGGTGGGTGCGAGCGGCTCGCCGGCTTCGGGTGGTGTGGGGGTGCCCGGGCCGCAGAACGGAAGAATCTTGTCGAGCCGGTTCCGCGCTTCCGTATAGGTCTCCCGATACTCCTGGCCAGCCGTTTCAGGAAGTTCGGTCCGGGGAGCGGGGGTCGGATTGTAGACACCCTGCCCGGCAAGAAACAGGGCCATATCCGGGGCCTCACTTGTAAGGCACCAAAGGGTCATGTGGCTAAGAGGCTGCGCGCGAAACATGGCCGAGCTTCAGAGATTTCCCATGGCGGCCAACCTGCTATCGGGGCCGAGTCCCAGATGATGGCCGCGGCTCAGGGCACGCGCGCGCCGCAGATCTCGTTCGCGCACGATAAGATAGGCGAAGCAGCGCGCAAGCACATGCGCGCTGCTGGCCACGACCCTGCGTCCGGTGCGCGCTGCATCCTGCTCCATTTGCATGGCGATCGTGGGAATGCTTCGGGCCGTATCAAGCTTTTTCCGGATCGACGGTGGCAGCATGTCGAGCACGGCGTCAATATTCGGGAGGGCTACCAGGTCCTTCAGCAAGGCATCCGAAATTCGATAGCCCATCGCAGGCAGCAGGAAGTAGACCTGGGCAGGTGGGAGATTGTAGTTGAATCGATAGCGCAATAGCCAAATCAGATTGATGCGGTCCATCAGGTTGGCCATGAGATCATGAAATGGGTGGCCAGCCTCGGACTCAAGGGTGTGCCCCATGCGAGCGAGACCTTCGTAATAGGTTCGATCGAGGGTTGCGTCTAGCATGAAAGGGTCGCGACTGTCTTCGAATGCATTGCGCGCATTACGGGCGATGACGGAATAGGGACCGCTCTCGAGGCGATGCAATAACTCATCGACGTCCTCCACGTGGGCCAGCGTGGCCATATCGAGGCGAGCAAATGGTCCAAGGTCCGCGAGTCGGGGGGCGATCGCGGCGGCTTTTTCGTGGACGAGTTTGGCGCGAATGAGCGTCTTGATGTTGGATATCTCGAAACGCTCTAGCCAATAGAGCAGAAATTGGCGGGGCATCGCCCGCAGAGGGCGCAGCAGAATGCGCGCCTCTTCCAACAGTTTCAGGGTGATTTTCGCCTCAAGCGACAGCGTTTCAGCAGGTTCTTGAACGGGAGCAAGAAATGCCAAGCCCATTTCGCGTAGCGTGGTCCGTACCGTCTCCGCAGGCTGGGTGCTCAGTTTGTCGAATGCCCCTGGCGCCCATAATTGGCCCGAAAAAAGGCTGACGCGTGTATTAAGGTAAGCGTGCACAAGGAACGGGAAGTCTGCCTTCAGAGCATCTTATTGCAAGGGGTCAAGAACGAGGGCAACGGCTGCAGCAACCGCTTCCGATTCGTGCTGGGCTGCAAGCTCTCGGATGCTGCGCTGCCGTTCCAGATACTTGCGGTTGAGCTCTGCCACCGCTTCATTCGCGCGGGATTCAGCCTCTTTCAAGAATGGGGCACGCATGTGGTCACGGGTGGCCTCCAATTGCTGCTCTCCCAAGGTTGCCTTTTCCTGCGCTTCGTTGATGAGCACCTGTCTTTGGCGCCTGGCCTCTTCGACGATGGACTCAGCCTGAGCTTCGGCATCGAGCAGCTGATCAATGATTTCTTTCATGTCGAAATGGCCGTAACCATGAGCCATGCCCCTGCCGCCGCGGTGAACACGCCAACTGCTTGCACCCAGCGGCCGCTGGTCCGACCCACCGCAATTCCTGCAATATGTAAGATGACCGTTGCCAACACGAACCCCATACCATAGAGATACGGAGAGGCCGCTTCCGGCATTTCCAGTCCGTGGGCGTGGCCGTGAAAAAATGCAAACAGCCCAACCAAGCTCATTCCCGCGGCGACAGGCCAACGGCTTTGGAATGCCACCAAGAGGCCAAGCACCAAAACGGAGGCCGCCACCATGCCCTCGATGTGCGGAAGGTGGACACCCATTACTGCAAAGAGCGCACCGATGATCATGGTGAGGACGAAGGACCCAGGTACCGCCCAGATGGCCCGGCCCCCCTGTTGTGCCGCCCAGATCCCAACCGCGGTCATGGCGAGCAGGTGATCAAGCCCGGTGAACGGATGGGCTAGACCCTGCACAAAGCCAGCGCCATGCGCGCCAAAGGTGTGAGCTAGGGCTGCGGGTGAAAACAGCACTGCGGTGATGAGCAGAATTTTTTTCATGATGAAGTTCTCGCTTCGGGTTTATCGTACCTTCACTTCCACCAGCTCTTCGCCCTGAGGATCGGTCACATGTACTGCGCAGGCAATGCAGGGGTCGAAGCTATGGATCGTACGCAGGATCTCGATTGGTTGTTTGGGGTCATAGAGGGTGTGATTATCCTGCAGTGCTGCTTCGTAGGCGCCCGGTTGGCCGGAGGGGTCGCGAGGACCAGCGTTCCACGTGCTCGGCACCACCGCCTGATAGTTGGCGATACGTTCATTCTCGATAACAATCCAGTGCGCCAGGCCCCCTCGGGGGGCCTCCATGAAACCCGCCCCCTTCGCCTGCTTGGGCCAGCTCGATGGGTCCCATTGCTTTTCGTTGAAGGTTCGCAGGTCGCCGGCCTTGATGTTGGCCATAAGCTTGTCATACCAGCCCTGCATGGAATCCGCGATAATCTTGGTTTCCAAGGTCCGAGCGGCAGTACGTCCCAAGGTTGAATACAGGGCCTGCACCGGAATGTCCAGCTTGCTTAGCGTCATGCCGACAAGCTCCTTCGTTTGGGCATGTCCTTTGGCGTAGAGCATCAGCACTCTTGCGAGCGGACCCACTTCCATGGCCTTGCCTTTCCAGCGCGGAGACTTGAGCCAGGAGTATTTGGCGTCCACATTCAACTGCTCGTAAGGGGGTTTGGGTCCGGTGTAATTGAGCGCGGTCTCGCCCACATAGGGATGCAGGCCTTTTTGATCACCGGCGTTGTATGTGTACCAGGAGTGGGAGACGTACTCCTCAATCTCGCCATCTGCATTCAAATCGACCGGGTGTATCGTGGACAAGTCGCGGTTGAGAATGACCCCGCGCGGGATCATCAGTGAATCGGTATCCCGAATGGTCTTCTCCGGGAAATCGCCAAAGCACATGAAATTCCCGAGTCCTTCGCCGCGTGAGCCCCAGTCCTTGTAATAGGATGCAATCGCAAGCGTGTCGGGAACGTAGACTTGGTCGACGAACTCCTGCATCTGTTTGATGATGTTCTGCACGGTCTCCAACCCGACAATATTGACCGCAGTCGCTTCCTGTCCAACCCAGGAATCCGCACCATGTCCCGAAGGGCCCGACTGAATGCTGATGGCACTCGGCACGCCACCCACCACAAAGTTGGGGTGCGGGTTCTTGCCTCCGAAGATGGTATGCAATCGGGCCACGTCACGTTGCCACGTGAGCGCCTCGAGGTAATGTGCGACCGCCATCAGATTGGCTTCTGGCGGTAGCTTGTACGCGGGGTGACCCCAGTAGCCATTGGCAAAAATGCCCAGCTGTCCCCCTTCGACGAAGGTCTTGAAGCGTTGCTGGACATCCGAGAAATAGCCCGGTGATGACTTTGGCCAGCCGCTGATGCTTTGAGCCAGTGCGGACGTCGCCTTCGGATCGGCTTTCAGCGCAGACACGACATCGACCCAGTCCAGCGCATGCAAGTGGTAGAAGTGCATTACGTGGTCATGCACATACTGCGCGCCGATCATCAGGTTGCGAATCAGTTCGGCATTCGGTGGAATTTCATATTTCAGCGCGTCCTCGACCGCACGGATGGACGCAATCCCATGCACCAGGGTGCAGACGCCGCAAATACGTTGAGCGAACGCCCAAGCATCACGCGGGTCGCGGCCGCGCAGGATGATCTCGATGCCGCGCACCATGGTGCCCGCCGAGTAGGCCTGGGTGATCTTGCCAGTATTGTCGGTCGCCGCCTCGATGCGCAGGTGGCCCTCAATGCGGGTAATGGGATCAACAACGACGCGTTGTGCGGTAGTCATAGGGCTCTCTCTCTCACTCACGACTCAGGAATTCAGTCAGGATTCGATATTGGGCTTCAGCTTCACGGTTTTCGGTACCAACGCCCGCCGCAATGGTCTCGCAGGTCCGCGCCATCCGGGCCTGCATGGCAGCATCCCAGGCCAGATTAGCGCTCGCCCCGGCAGCTGTTACGCAGGACAGCGCGGCCTCCGCGACGAAGTGTCCTGCCTGGTTGCTCCAGTCGCATTCCTTGCCGCAGGCGGTGAAGGTGTCCACGGAGGCACTCTTGGCCGCTTGGTAAACGGCGGCGAGCTCCGCGTCGGTGATGTCTTTGCGCCCCGCTGCCGTTACGGCACCCCTGACGCGTGCATCCGTGCAAAGCGGCAGGACATTTTCCACAAAGTGCGCTGCCGCCAGACGTTGGTCGGCGAGCGAAAGCGCGCTCAACGCCACCCTGAATTCGCTGTCGTTGCTCAGTGCCATGGTAGTCTCCCCATCTGATCAGGACTTCACTGGTTGTGGCAGATGTTCGGCGATGATCTCGGTTAAGCCCACCACCGGGATTTCCATCTGGTAATGCTCCAAGCCTTCTTCCAGGACGATGCGGCAGTTGGCGCAGGCGGTGACCATCCGCTCCGGCTTGATTGCTTCAAGCTGGGATTTCTTGCGTTTGAAGGCCTCAAGCCTTAGGTCCTTGGCGTCGTCGATTGCACTGACTCCTCCACCCCCGCCGCAGCACCAGTTGAACTTGCCGGCATCTGGCATCTCGACGAAATTCTTCGCGACCAGATTCATCAGGGAACGTGGCGGCTCGATGACTCCGCCGCGGCGCACCAGCTGGCAGGGATCATGGAAGGTGAGGCGGTCCGCTTCGAAGCCTTCGGTCTTAAGCAAGCCCTGGCTGCGGAATTCATCCAGGACCTCCAGAATATGCTGGACCTTGAACGCGTACGGCCGGCCAATCAGGTTTGGCCCTTCCCAGCGCACCGCTGTGTAAGCATGGCCACATTCCGGGCTGATGACTGTCTTGACCTTCAGTCGTTCGGCACCCTCAACGATACGCGATACGATCGTGGCGGCGAGGTCCGACACGCCAACCTGGATGCCGCTGTTGGTGGCTTCGAAAGCCGTGGAACAAAGTGTCCATGTTTTGCCCACTTGCTTCATGATCTTGGCGATTGCAGCGAGATATTCGGGGAAGTTGATGATCTCCATGGAAGAGAGCAAGACCATGTACTCGGCGCCTTCCTGATCGAGGGGAACTTCCAGTCCGGTTTCCGACTTGACGTGTCCCATCTGGGCCTTTAGCGCTGGCAGCTTGACACCCATCGGACTACCAATCTCGATCGTTCGCTGAACCGCGCCGATGATGTCGCTCGGCGCATGGCCGGCGAGCGCCATTCCTTCACGAAACTTGCGCACCATGTATACGATATCGTTTCCCACGGGGCAGATCAGGGAACAGCGGCCGCATAGGGTACAGCTGTTGTAGACGAGTTCCTTCCATTCTTCCAACTCGTCATCGGTAACCGCCTTGGCCAGGCCGATCAACTTGGCCAGCCGGCCCAAGATTGTGTATTCCTGCTTGTAGACGCGACGCAGTGGTTCAAGTTTGTGTATCGGGGTGTACTTCGGGTCGCCGGTTTCTGTATAGAACAGACAGGCTTCGGCACACATCCCGCAATGCACGCAACTTGCGAAATAGCTCGCAATGGGGGCATCGATGACTTCCTTAAGGACATGGATTCCTCGTTCAAGCGAAGCGCTCATACCATCACCTCCTGGGTCAGGATCGATTCTATAAGAAGACGTCTTGAAAGACGTCTCGGCGTCACCCAAACGTCGTCACCCGTGCACGTGCGCACGGCGCCGGAACGCCGACCGCGGCTCACACCTGCACTCCCTTATGGCCATTGAGATTGCCGTTATACCAGCGTGCACCAAATGTGGCAGCGCCATGAAGCAGTTTGGTGAAGGGGAAAAAGATTAGCAGAATTTCCACACACAAAATGTGCGTCGCAAGCATGCGGGTGTATGGCATCACCAGATGTTGCACCGCCATCCAGCCCGTGAGCACTGGCAGAAAAGTGATGGTCCAGGCGAAATAATCGCCAAACGTCGACAAAAAACGTTTGACCTTCTTGTTGATACGGTCAACCAGCACGACGATCATCGCAATCAGGGTCAGCACCGTAATAAAATCCACCACTTTTGACGGCAATCCTGGCCATACAAGGCCCAGCGTCGTCTTGAACAGCTGGATATGGGGCTCGAAGAACAGGATGATGATAAAAAGCCCGATGTGGAACGTGTAGCCACCCGCGTAGCTGACATAGACGGAGGGACTGGTCCTCAATAGTGCCGCGGCAGGTATGGACCGACGATACATCGTATGCCAGCCCGAGGCGCCAGAACGATGGCGGGCCAAGGAGAGATCTTTCTTGCGTCCAAGCGAGAAGACTTCAATGAGCCGCCAAATCAGGCCGAGGAAGAAGATGCTCAGGGCTGTCTCCAGTCCCGTGCCGCGTACCCAAGTGAGGAAAGCGAGATCATTCATGCTTATTTCTCCAGGTCGGTTACTTTGGCGGGTTCGTGGGTCGCCTTGGCTTGGCTTTTCTTGGCGCGGTTGGCGACCGCAATGGCAATCCCTGCGGCAGCACCGGCAACGATTCCGATTTCAACCTTCTTCATCGTTCGAGAGGGTGTCGAGAGCGGTCGATAGAAGCTGCCGGCATCCCAGAAATTGGGTTCGGAACATCCCAGGCAGCCATGCCCTGACTCGATCGGAAAAGACGTGCCCTCGTTCCACTTGGTGGTTGCGCAGGCGTTGTACGTGACGGGCCCTTTGCAGCCCAGCTCATACAAGCACCAGCCGTTGCGTGCCCCTTCATCGTCAAACGTCTTGGCGAACTTGCCCTGGTCGTAGAAGGGTCGCCGATAACAGCGATCGTGGATGGTCTCACCGAAAAATGCTTTGGGGCGTCCGAGATTGTCCAGCTCAGGCAGGCTTCCCAGCGCCAGGTACTGAGCCAGCACGCCGGTCATCGCCACGGGAATCGGGGGGCAGCCGGATATATTGACGACAGGTTTGTCCCGGATCAGGTCGCTCACCGCGACCGCGCCAGTGGGATTGGGATGGGCATGAGGGAGGCCACCGAAGGAAGCGCAAGACCCGACGGCAATGATGGCGGCGGCGCCTTTGGCGGCTTCCATCAGCGTGTCGTAGTTTGTCTGTCCACCAATCGTTGAATAGATGCCGCCATCCTTGGTCGACACGGAGCCGTCGACAATCACCAGATACTTGCCCCAGTTTTTCTTCATCGCATCCCGCCGCGCTTGCTCGGCTGCCGTGCCTGAAGCGGCCTGAAGCGTCTCGTGATAATCCAAAGAGATCGCATTAAAGATCAGGTTTTCCAGTGAGGGGGCGTTGGAGCGGGTGATGGATTCCGTGCATCCCGTACATTCCTGGAACGATAGCCAGATCACGGAGGGGCGCGGTCCTTTCGTCAAGGCTTGGGCGATCGCCTTGCCTGCAATCGGCGGTAGCGCCATCAGGGTCGCAAGGGTGCTGCAGTATTTTAAGAATGCACGGCGGGATACGCCTTGATACGCCAGTCGCTCGATCAAATTTCCATCCTTGTCATTGTGCATGACGAAGTCTCCTTAGCGTCGTGATGGTCTTTCTAAAGCATAGTTTATGCTGTCAATCTTGCTTCCAGTCTTTTCACCCCCGACGCGACGTCATCCAACTGGGTCGGGACGATATCGGGTATCAGCGTGACTTCGATGAATTCTCCCACCTGGGCGTTATGCTCATTGAAGTGAATGATCCACCATACGCCCGAGGTCGCCGTTTCCTCAATGACGGAGGGGCCGCCGGCGTTGATATTGATTTTGACGGCGCCCTCACCCAGGGCGTCCCGAAGCCACTGGCGGTCGGCCGCCGACATGGGCAGGCTTGTGAGGTCGATGCCACCGCCTTCGCCCGTGGCGTCGAGCCGTTCGAGGAGCGTCAGTATTTCCTTCAATATTGGCAAGGCGTTGCCGGTCAGGCCGGGATTAGGGTTTGCCGGAGACCGGGAGGGGTCCTCGTCAAGCCACATCACGCCAGCTTCCAATCAGGGATTGAATATGCTCGCAGGCCAGCGGGACGGCAGCCGCCACCTGCGGGGTGGGATAGTCGCCCCAGTCCAATTTTTCCGGTTGTATCGCGACCAGGGCACGCTTTCCGGGCCAATGCCCGGTTAGCATTGCAATTGACATCAGATCAGTTAAGCCGACTTCATGGACGCTCGATTTTCGATTGCCGAGCAGAAATGCATCCATCGCCTTGCCCTCAAAGATTTTGAGCGTGCCAGGAATGGACTTCAATTGCGCGGCATCGACCACAATCAGCGCATCCGCATTAACGATGGGTCCCGCAAGGGTGAAGCTCAGGGTTCCGCCGTCCAGAATTTCAATATCATCACAATTGGGCAGGATATTTTGAAGCTGTTGCGTGACATGAACCCCGATGCCTTCATCCGAGAGCAACGTGTTACCGATACCGAGCACAAGTGTTTTCATCCATGCACCATATCAATATGAAGGTTGAGTAACAATGACGCCGCCCAACTATAAATGATTTAGGTCAATTTAAGATGACGCGGACAAGAATTCGTCAACCCCGAGTGATTGAGCAAAAAAATATGAATCGGGGCCCTATCCACGGTAAGAAACATGTCTTAGACTGAAGGCCATGTGTCTGGCTATTCCAATGAGAATCGAATCGATCGATGGTTTTGCGGCCCGCTGCCAAGCCAAGGGCGTGTGGCGGGACGTGTCCCTGTTCATGATGCAGGACGAACCCCCGGCAGTCGGGGACTATGTGATGGTTCATGTTGGCTACGCCATCCAGAGGATCGCCGAAGTTGATGCCCGAAGCACGTGGGAGCTGATTGACCAGATACTCGAAGATACGGCGGAGACTGGATCCGCACGTTCGTAACTTCACCGATGCATGAGTTGGCTATCTGTCAAGCGTTAGTGGATCAGATCAGTGGCATCGTGCAGCAGCGGGGTGCCCAGTCGGTAACCTCCATACGGATTAGGGTGGGGCCATTGTCGGGCGTAGTGCCTGGATTGCTGATGAGCGCCTTTCCACTGGCTTCGGCAGGTAGCGCGGCCGAAGGCGCGGAATTGGATATCGACGAAGCACCGGTTCGCGTGCTCTGCCAGACCTGCGGGGCGCAGACGGATGCCACGCCCAATCGTTTGCTGTGCGGCGTCTGTGGTGACTGGCACACCCAGCTCGTTGCTGGGGACGAACTGACTTTGGAGAGTGTTGAGCTAAGAATAGAGGGGGCTTTTCCACATGTGTGACACCTGCGGCTGCAGCATTACCCCGGGCAACCAATCTTTCGCCTATAAGCCGGTGGAGAAGGGCACCACGGCCATCTCAATCCTGCAAGGCCTGCTCAAGAAAAATGATGATCAGGCCGCCCATAACCGATCGCACTTCGATATGCGGGGCATCCTTGTGGTCAATCTGATGTCCTCTCCCGGTTCGGGCAAGACTGCGCTTCTTGAGGCAACCATCGTCGCCCTTAAGAGCGAGCTCAATATTGCGGTCATTGAAGGCGATCTGGAAACCGAAAACGATGCCGAGCGCATCCGTGCGCAGGGGGTGCCTGCCTATCAAATTGTCACCGGGACGGCCTGCCATCTCGATGCGCAGATGGTGCACGAAGCCCTGCACCACATGGATCTGGACGGAATCGACCTCCTGTTCATTGAAAATGTCGGCAATCTGGTATGCCCGGCATCCTTTGACCTCGGCCAACACCTGAACGTCACGCTCCTATCGGTCACGGAGGGAGACGATAAGCCCGCCAAGTACCCGGTGATGTTCCGCGGAACTGATGCCATGGTTATAAGCAAGATCGACCTTCTGCCCTATCTTGACGACTTCGATCCCGTCCGCTGCGAGCGGTTCTTGCGCAATCTCGCCAACCCCGCTCCGGTCATGCGCCTAACGGCGCGAAAAGGAATGGGCATGCAGGCATGGCTTGGCTGGCTGCGGGCGGAGCTGGCCCGGCAGCGCCTGCGGGTTGCGGCAGGTGAGTCCAAGCGCCCCATGATCCAGCCGGACGGGGCGCGATTTCACGCGTCTGTCCTATGAATGAAGCGCAACACTGGCTTGAGCGCATTCATGCGCTGAAGCTTGCCAAACCGCTTCGCATCATGAACGTGTGCGGCGGTCATGAGCGGTCCATCACTCACGCGGGCCTGCGCGGGGTGTTGCCCGACACGATCGAGCTTATCCCAGGCCCGGGCTGTCCGGTGTGTGTGTGCCCTGAAGAGGACATTTATCAGGCCATCCAGCTGGCGCAGAAGGAGAACGCGATTCTCGTCGCATTCGGTGACATGCTGCGCGTGCCCGTGAACGTCCCCAAGGGCGAAGTGCGTTCGCTGATCGAGGCCCAGGCCGCAGGTGCCGATGTTCGCCCGATCGCCAGCCCGCAGGAAGCAAAGCAGATCGCCTTGGTCAATCCACGAAGGGCCGTCGTCTTCTTTGCAGCGGGGTTTGAAACAACCACGGCACCGGTTGCGGCACTGTTGGCCGAATCGCGACTGCCCGACAATCTGTTCATTCTTCTGTCTGGCCGGCTCACC
>JBKQNQ010000050.1:0-9667 GCA_052145875.1 Thiobacillaceae bacterium
GTGGACGACAGCGGCTGGGAATTCAACGGGCTGGATGCCTACCAGAGGCCGGTCTTCCTGCTTCAGCCCGAACAGCCGTCGAGAAAAGTCACGTTCTACGTCGAGTTTTGCCCCGGCAACGCCGAAATCCACTCTTTTGGAGTCCTCTAACCACGACAACAAACCCCCGCTCTCTATGGAAATCAAACTCAACGAGGAACAGCGTCTCTTGAGCAGCTGGGCCAGCTGCGAGGTTTCGTCGAAGCAGTTGTCGAATCCGAGGCAGGTGTCGCCTTTTCCGCACGGAATGACGTATGCCGCCCGCCCAATCCCGCGCAGATCGGAACTCAAGGGCAATACGACTATTACCAGAATCTCATTGCGCAATTCTGCCGGCGCCCGGACCTCAACCAGGAAACGTGGTTTGACCCCGGCACCCCCGAACCTGTCAAAGAACGGCTGGAACACGCACGCTTGCATGATCAGAAGCTGCGCCTATTCTTCGGCAACCGCGAAACAGGCCAGTGCTGGCTGGAGGAAAACGACGTCCTTGGCTTCATCGGACGCAGCATGGGGCCGATGCGCATCCCGATTTTGCTGGCCAACAGGAACATTCTGCTCGGCGACTGCGTACGGATACTCGGCATGGCCTCCGTTTTGCACCCTCAGCTCGGGCAAGTGATAATTCTCTTGGCGCCAAAGCTCTTTCGCGGCCTTTGCGTCGATGATGCGGAGGATGCAGGCGGTCAAGATGCCGCCGCCGCCGGAACTGAACCGATCGCGCGCTTCAAGACGCCGCGAGAGCGGGCTCGCTGGCTGGCCTTCATGCAGGGACAAATAATGAAGCCATGAAGCACCTGACCCCTGTTATCCACGTCAAGTCAGAGTCCCAAGCTTTGCGCAACGCAGAAATATGCGCGAAGGCAGGCACCAAAGGATTCTTTCTCATCAACCACCAAATTCGGTGTGCCCAACTGTTGAAGATCGCCGAGGCTGTCCGGGGACGTTTCCCGGCGGCATGGATTGGCCTCAATGTTCTGGATGAAGACCCGCTTGAGGTTATCCCGGATATGCCGCCCGTGGACGGGTTCTGGGCCGACGACCCCAAGCTGGTGGAAGGGCAGGAAAAACAGGAAGCAGCGCAAGCCGTTTGGCAGGCCCTCCGTCAGCGGCAGAACCCCATCCTCTACTTCGGGAGCATCGCATTCAAGGGCCAGCCCCAACCAGCCGATTTGAGAACCTTGACGCGGCTCGCGTGCCTCTACATGGACGTGGTGACCACGAGTGGAGAGGCAACGGGCAGGGCGGCTGAGCCCGCCAAGCTGCAGGCCATGCACGAGGAGGCGGGAGAAACCCCCTTGGGTATTGCCAGCGGAATCACGCCGGACAACGTCCGGGCTTATACTCCCTACGTGACCTGGTTTTTGGTCGCCAGCGGGATCAGCGTGGACTTCCACAATTTATCGCCGGAACTGGTGAAAAGTCTCAACGATTTGAGTATCGCCACCGGAGCACAACAATTTAAGCCGGTATAAAAACAAATAGGGTTAGCCGCCCTACAATATCTAGATGGGTATAATAAATCAAGGAGGAATTTCTGTCCCAGCACAGCAAGACGGGAGAGAAACTCCGCCAAACTATAGACATATGAGTAAAACAACCGAACGTGTGTTCAGTACCCCCGGAGTTGATCCTTTCGAGCAGGTTAAGTGGGAAAAGCGAACCGCCGCCATCACTGATGACCGCGGGAAGGTCATTTTCAATCAGGAAAACGTCGAAGTGCCCGACTTCTGGTCACACCTTGCCACCAAGGTTGTTGTGTCGAAATACTTTTATGGGGAACAGGGGACCAGCGAACGCGAGACCTCTGTGAAACAGCTCATTCATCGGGTCTGCCGCACGATCGCGGACTGGGGCATTCAGGATGGATATTTCACCAAGGAAGACGGCGAAGTTTTTTACAACGAGTTGAAATATCTCAGCCTCAATCAATACGGCGCCTTCAACTCGCCGGTTTGGTTCAACGTCGGGCTGTATCATCAATACGGAGTGGGCAAGAATTCCACCCGCGGCAACTGGATCTACAACCCCAAAACCGGACAGTGCGAACGCCCGCCCACGCAGTATGATCATCCGCAGTGCAGCGCCTGCTTCATTCAGTCGGTCGAGGACAACATGGAGTCGATCATGCACCTGGCGACCAGCGAGGCCATGCTCTTCAAATTTGGCTCCGGCACCGGGACAGACCTGACGCCTCTGCGATCCAAGCGCGAGAAGCTCTCCGGCGGCGGGCGCCCCAGCGGACCCCTTTCGTTCCTTCAGGTTTACGATCAGGTGGCCGGCATCGTGAAATCCGGCGGCAAGACCCGGCGCGCGGCCAAGATGAACACCATCCGCGACTGGCACGGCGACATCGAAGAGTTCATCGACTGCAAGTCGATCGAGGAGAAGAAGGCCCACGCCTTGATTGCCCAGGGATACGACGCCTCCTTCAACGGCGAGGCCTACGCCAGCATCAAATTTCAGAACGAGAACCTTTCCGTCCGAGTTTCTGACGAGTTCATGCAGGCAGCCATCGAGGGCAAAGAATGGTGGACCAAAGCCGTCACCACCAAGCAGCCACTCGAGAAGAAAAACGCTTCGGAGCTTCTGCGCAAGATTGCGCTGGGCACTTGGACATGCGGCGACCCCGGCCTCCAATATGATGGGCCGATTCAGAAATGGCACACGTGCAAAGGCACGGAACCCATTCATTCCACCAACCCGTGCTCCGAATACGTGTTCCTGAACAATACGGCCTGCAATCTGGCCTCGTTGAACCTCATGAAGTTCAAGAAGACCGACGGCGGTTTTGACGTCGAACGTTTCCGCGCGGCTGTCCGAGTGTATTTGACGGCCCAGGAAATCCTGGTGGACAACTCCAGCTACCCGATCGCGCGCATCGCCGAGAACTCCCATGTCTTCCGCACTTTGGGCCTGGGCTACGCAAACCTGGGTTCACTCCTTATGAGCTGCGGCCTTCCGTACGACTCCGATGAAGCTCGCGCGCTCACAGGCTCCATCACCTCAGTCATGACCGGCGAAGCTTACGCGCAATCCGCCCGCATGGCCGCTGTCAAGGGGCCGTTTAAAGGCTACAAGGACGCGCGCTGCGGCGGCGTCGAGAAGACCGTCAGCGCCGACAATGTGGCCTCCATGCTGCAGGTAATCGACCAGCACCGGGCTGAAGTGGAGAAGATCACCACATCTCCGCGGACCGAAGCGCTGCTCCAGGCGGCCCGCGCCTGCTGGGAAACCGCGCTGGACCTTGGCAAACTGCACGGCTACCGCAACGCCCAGGTCACCGTGCTGGCCCCCACGGGAACGATCTCGTTTTTCATGGATAGCGACACCACCGGCATCGAACCCGACATTGCCTTGGTGAAATACAAGAACCTCGCCGGCGGCGGCATGCTCAAGATCGTCAACCAAACGGTTCCTGAGGCGCTGAAGAATCTGGGCTACGATGCTGCGGCAATCCAGCAGGTCGTCGCTCACATTGACGCTTACGACACCATCGAGGACGTTACGCTCACCGCCGAAGACGCCGTGGTCAAGTCGGGCGCCAGGAAGGCCGGAGAAGTGGCCGCCAGCGGGCTTAAGCCCAAGCACCTGGCCGTGTTCGATTGCGCCTTCAAACCCGCGCGCGGCACGCGCAGCCTCCATTACAAGGCCCATCTGAAGATCATGGCAGCCGCGCAGCCGTTCATTTCCGGCGCCATCTCCAAGACCGTCAACGTCCCCAACGGAATCACGGTGGACGAGATCAAAGACGTTTACATCGAAGCCTGGCGCCTGGGCCTCAAGTGCGTCGCCATTTACCGCGACGGTTCCAAGATGAGCCAGCCCCTCAACACGGCCCAGAAAACCGTCGAGGAAGCGGAAAACCTCAAGAAGATCAACGCGCAGCTCACGGCCGAGCTGGAGACCCTGCGAACCATGGTGGGCCAGCCGGTGCGGCGCCGCATGCCGGACACCCGGACTTCCATCACCCACAAGTTTGACATCGCCGGGCACGAAGGCTACTTCACTGTCGGCCTTTACGACGACGGCACCCCGGGCGAGATGTTCATCACCATGTCCAAAGAGGGGTCCACCGTCGGAGGACTCACGGACACGATCGCCACGCTGACCAGCGTCGCCCTCCAATACGGCGTCCCGCTGCAGGACCTCGTCCGCAAATTCGCCTTCCAGCGCTTCGAGCCTTCCGGCTTCACCAAGAACCCGCAGATACGCCAGGCCACCAGCGTGGTCGACTACATCTTCCGCTGGATGGGGATCAACTTCGTTCAAGGCTATGCCGAAGGCGCCAACGGCAACGGCGAATCAGCCGGCCACGCTCCGGCGCCGGCCAGGGTGGAACGCCCGGCTCCAAAGGAGCTAGTTGCATCTGGACAAGCTACAGCACAACAAAAGACTTCTACTAAAAACGGACAACCAATTCTACAACTAGATGCGCCATTCTGCCCCGAGTGCGGCTCCCGAATGGAAGCTGCGGGCCATTGCCATAGGTGTCCGAATTGTGGCTCTAGCAGCGGATGTAGTGGCTAAGTTATTGCTTATAAATGCCTTACTCAGTATAGAATACAATACGTTATCACTACTTTGATATAGCACAACCATTGCAGAGTTACTATAATTCATTCTGTGGAAGAATCTAAACGTATCGCCCTCATCATAGATGATCAGCGCGACGTAAACGAAACGCTGGCGAACAGCGTGGGCGCTCTGGCGCCCGGCTGGGAAGGGGTTGGAAAATCGGACCCCGCGGACGGTTGGTCTGGCGCGCGCTGGTGATTTCAGTGCTGCAGGGGCTTGGTGGAAAGGCCACTTTGCCCCAGATTTATGCCAAGGCCGAGGGGCGGCGGCCAACGCCAAACGTGTGGTGGCGCGAGAAGATCCGCCAAATGCTCTGTACCACCACCGACATCCATGAGAATGACGGCCTCTGGTGTTACAGCCCTGCTATCTAAGGTAGCACTTTAGCCGATTAGGTTGGACAAATACTGTCCAAGCCAAAAGCAGCCCAAACCGGACTTAAAATAAAAAAAGGCGGTTTATTGATCACCCGCAAGCTGTTGATAACTAAACTGCCCCAAACTAAGCTGCATGAAATATTTTCGCATCGTCACGCCAACGCTTCTGGACATTCGGGAGATCGTCACATTGGGACTGACCACAAAGTCCGATGGAACGAAAATCGGTTCAAAAGGAACAGGACTGAAGTTCATCCTGGCCTACCTCCATCGCTTGGGAGGTTATCTTGAGGCCAAGGCCCCAACTTACCACCTCCGATCCGAGGTAGTTCCTATTTCCATACGCGGACACGACCACAGCTTGATCCAGCTTCGCAGCCAAAACGCGGATGCGAGCGTTTGGGAGACGCACATGACGCTTCACGCCGGCAGTGATACCTGGACGGAGCCCTGGTTTGTGCTTCGCGAGCTCGTCCAGAACGCCCTGGACGAGGGTGGAACCTATGCCATTGTGGACGACGGCGCCGTACAAGACTCCGCCGGCACCACAGTCCAGGTGCCGCTCTTGCCGGAACTGGAAGCAGCCTGGGCAGACCGGGAGATATGGATGCAGCCCCGCTCCGACGGGCTCGTTTTCAGGGGGCATCACGCGGTCAAAGGAATCTACTACCACGGATTCCTCGTCTACCGCGCCACAGTGCCTTGGGAATATTCTTATGACGCCACCAGCGTACTTAAACACTCGGAAATTTCAGAAGACCGGCAAGTTAAAAACCTGGATTTATCCGGGGTCTTCCACCGCGTTGCCGAGAGAGTGGACTTCGACTTTGATGGAGGAAGCCTTTACCAGCGGGCGCTCGACCTGAACCCAAAAGAGGATGTCGCCAAGATCACTGACGCCGTTTACAACCTGGTTCACCACGACAAAAAGGCCTGGGGAGGCGCCCACGGTTTCAAGCTGGCGCAACTGGAGGAAACGTATCACCAGCGTTTTGGACAGATGGCAGCTTACATGACCCAGCCTGTCACCGAAGCGGATCCAAATGTTTATTATGCCCGGGCGTCCGGCTATGTGCCCGTTACCGTGCCCTACCGCATCAGCAGCATTTTGAGCGGATACACGGAAATTAAAAGCGTCCGGGAATGCCTGCCAACACTCACCAACCGGCTCAAGAAGATAAAGTCTGTGGACCCTCTTCGCCGCGAAAAGCTCAAGGCGGCCCTCCGCCTCCTGCGCAAAATCCGGCCAGAAGGTATTGCGGTGGATGTCGTCACCAAAATCGTGGCCTCCGACACCATCAACTGCCAGGCACTGTCCGATCCGGCCAACAACAAGATACTCGTGTTGGACACCCTGCTGGATCAGGATATTCCCGAAATCGCGAAGGTGCTGATCGAGGAGATCGTCCACTTCACCTCTGGAGGCGGCGACATGTCCATGGAGATGCAACGGGCCTTGATCAACGTCGTTTACGATCTGCTGACCCGCTCCCGCAAGGTCAGCGTCGCCAACATTCTGACCTGAACCCCGGCCGCCGGATAATCAGCGTGCCAGATTCCTGCACATCACCTCATCCGCCCCGATGACAGGCATGGATGCTACGTCGATGACACCGGAGTAGATCCAAAATCCTTCCTGGCCGATGTTTTGGTCTGCGCGCAGCCGGCGTGGGTCCACCCGGCTTGCGTCGATCACAATTAGCGCAAAGGCTGCGACGCAATCCTTGGGAGAAAGATCGTGGAGCGCACCCGCCATGGCCCGCTCGAGGAGGAATCCCAGTGCCAGAACCGGGGTTTCTGCCAGGTAAACGCCATCTTCTGAGAACTCGAAGTTCCGCTCCGCACTGGGATCCCCTCCAAGGCCCACCTTTTGAATGGAAGCGATCCGATCCCTGGTTGTGGCGTGGTAGAAGGTCATGCCTGCTCTTTTGGTGCTTTCTGCCAGATAAAGGACAAGGTTTCAACCACTTTCTCCCCAAATCAAATTTTCCCTTAACCAGCCAATCGCTCAGGAAAAGCATCTTTCTCCGCTTTATAATGGGTTGGAATGAGCTATTGGCTGCAATTATGCAATGCGGGAAGGGTGGACAACATCTTTACGATGCTAGCCCACCCTGAATGGTTGGTTTTGACAGTCCTCAGCCTGCTTAGTACGCTCCTGATCGCCAGGCGGAACTTCAGCTATTGCTGGGCCTACTTCATCGGTTTCTGGAGCCTCTACGCAGGCAGCCTCCTGATGGTGATACCAGTCGGCGCTTTGGCTGGGCTTCCTCTGCATGGCCTGCCAGGCAGTGAAAACTGGGGAACCGCTGGCATCCTGCTGGCCTCCGCTTTCCTGATGGTTCAGGGGACGCTCATTCTGCAGCAGACCTTCTGGATTTTTGCCCTCCTGGCTCTGTCTTGCATCCATCCACTTCTCTTCCTCGTCAACGCCGCCTACGTGATTTGCCTGCTCCATAAAAGACACGCATTTATATGAATCAAGGATCGACTCCGGCCGCAGACCCAGCGCAGAATCTGCTCTTCGTCTCTACCGCTGCCAACAACCTGATCGCCATCGCCGATCTTAGCGGGCGAGTCCAGTACTCCAACCATGCTGCCGCCCAGCTTTTTTCAAGGAGCCACGCTGAATTTCGCAGCCTGCCTTTGCACCGCGCGCTCGGGTGCGACGAAACCCAGATGACGCCCATCATGGCCAGTCTGGCGGAAACGGGCGCCTGGCATGGAAACGTTGCAGGACAAAGCCTTCGCTTTTGCCTGGTCCCGATCGATCCCTCCATGTCCGTCATTCTAGGGACCGAGGAGGCGGAATTGCGCGACATCGAAACCAAGCTGCAGCAGGCTCAGCGGCTGGAAACCATGGGCGAACTCGTCGCCGGCCTGGTTCACGATCTCAACAACTGTCTCATGCCCATCATGCTCGCCGCGGAGATGTTCGAACCGCACAAAACCGAAGCGGATTTGATGAAGCTCAAAAACGTGGTGACCAAGGGGTGCAAGCACGCATCCGGCATGGTACGCCAATTCCTCACCTTCACCCGCGATCAGGGATCCCTGGTGCCGCTGCAGGCAGAGGAGGTCCTCAAGGATCTGGAAGTGATGATCCGAGCCGCCTTTAACAAAAAAAACCAGATCGAAATTAGGACCCAGCCGGAGCTGTGGCTGATTATGGGCAACCCGACGAAACTCCACCAGATTTTGATGAACCTCTGCGTCAACGCTCGCGACGCCATGCCAGAGGGAGGAAAGCTGACTATTACCGCCGAGAACGTAAAGCTGGAAGGGGCTGTCGAACCATGCAGCGGCGAGCACTACGGCCGCTTTTTGAAGATCAGCGTCGCCGACACAGGAACCGGGATTTCCCCTGAGAACCTGCACAAGCTCTGGCAACCGTTTTTCACAACCAAACCCGTCGGCAAGGGAACAGGTCTGGGCCTTCCCACCGTTAAGAAGCTGCTGGAAAACGAATACCACGGCTTCTTCACGCTGCAGACGGAAGAAGGCAAGGGCACCTGCTTCGACCTCTATTTTCCGGCGCCGACGCTCAAGTGAGCGCGTATTTCCTTTCAATCCCGGAAAAAGCGGGCAAACTGAACAACGTGAAACAGTGGAACCAACGCAGCAACCTCAAGCTCGTTACAACTCGGCATCCGAGCAGATGTATCAGGAACACATCGCCCGCGAGGGAAATGGGCAAGCGAACCTCCACCCGGACGGCTGTTATTTCTGCGGATCCCAATGGCGCCACTCGCAGGAGTGCCCGGAGCGCGACGAGCCTCTCAGGGAAGAGATTAGCTGAAACCGATAGTTAGTTGATCACTGCTCCGGCTGGATGCCAGCTGTGCTTCAACCATCTGCTTGATCGGATTGAAACTTTTCCGGTGCGCCGGGCAGAACCCGTGAACTTCCAGCGCGCGCAAATGACCGGGTTGCGCGTAGCCCATGTTCTTGTCGAACTCCCACTCAGGGTATTTCGCGTGCAACTCCATCATCAACTGCTCGTGGACCGCCGTGGCAATGACAGACGCCGCCGCGATCGCGCGTGAGACTGATTCTCCTTTGGTGACAAACTGCTTCGGCTGTGGCGCGCTCAGAGGGAGCTTTCCTCCATCCAACACCAGCAGCTCGGCCGGGCGCCCGGCCTTGGCCTCGCACTCCTTGATCGCCAGGTCGAACGCGAGCGCATTGGCCCGCGTGATGCCGATGCGGTCGATGGTCTCGACATCAACGACGGAAAAAGCAAATGGGACGCCAGATTGCTGGATTTCCTCGAACACCCGCTTCCGAGCCTCTCTGTCCAGCTGCTTGCTGTCGTATACCGGAGGAAGATTGCTGTCTGGAGTCAGAAAGACCGCGCTGCCGATGAGGCTGCCAGCCACCCCGCCACGGTTCGATTCGTCGCAACCGATGACACAGGAAACCTTCTTGAAAGCTTCCAGTTCAATCACACCGCTGGAAGGCTGCACGGTTTCTTCGCCAATGTACTTTCCAGGAGTTCTGGAAAGCACCTCGGCGAAGGAGAGTTTTAAATCCGGTGGCACTTCCAGCTTGAAAATCTGATCCTGGCGGTGGAAGTAGACTGCGGGCGCCGCGCTCATTTCGACCGAGAGGTGATGTTCGCCATCGATCATCACGCCAACAATGCCGATCCGCTTCTCCTCAGCGTCCTTGCC
>JBKQNQ010000051.1:0-4319 GCA_052145875.1 Thiobacillaceae bacterium
CCGGTTACACGGTCACTGGCGGGCATTAGCCCGGTGTGAGTAGGCGCGCCAGCAGTCCAGAGAACCGATTTTCCGTCCGGTTATTTCGCACCGCCATCCCCAGCGCCTTTCGCTGACCGATCAGCACCACCAGCTTCTTACCCCGTGTGATTCCAGTGTAAACGAGGTTGCGCTGCAAAAGGAGGTACTGCTGCATCGCCAACGGAATGACGACCGCCGGGAACTCCGATCCTTGCGACTTGTGGATCGTGATCGCGTACGCCAGCGAGACTTCATCAAGTTCCCCAAAATCGTAAACAACTTCTCGCTGGTCGAACCGAATTGTCACCTCGCGCTCAACCGGGTCGATCTTCACAACCTGCCCTATGTCGCCGTTGAAAACGTCTTTGTCGTAATCGTTCTCCGTCTGGATCACCTTGTCCCGGAGACGGAACTGCCAGCCAAATTTCTCCACGACCGGCTCATCGGAGCGGGCCGGGTTGAGTTCATTCTGCAGCCGGACGTTCAACTCGCGGACGCCCAGTGAACCGCGATTCATCGGGCACAACACCTGGATCTCACGGATAGGATCAAGCCCGAACCTCGACGGGATGCGGGTCTTGACCATCTCCAAAAGCGTCGCCGTGATTTGATCCGGATCCTCTCGCTCAATGAAGAAAAAGTCCGACTCACCGTCATTGGCTGAAACCTCTGGCATGCGGCCATCGTTGATTCGTTATGTTAGGTACAACATAACGAATCTTCTGTGGCGCCGTCCGTTATGTGGCCTTGCCAGTTCGCCGCCGCCCTCGTCCCCTTGTTGGAACACTTCCTTGCGCCACATAATTGCGTGCCCCACTGTTGGACCTCGTTCTTTTAACAACTCATGGAGGTTTAACTATGTTTAAAAAATTATTCACACGTCCCACTGTTTTATCACGCCACAGCGAGGCTCCTTTAGCCAAGGAGAGAAGTGGCTATCTCGATCAACTCGCTGATCAAGGCTGGTGTCACCGGGTGATCAGGCAAACTGCAGCGTATTTGCTGGTGATCACCGATTTGCTCTGCCTTGGCGATCATCCCGACAGAATAATCTCTGTCAGTCAGATTGAAGAAGCCGCGACGCATTGGGCCACCCGCCGTGAAAAACGGAAAAACTATAAACCCGGCCGCAATTCAAAGCGGACATTCATTTCAAAGGCGATTTGTTGGCTTGAATTCATCGGGCGTCTCGAACGCCGGTCTGATCGTGTAAGTCGTTTCGAACCCTGGCTCATGGACTTCGACGATTACATGCTCAAAGAGCGAGGATTGTCGGTTGCCACAAGGCTTTCTCGTCGCTGGTTCATCAATCGCTTTCTAACCAAAATTGTTGCTGTTGGTGATTCATTGACCGGAATCACCATCACGGACATTGACTCATGTCTCCAGTCGCTCGGAAAACACGACGGCTATTCACGACTCACGTTACAGGGGGTCGTGGGCTGCTTGCGCCCATTTTTCCGATATGGCGCAACACGCGGTTGGTGCCGCAAAGGCTTGGCCGAGGCCATTAGAAGTCCTCGTGTTTATCGCTTGGCTTCGTTGCCAACTGGCCCCTCGTGGGAAGACGTAAAACGGTTGCTTGCTCTAACCGAGGGCAACAAACGGAAGGACATTCGGGACCGGGCGATCCTGATGCTGCTGGCCATCTATGGCCTTCGGGCGGGCGAAGTAAAGCGGCTGCGGCTGGAAGATTTTGACTGGAAGGCTGAACTTTTATCCGTAGTCTGCACCAAGACACGAAAAAAGCGCGTTTTCCCGCTATCCCGTCCCGTGGGCGATGCCGTTCTGCGCTACATTACACAGGTGCGTCCGCGCACGCCTTACCGGGAAGTGTTTCTTTCCCTGACCGCCCCGATTCAACCATTGGGCGATCTGGTGCCAATCGTTCGCAAACGCCTTCGACGGCTGGGTGTGGTCACAGCCCACTATGGACCACACGCCTTGCGTCACGCATGTGCGACGCATCTGCTTGCTGAGGGGCTGTCGCTCAAACAGATCGGCGACCACCTCGGCCATAGTCATCCCGGCACAACTAGCGTCTACGCTAAGGTGGATATTGCTGGCCTTCGACAGGTGGCGGATCTGAACCTGGGAGAACTTCTATGAATCTTCAACTACTCATTGAGCAATACATTGCATACCGCCAGTCTCTGGGAGAACAGCAGAAATCAAACGGCTGTACCCTGCGGGCCTTTGGACACTTCATTGGCGCAGGCGTCCAGATCGCCGACGTGCATCCAGATCAGGTGAAGGTCTTTCTGGCGGGCACGGGACCGATTACCGTCAATTGGCATATCAAGCTCAGCGTGTTGCGAAACTTTTACCAATATGCCGTCAGCCGAGGGTACGCAGCCGAAGCACCGCTGCCCACCGTTATACCCAAGCGCCCGCCTGTCTTTGTTCCCCACATCTACTCGCTGGAAGAAATGCGGCGTCTCCTGCACACCGCGAAATCCGACAACCCGTATCGGACAGATATTCGACCAGACACGATGCACACAATTCTGTTGGTGTTTTACAGTACAGGATTGCGGATACAAGAGTTGATCAACCTGGATCGAGTTGATGTCAATTTCACGGAGTCAACCATGAAGGTGATTCAGAGCAAGTTTGGCAAAACCAGACTGGTCCCATTCGGGCCGCAATTGCATCAGGCATTGCAGGACTACTGCAAACGACGCCCGGCGTCTCCTGGCGAAAGCCCGTTTTTCATGACATGCCACGGACGCCGCATCATAAAGGTCACGCTTCAGCATACTTTCCGGGTGCTCTGCGACCGCGCTGGCATCCGCCGCACCGATGGTGCGCGTTACCAACCGCGAATTCATGATCTGCGGCATACGGCTGCCGTTCATCGGCTCACCTCGTGGTATCGGCAGGGTGCAGATGTGCAGAAGTTGCTCCCGTTCCTGTCCGTTTATCTCGGCCATGTCAATATCCGAGCCACTCAGGTGTACCTGAGCATGACCCCGGAACTGCTGGAGGAAGCTGGCAAGCGTTTTGAACAATACGCCACAAGGGAGGTCTGCCATGATTGATCCAAATTTGCTGAGTCCCTGGGTTCGCCGGTTCCTGATGGAATATCTGATCGGAGAACGCAACCTGGCTCCCAATACGCAAAAAAGCTACCGCGACACGCTTCGGTTGCTTCTGCCCTTTGCCGCACGAGAGGCCGGTAAACCCATTGACCGCCTCGAAGTCGCTGACCTGTCGAGTGAGCGGATACGCGCCTTTTTGCTTGAACTGGAAGAAAAACGAAAATGCAGCGTGGCGACGCGAAACCAGCGACTTGGCGGAATACACTCTCTGGCGCGTTTCATCGGTTTGCACAGCCCGGAGCATCTCCAATGGTGCGGTGAACTGAAGAACATTCCCGTGAAAAAAGCCACCCGCCCGTTGGTCACATATTTGGAGAAGGACGAGATGGACGCCCTCCTGGCGGCACCGGATCAAACGACGGAGCAAGGTCGCCGTGACCACGCAGTACTCTTGTTTTTATACAACACGGGTGCGCGTGCGGATGAAGTGGCGCACGTCCAGATCGGCGACCTCATGCTGGGCCGATCACCACGCCGCGATGGTTCTTCCGTGCTCATTCACGGCAAAGGCGACAAGCAGCGTCGCTGTCCATTATGGGCGCGAACAGCTACAATGCTCGCCGGGCTGGTGAACGGCCGTGAGCCTGGAGCGCACGCCTTTCTGAATCGGTGCGGCGAACCATTGACCCGCTTCGGCATTTACACGCTGGTCGAGCGCTATGCGGCTGTCGCAGCTCGGGCAACACCGGCGATCACAAAAAAGCGTGTGAGCCCGCACACCATCCGGCACACCTCAGCGACTCACTTGCTGCGGGCAGGTGTGGACATCAACACCATCCGGGCATGGCTCGGCCATGCTTCATTGACCACGACCAATATTTACGCGGAAGTGGATTTGCAAATGAAGGCACAGGCATTGGCCCTCTGCGAAATTAAAAGTGGTAAAGCGCAGAAGCCGTGGCGCACGGACGCCGGACTGATGGCGTTCCTGCAAGCGCTTTGACCCATTCGTTATGTGGCGTGCAACAGGGACATGAGTTGAATATACCGGGGGCAATCAGAGCGGCCGCCACATAACGGACGGCGCCACAGAAGATTCGGTGAGCGCTGGTGATAATCTGGCTGTGTTCAGCCTGCCGAAAGATCTCGGTCAGGCGGACCACCGGCACTACTGTGCTTTCGATCACATGACGCAACACCATGCCAGGCCCTACGGAAGGCACCGGGGCAATATCACCCACCAGCAGCAGGCTGGCC
>JBKQNQ010000052.1:0-16786 GCA_052145875.1 Thiobacillaceae bacterium
TTGGCAATGAGCAGCCACATCGCGGCGAAATGCCAGAGGAGCGCCCCACCCAGCCAGCCCCCGAGGGTGATGGCCTTGGGAAACCGGAACGCAAAGAGCGGCGATGCGTCGTAGATGCACCAGCCGCTGCCAACTAGAATGAGCACCGCGATCGCATTGAGCCAATGGCCGGTTCGCAGCCAGCGTGGATGGATCAGGTAAGCGTCATGGGGCGTCGCGACAGGCATGCTCACCCTCAACTGCCCGCACACTGTGTTGCGCGTACCGCCTGCACCACGTGGCCACTGCGGACATCTTCAACGAACGCAATCACCTCCAGGTGCCCGCGATTCCAGGTTTGCGGCAAGGGGACATCGCGTTGCAGTTGGGCGCTGCCGTGGACCAGGTTTAACGGACCGATCCATAAGCGCACCACATGGTCGTGGCTGAGCGTCGTGCCCCGGTTCTCACCGGCGTTGACCTGGGATACCAGGCCGTTCTCAGTGATCGCCACATAGAGCGCACTCGTATCAGCTTCACCGCTCATCTTTGCCTGCGCCCGGATCGACAAGGCGCTTAAGCCTTCCGGCGCGGCATTAAGATGCAGGGTCGCCGGGGCGGGCAGCGCATTGAGCGTGCGCACCCTGTCGGCCAACGCTACGGTTGCAGCGGACGACTCCGTGCCGCTGACGAAGAATTGCGGGGTATAGACTTGGCCCCGCACGTTGGCATGCGCGAGCCAGTCCTGGCGCCGCGCAAAGATGTCCTGGGCATACGGATCCTTCCACCCCAGGTCGTCCCAGTAGCCGACATGCAGTGCCAGCGGTACGACTGCGGCACTCGGCCCGAGCAGCTGCGGCAGGTGTCCGAGCAGCCGGTCGGCGGGCGGACAGCTGGAGCAGCCCTCCGACGTGTAGAGTTCGACCAGTGCGGTCGTGGTTTTCCCACTGTGGACATCACACGCCGCGTCGCCAAGGGATGGCAGGGTTGCGGCCGACAGACCCGCGAGGGCTGCGAAGACGAAAGCGTTCATACTTAAATTCTGCACCTTTGCCTGGTTTGCGCTGAAGCGTCGACGCTCCGGGAAACGCCATTTGAACACGCTGTGAGTGTGAATTCGTATCACGGTGGTGAATAGTTACAGGACAGGGGACAATTTGTCATCCGTCGGTGCGTGCCGACTCGAGTCTGTAACCAAAGGCAACGATTCGACGAATGACAAATAAGCGAAGCGAACACTCGCGGGGCGCACCTCAACGACTTGCTCATGCGTGGGCTCGCCGGCGACGCCGCTGCCTATGAGGCGTTCCTGAGGGAACTGGCGGCGCACCTTCGCGCGTCTTTTAGAAAGCGCCTGTCCAGTTTGCCGAACGAAGTGGAAGATCTTGTGCAAGAAACGCTACTCGCCATTCGTAACCAGCGGCATATCTATGACGCCGCCTCACGCCTGACGGCATGGGTCCACGCGATCGCCAAGTACAAGCTCGTTGACCTGCTCCGGCGGTGCGCGAGCCGGGATGGGCCCACCAATCCGCTTAACGACGCGGCTGAGATTGTCTCCTCAACCGATAGTGATGCGGCGGAGGCGCGTCGGGATCTTGCCGAGTTGCTTGATCAGTTGCCCGACCGACAGCGCCTGCCCATCATCCACACTAAGCCGGTGCGCTGTTCGGTCGTTCGATGCTGCGGTGGTAAGCGCCGCCCGCACCGGGCGGGGGAGCAGCAGGAAGGCGTCGCGACAGGTGAAAGAAGTTCAGGCGCCGCCTGATTCCGGGGATTGCGGGTCCCGGGGTCCAATCCAGAAATGGGGATTGTGGGCGACTTCCCATAGATGTCCATCGGGATCCTTGAAATAACCGCTGTACCCGCCCCAAAAGACCGTTTGCGGTGGCTTCACGAGCTGTGCCCCTGCAGCAACGGCTTGGGCCACCACGTCATCCACTTCCGCCTCCGAGCAGACGTTGTGCGCAAGGGTGAACGATTCGAATCCCGCTCCCTCGGAAGACACCGTGGCGTCTTCTGCCAACGCCGCGCGGCCGTATAAGCCCAGCCACGTCCCGTTGAGCGAAAAGAACGCAATTTCGGGCGCGGACGCCACGCGAGGAAAGCCGAGCCCTTCCTCATAGAACCTCACAGATCGGGAAAGATCGCGAACACCAAGCGTAATCATGCTGATACGGGGGCTCATTTTTCGCAACGCCTCATCGTTTGGATCACGTAATGGTAGCGCGACACTCCCGCCGGTGGGGCATCGAACGCCAGCTATACTTTGAAGCAAGCCTCCCCGATACGAGCCATGATCCCACTCACCGTCAACGGCAAGACCTACCGCGCGCAGTCCGATCCCGACAAGCCGCTGCTCTGGGTGCTGCGTGACGAACTGGGGCTCAAGGGAACGAAATACGGCTGTGGCGTGGGAGTGTGCGGCACGTGCCTGGTCTTGCTCGACGGCGCGCCGAATCATGCTTGCATGGTATCCCTCAAAAACCTGGGTAGCCGCGCGGTTACCACCATCGAAGGGTTGGCTCAGGATCATCCGGTGATCCAGGCCTGGCTCGCCGAACAGGTGCCCCAATGCGGCTATTGTCAGCCTGCGCAGATTCTCGCTGCGACCGCCTTGCTTGCGAAATTCCCGGACCCGACGGATGACGCGATCAATGCAGCGATGTCGGGTGTGTTTTGTCGATGCGGCACCTATCAACGCGTTCGACGCGCGATCCACGCTGCGGCGCGGCCCGGTCTTGCCGCCTCGCCCCTGCATCTGCCCGAGTTGCGCGATACCCTTCCCGAGGACGCCGGCGTTGCGTTGGACGACTGGATTTGGGTCAACCGCGACAATCAAGTCACCCTCATGGTCAACCATTCCGAAATGGGACAGGGCTCGCTTACCGGGCTCGTGGTGCTGTTTGCCGAGGAATTGGATGTGGATCTCGATCAGGTGCGAACCGTTTTTGCGCCGGTGGATGCACGCTACGTGAACGGTCTGTGGGGTCGCCAGTTCACCGGTGGATCGAGCAGCATCCGTGGCGAATGGACCCGCGTGCGACAGGTGGGCGCACGCGTGCGCGCGTGTTTCATTGCGGCTGCGGCACAACGTTGGGAGGCAGCAATCGACGAATGTCACACTGCGGGGGGAACGGTCACGCACACGCGGACCGGTCGCCGCCTGACCTATGGGGAGCTCGCCGAAACGGCGCGGCAGCAGCAGGTGCCGCGGAAGGTTCCAGTCAAACCGGCGTCCCAATTCCGCTTGATTGGCCAGGCGATGCCGCGCCTCGACATCCCGGCCATGTTGCTGGGCCGGACACGCTACGGCATCGATGTGTCAAAGCCCGGGATCGAGGTTGCGACAGTGGCCCGCTGTCCGGTCTTCGGTGGGCGTGCCGGGCGGATCGATCCAAGTGCGGCGCTCACACTGCCTCAGGTTCGCGAAGTGATCGCGATTAAGACCGGCATCGCGGTGGTGGCCGACGACTTCTGGTCGGCACAACGCGGACGCGACGCGCTTCAGGTCGACTGGTCGCCGGGCAGGAATGCCTCGCTCAGTATCGCGAAGATCGAAAAGCGCCTGTTAACCGCGGTCCGCGGCGCGGGGACACTTGTCAACCGGCGCGGCGACGCCACGCGACGCCTGAGACGTGCGGCTCACGTTATTGAGGCGGTGTATCAGACGCCCTATCTCGCCCACGCGACAATCGAGCCGATGAACTGTGTTGCGCACGTTCAGCCAGATCGCTGTGATGTTTGGGTTGGCACGCAGGACCAGCAGAGTTCGCGGGCTCGCGCTGCGGCGATCACCGGCCTCACGCTGGAGCAGGTGCATGTGCATACCGAGTTTCTCGGTGGCGGATTTGGACGCAGGCTGGAGACCGACTTCGTGGAAGAAGCGGTGGAGCTTGCGATGAAGCTTAGGCGCCCTGTTCAAGTCATTTGGACCCGGGCCGACGATTTGCAGCATGATTTCTATCGTCCGGCCCACGCCATGCGCTTTGAAGCTTGCCTCGCCAAAGACGGGCTGCCAGCGGCATGGCTCATGCGCGTCGCCGGCCCGTCCCTCGCCCTGGGTGGCACCGATGTTCCCTACGCGATCTCTCAGCTGCGTGAAGAACACGTTGAAGTCGCGGCTCCCGTGCCGGTGGGGCCCTGGCGCTCGGTGGGCGCGTCCAACAATGCCTTTGGGATTGAATGTTTCGTGGACGAATTGGCCCACGCCGCCCGACGCGATCCGGTGGCCTACCGCCTGGCCCTTTTGCAGGATGCACCGCGGCATCGTGCGACGCTTGAGCTCGCCGCGAGTAAGTCCGGCTGGGGGGAGCCGGTCGCACCCGGCTGGGGTCGGGGCGTGGCTGTCTACCAGTCGTTCGACGCGATCGTGGCACACGTGGCCGAGGTCAGTGTGACGCGGGGGGTGATTCGCGCGGAGCGGGTGGTCTGTGCAATCGACTGCGGGATCGCCGTCACCCCGGATGCGATTTGCGCACAACTGGAGGGTTCCATCGCACTGGGATTGTCGGCCGCATTGCATGAGGAGATTCAGATCATCGAGGGTCGAGTTGAGCAGGGCAGTTTTCTGGACTACCCGCTGCTTGGCATGGCGGAGATGCCGACGGTCGAAGTACACATCGTGCCAAGCCAGCGGGCACCCGGCGGAGTGGGCGAGCCGGGGGTGCCACCGATTGCACCTGCGCTTGCCAATGCAGTTTTTGCCGCGACCGGCAGGCGATTAAGACGCCTGCCACTGCGGCTGGACTGACGGATCGGCCCGCCGGGGCGGGCCGGCGCATGCGTAGACCTGCGTACGCTCACCGAATCGGTTCCATGACCGACTGCCCAGGATGAAACACGCGATGCGTGCCTGCCGTTGTCGGAACTGCGGTACGTCGTGCCGCTTCGAGGCTCGCCTGGGTGGCTTCGCGGCCGAGGGAGACGGCTTAGGCTCGGTCTGGGCCGGCGCCTCGTTTTTGGATCCGTCGCCTCCAAGGGCGCCGTTTTCCGCATGGACGGGCGCACGTCGCCGGCTGCGCGCCCCGTCTAACCCGGGGGGCCGTCGCTTCAGACCCGCGCTTGGCGACGCCAGAATCGACGCCGCCCGGCGAACTTGAGGAATGGTTCGAGACTCTCAGTCCGAGGGTTTGCGTGCCGTGGATGCAGGTGCGCTTGCCGACCGGATTCACGAATTTCATTCCAGCCATGTATCATGAATAGGACACAGAGAGGACGGGCGACGGGGTGCCGCGATCCGAATCTGCACGATTGCGCACGCCGCACGGGTGGTGCGGGGTGGCCTCAGCGCGCCAGGGATGGGATGGTCGGGGCCTTAAATATTTGAGTGGACGGTAGTGATGCATCGATTTGAGTTGCGCAGGTTTGTCTTAGGGATATCGCTTGGCACCACGGCGCTTGCGGGCTGCACCCTGGTCGGACCCAATTTCAAGGTTCCCGCGGCACCTGCTGTGTCCGGCTATCTGCGTGAAGCCCCGCCGACGAAAACCGCATCGGTTGCGGCACCGCTGGGCGGTGCGCAGAGCTTCGTCGCCGGACAGGTCATGCCGGTTCACTGGTGGACGACGTTTGGTTCGCCCAAGCTTGACGACCTGGTGGCCCAGGCGCTCAAGCGGAATCCCACGCTGGCCTCCGCCGAGGCGGCATTGCGCGAAGCCCAACAACTCCATGAGGCTCAGCGCGGCTCCACGCTGTATCCAACGGTTAACGGCAACCTCGGTGCGAGCCGCAGCGTTTTCAACCCGGCGAGCGTTGGGCAAAGCGGCGGAAAATCAAGTGTGTTTAACCTATACAACGCCGGTATCGCGGTCGACTACAATTTGGACGTGTTTGGCCACAACCGTCGCGCGCTCGAAGCGCTCGCCGCGCAAGTCGATTATGCGTCCTTTCAGCTTGCTGGCGCGCGCCTAACCCTGGCGGCAAACGTGGTCACCGCGGCTTTTGGGCAGGCACAATTGGCGGCGCAGATCGAGGCAACCGAGGCAATCTTGACCGAACAACAGACTCAGCTTGACATCGCGCGCAAGCGCTTTGAACTTGGCGCCGCCGCCAAGGCAGATGTGCTCACCCTGCAAACCCAGACTGAACAAATCCGCGCGAGCCTGCCCCCCTTGACCAATAAACTGCAGCAGGCCGACCATATGCTGGCGGTGCTCATTGGTGAGGCGCCTGGGGCAGCGGATGTTCCGCGCTTCAAATTGACCGATTTCACGTTGCCGGACAAATTGCCCGTGGTCGTTCCCTCGGAGCTGGTTCGCCAGCGGCCCGACATTCAGGCATCCACCGCCCTGTTGCACGTCGCCACGGCGCAGTATGACGTGGCCGTCTCCACCCTCTATCCGCAGATCAACCTGAGTGGCGCGCTGGGCACGCAGGCCTTGACCACCAGCGCGCTCTTTGGCCCCGGCTCGATGATCTGGAACCTGGCGGGACAACTGGCTCAACCGCTTTTCAACGCGGGACTCCATGCTGCCTCGAACGCCGCCGAGGCAGCGATGCAGGAGGCCAGTGCGAACTATCAGCAAACCGTGCTCGATGCGTTGCGCAGCGTGGCCGATGCGCTGCGCCAGCTCGATAACGACGCCCAGACTCTGGACGCCCAGGCCAGCGCTGACGCGTCCGCGCGGCAATCGCTCGATCTTTTGAAGGCGCAATACCTGCTCGGTGCGGTAAGCTATCTGCAACTGCTCACGGCGCAAGAGCAGGTGCAGCAGACCCGAATTGCATTGATCGCTGCGCAAGCCGCGCGCCTGGCCGACACGGCCGCCCTGTACCAGGCCATGGGCGGGGGGGTACTCCAGGATGCCTCCGGAGCCGCGCCGCTTGCCGCCCGATGATCGGTCCGGATTGAACCGCTGTTCGAAGCCTGAAGATGCGATAGCGCGCTTTGCGCTTGTAGATCAACTGACTCAAAAGACAAACAAGTTACGGAGTTACAGATGACCAAAGGCAACACCAAACCCATGACCATCATGCTCATTATCGCCGCGGTGATCGTGGGTGGAGTCGTAGGATTTCAAACTTTCAAGAACAAGATGATCGGCCAGTCGATCAAGGGTGGGGCCAATCCTCCGCAAACGGTTTCAACGGCGATCGCACGGGAGAGCACCTGGCAACCGACGGTCGAAGCCGTGGGCAGTTTCAGTGCCAGCAAGCAGACGGCGTTAAGCGCCGAAGTCAGCGGATTGGTCACGGCGATTCACTTCGATTCCGGCGAGCGGGTTCATGCCCATCAGCCGTTGGTGGAACTCAATCCTGCACCGCTTCTTGCGGATTTGGCGCAGCTCGAAGCCCAGCGCGCGCTGGCCGAGGTCAACCTCAAACGGGACGAAGCCCAGCTCAAGGTGCAGGCCATCAGCCAGGCGGTGGTCGATACCGACAGTGCGACGCTCAAGAGCGTTGCGGCGCAGGTACAAGCCCAGAAGGCGCTGATCGCACAAAAGACCATCGCTGCGCCGTTCTCGGGTCAGCTTGGCATCCGCCAAGTAAACCTGGGGCAATACCTGGCGCCAGGAACCACGGTCGTGACGCTGCAAAAACTGGATCCGATGGAAATCGATTTCACCGTGCCACAAAGCCAGATCAGCCTGATCCACGTTGGCATGAAGGCGGAATTGGAAACGACGGCCACGCGCGGTGGGCGATACGCCGCCACGGTGACGGCAATCGAACCGCAACTTGACACCACGACGCGCAATCTCAAAGTGCGTGCCCGCGTGCCCAACCCGGCAGGGGAACTGCTACCCGGCGTGTTTGCCACGGTGCGAATCACGGAAGGCGAGCCGCGTCAGTATGTCACGCTGCCCAACGCGGCCGTTGCATACAATCCCTATGGCGCCACGGTGTTCATCGTCAAGCAAGCGGGCACGGCCCCCAATGGCACGCCCAAGCTCAGCGTTGAGCAGCGTTTCATCACGCCCGGTCTCACCCGGGGTGACCAGGTTGCGATCCTGCAGGGCGTGAAGGCGGGCGAGACGGTGGTGACGGCCGGACAGCTCAAATTACGCAACGGTTCGCCCGTCGTCGTCAATAACAGTGTCCAGCCGTCGGACAACCCCAACCCGCAAGTGCCCAACTCCTGAGGGCGGCGCGATGTATAAGAAATTCACGGACATCTTTATCCATCGCCCGGTGCTCGCCACCGTGGTGAGCCTCGTGATTCTGGTATTGGGCCTACGCTCGGTGGGATTGCTGCCGGTATTGCAGTATCCCTACACGCAAAACGCGGTGGTCACCGTCACCACCGCCTACCCGGGCGCCGACGCCAACCTGGTGGCGAGTTTCATTACGACGCCGCTGGAAAATGTCATCGCGCAGGCCAATGGCATTGACTACATGACCTCCTCCAGCGTCCAGGGGGTCAGCACGATTACGGTCAACCTGCGCCTCAACTATGACCCGGACAAGGCGCTCACCGAGATCAACACCAAGGTCAATTCGGTGCTAAACCAATTGCCGCCGCAATCGCAGAAGCCGATCCTCACGGTGAGCATCGGCCAGACCATCGATGCCATGTACATCGGCTTCTACAGCAATGTCCTCAAGCCGAACCAAATCACCGACTACATCAATCGCTCGGTACAGCCTGGACTGCAGGCTGTCGAGGGGGTGCAGACCGCCGAAATTTTGGGTGCGAAGAACTTTGCGTTGCGTGCGTGGCTGGATCCGCAGCGGCTCGCCGCGTACGGCCTGACTGCGGGCGATGTGTATGCGGTGCTCTCAACCAACAACTACCTGACCTCAACGGGCAACACCAAGGGTCAGATGGTGCAGATCAATCTATCGGCCGATACCGATTTGAAGTCACTGGATGGCTTCAAGAATATGGTCGTGAAGTCGGCGGGAGGCCAAGTCGTGCGGCTGAACGACGTGGCGACCGTTTCCCTGGGTTCGGAGGACTACGACACCACGGTGGCATTCGATGGCAAGTCCTCCGTGTTCATCGGAATTCAGGTCGCGCCCGGCGCCAATTTGCTCGACGTGGTCGCCCGCGTGCGCAAGGTCTTCCCGGACATTCAGGCGCAATTGCCGGCCGGCTTGAAGGGCGACATCGTGTATGACTCGACAAAATTCGTCAATTCGTCGATCGACGAGGTCATCAAGACCCTTATCGAAGCCGTGGTCATCGTCACCATCGTGGTGTTCGTGTTCCTCGGCTCGCTGCGTTCGGTCATTATTCCGCTGGTCGCCATCCCGCTTTCCATCGTGGGTACCTTCACCATCCTGCTGGCGTTGGGGTACTCGATCAATCTGCTCACGTTGCTCGCCATCGTGCTCGCCATTGGCCTGGTGGTCGATGACGCCATCATCGTGGTTGAGAACGTCAGTCGCCACCTTGAAGCGGGGATGACGGGCATGGACGCCGCCATACTTGCAGCACGCGAACTGGCCAACCCCATCATCGCGATGACCATCGTGTTGGCCGCGGTGTACGTGCCGATCGGCTTCATGGGCGGGTTAACCGGCGCGCTCTTCACCGAATTTGCCTTCACCCTGGTGGGAACGGTGCTCATTTCGGCGATCATCGCCCTGACCCTGTCGCCCATGATGTGTTCGCGCCTGCTGAAAGCGCCCGATCCGCAGAGCCACAAATGGCAGGACCGGCTGGTGCTGTTCCTGGATCGCAGCTTCGAGCGCCTGCACGGCCGCTATGTCCGTGCCTTGGATCGTTCGCTCAATTTGGTTTCGGTCACGGCCGTCATGGCAGTGATCATTCTCGGTTCCATCTATTACCTCTATTCCACGTCGATGTCCGAACTCGCTCCGCAGGAGGACCAGGGCGTGTTGATCGCCATCGCCTTCAACAATCCCACGGCCACCGTCGATCAGCGCGAGCTCTATGCCAGGCAAATCTATGACGTGTATAAAGGCTACCCGGAAACCGATCATGTATTCCAACTGAATTCGCCTGCGCAGGTCATCGCAGGGATGGTGCTCAAGCCCTGGAATGAGCGCGTGCGAACCGCTACCGTGATGCAGCCGGGGCTGCAAAAGGATCTGAGTCAGATTGCCGGCTCGCAGATTGCCGTGTTCCAACCGCCACCGTTGCCGGGCTCGCGTGGCGTGCCGATCCAATTCGTTCTCACTACCAATGAGCCCTTCACCAAGCTCTACGACGTATCGCAAAAATTTCTGCAAGACGCGCAGAAAACCGGGCAGTTCATCTTCCTGCAGTCCGACCTGCGCATCGATCTGCCGCAGACGACCATCACGATCGAACGCAACATGGCTGCGCAGTTGGGTTTGACGATGCAGGACATCGGTTCTGGGCTGTCGGCGATGTTGGGCGGCGGATATGTGAATTTCTTCGAACTGGGCGGGCGTTCGTATAAAGTGATCCCGCAGGTGGAACGGCGTTTCCGCCTGAACCCGGATCAACTCAAGCACTACTACCTGCGCACCGCAAGTGGCAGCATGGTGCCCCTATCGACCGTGGTGCAGTTCAAAAACACGGTCCAGCCTGAAACGATCAACCACTTTCAGCAGGCCAACTCGGCCACGATCCAAGGCGTGGCCTTGCCGTTCATCGCCCAGGGACAGGCCCTGGAGAGCCTCAAAGAACTGGCGCAACGGACCCTGCCGGCCGGGTATACCTTTGACTATGCCGGTCCGTCCCGCCAATTCGTCCAGGAGTCGGGCGGCTTGGTGCTGACCTTCTTTTTTGCCCTGGTCGTCATCTTTCTGGCCTTGTCGGCGCAGTATGAGAGCTTTCGCGACCCCATCATCATCTTGGTGTCGGTCCCCATGGCGATATCCGGCGCGCTGTTGTTCATTAACCTGGGCATCGGCCACGCGACGCTTAACATCTATACCGAGGTGGGCCTGGTTACCCTGATCGGCCTGATTTCCAAACACGGGATATTGATCGTGGAGTTCGCCAACAACCTGCAGCGCGAGGGACGAACCAAACGCGAAGCCGTTGAGCAAGCGGCCGGCCTGCGGCTGCGCCCGATTCTGATGACGACCGCTGCCATGGTCTTTGGCGCCATGCCCCTTATCACCGCAAGCGGCGCGGGGGCGGTGAGTCGATACAACATGGGCCTGGTGATCGCGACGGGCCTGTCGATCGGCACACTATTCACGCTATTCGTGGTTCCCGCCATGTATATGCTGCTTGGCGCAGATCACAGCAAGGCCGCACGCTTGAGTGCACTTCCGGAGACGAAGCCACGCGCCACCTGATGGGCGCCTGCGCCCGCGGGGTCCGCCCCAACCAGTTCCCCCAAGGGGAGGGTGGGCCGCGGCATGGACTTACTCACGCTGCGCTATTTCAGGTGTGCCACGCAGCGCGGCCAATCAGGGGGCTGGAAGGGGCGCTGCCATCGACCGGATGGATCGGATAAATCCGCCTTCCTGACCGACCCGCAGCCACGCGTGAGCCGAATGGGCGGTGCGGGTGTCTTGGGGCCCCCCCTTACGCCTGCCAGACTCCATAACCCGCTTCCCGCAGATCGATCGCCAATTCCACCTCCATGTGGCGCGCGCCGTCGTAGGACATCGGGTTATAGATCTCATAGAGCCCCGGCAGCAATCGCAATCCAAATTGCTTCACGTATCGATTGCACTGGATTCCTGCCTTGTGCTTGTCAAAACGTACGTCGGGATCCAATCCCGTCATGCCAACGTAAACGCAAGGCTTGCCGGTGACGTAACCGGGGTTGGCTTTTTTGAACCGGCTCTCGTAGAGCACATCCTTGGAGAGTTCAATCACATAGACATGATAGTGGGTGCGCCGTCCCATGGTTGCCCTCAAGTGAGTGTCGCGGGCTGGTCGCGCTCACGGCGCGAGAGGCCCAGCGTTACCCCGACGCGCGCGCCTCCGCGGAAGTTCAAGCGGCGGTTCCCCCGCGCCACGTGGCAATGCGGGACACACCCATCGTGTCGCCCCACGCAGCAACAGCGACGCTTAGAGCCTGTCGTCGTGACGATCCTTCCCCTAGGGCGCATCCCCATCGGCGACGCCCAGGGTGAAGACGCGCCGCTCCGGCGGGTGATTTCAATGTAGTTGCTTTTGGACCAGAATTCCTGCCCCGCGGGTGAGCCCATGCAAATGCGGCACACCCCGCCGGGCCGAAAGTCAATCTCGGCCCTTGGAACCGTGACGTGCTCCGGGCTAAATCCGCGTTTCATATGTTCGGCGGTGCGCCACGCCTCAAACAGCAGCTCGCGCGGCGCGGGAAAGCGGCGGGAGCGCATCACCGGTTTGGGATCAACGGGGGACCTCACGTCTTGGGGAGGGTGGCATACCGTCTCCCGGTGCGCTGCGCAGGTTAACACACGACGCAGCGGTCAACTTTGGGTATCCCGTTGTGGCGTGGGGCGGAGATTCTCGGGGACGTCGTTGCGGGTCAGCGCTTCGGGGCCACCAGGGCGAACATGGCACCCTGAGGGTCGCGGCATTGAACGATCCAGCTGCCGCCGGGAACTTGCGTGGCGCCATGAAGAATTTGGCCGCCACCTGCGTTGACCCGGCCGATGGCTGCGTCAATGGCATCGACGTTGAAGTAGTAGAGCCAAAACGGCGCAGGTGCCTCGGGTGTTTTTGTCATCATGCCCCCGATCGGCCCGGTGCCCGTGGCAAACATCTGGTATAGGCCCATCGGGCCCATGTCCATGGCATGGGCCTTGGTCCAGCCGAAAAGGCTGGCATAAAACGCGAACGCGCTTTCGCGGTCGCCGGCCTGCAATTCATGCCAGCCGACATGGCCCGGCGTGCCAGGCGCAACTTGCGCCGGCGCTTGATCGCTGTTGCCCTTAAACAGAATGAAGGGCGCGCCGTGCGGATCGGCAGCAACCGCGAAGCGGCCCACGCCGGGGATGTCCTTGGCGGCGCGGCGAATGGAGCCGCCGGCCTTTTCGACGCGCACGGCGTAGGCATCGACATCATCGACCCCGATATAGCCCATCCAGGTGGGCCGAACGCCCATGGTGCGTGCCTCATCAGGAATCGGCATGAGCCCGCCCACCATCGTTGGACCCGCCGAAAAAAGCGTGTAGGAGCCATCAGGCATACCGGAATCCGCCGTCGTCCAGCCGATTACACTCCGGTAGAAGGATTCGGCCGCCTTGCAGTCGCTCGTCATCACGTCGTACCACACAAATTTTGATGGGACCTGCGTCATGGGCATCCTTTCGGTTGAGTTCGGCTAAACTGGGCGGCGGTTTTTGCCGCACCGATTTTTTTCGTAAGATAGTAAAGATCGTGAAAGTTCGCTACCTTAGCACTTAAGGAGGTGGTCCCGATGTCACCCGGAAACGACCGTTTGGATCAAGTGGTGCTACAAGCTCGGCGTGACGCCGCGAAGCGCGCCGAAGGCTATCGGGCGCAGGCCCTAAAGCTTTTTCCATGGGTGTGCGGGCGGTGTGCCCGCACATTTACGCACGCCAATCTCCAACTCCTCGAAGTTCACCACAAGAACGGCAACCACGACGATAATCCGAAAGATGGCAGCAATTGGGAACTGCTTTGCACCTACTGCCATGAACATGAGCATGCCAAGCTTATGGATTTGGGCAACGCCACCGCTGAAGCCAAGCTAGCCGCGAACGCCACGTTCAACCCGTTCGCGGAGCTGAAGGCCCGGATGGAGTCCAAGAACAAGAGCTTGAAGTGAAGGGGGTGTGGCCCATGTCCGGACCGTGCGGGTGGAGCTCAAAGGTGGCCACCGTAAAAATACTTCCCCAGCCCGACCGTAAACAGCCAATTGCCCCATAACCCATGTTCCAGCGTGACCAGGAGTAGCGATCGGGTCCGCAGGTAGGTCCACCCAAACAGCACCCCGCCGATGAGGGCCAAGAGTGGGGCCAGCCAATTGTCCAAGATCAGGTGCGCAAAGGCGAAGACCAACGCGCTTGCGCTAATCATGCTTGCGGGGGTAACGAACAGCGTTCGGTAACGGTGGAACAGGAACACCCGAAAGATCACCTCTTGTGCCAGTGCAGAGAAGAGCGGGTAGAGGAGCAACACCGACAGCCATCGCGCGGTACGCTCGCGCGGGAAACCGAACAGATCCACCTCGCCCGACCAAGCCGCGAGGCCTAGCAAGATGGCGCCGCCCACCAGGAACACGGAAACGATGCGCAGCAAAGGTGAGAAGCCATCGGGGATGGAAAGCAGTTGACGCCGATCAAACCCGGAGTCCCGCCACAGCACCGCTATGCACACCGCGCCCACCAGCAGGAGCTGAGGAATGATCCAACGCTTCAGCGCCGCGTCTTGCCACCAATCCACGAGGGGCAAGCCCAGGAAGATCAACGTGAATTCTGCTCTTCGGCGATACGGTATCGATGCCTGAGTCATCATCTAAGTATTGGCAGGCAATCTCACAAAATCCAGCCGTATCCTGCGCCTCGCGTCATGCAATCAACACCGTCGGACCCAGGTACGGGGGGGCCGATTGCAATCGGTCGGGTGGCTATCGTGCTTGGCGCTCCGCAACGCACGGCTTCTTGTTCGTCGCGGCGATGATTCTTTCGTAACTGCCTTCCGTGTGTTCAAGCGCGATGACATTGGACGCTGCGAACGGCTCCCAGCCGCCCAGGCTTACGAGCGGCCCGCTGTTCTTGGATTTTTCCTTGGAGAGTCGTTCCACCAGCATCGCTTCCTCAACCCATTGCAGTTCCGTTTGGCAGCGATCGTAGGAAACCTTGCAGTTCGGCTCCTCCTCGTTTTGACATTGCTTGAGTCCCTTCGACAACGAGATGACGTCCCGCTCCACCGGGAGCAGGCCATGCTCTCCCAATTCCCTGCTGGATTCCAACGCACGGCCCAAGAGGCCGGGATCGTTCTTCAGTTGTTCGTAGGTATAGGAATCACGCGCCGTGGCGCCGCTGGCTGTCCAGGCGCATGCGCCCAGGATCAGTGCAACTCCGGTTTTTTTAAGTCTTGAGGTCATCGATCAAACTCCAACAGTCTGAGGCAACGGGCTGGTCCGTATAAATGCGCCGAAACGTAGGCGACCAGACCAAAGATTTCGGCAGGAAGAATTTCCAAACACGATGCGCGTGGCGCGCAGCAGTGACAAGACAGTGGTGAACCCCCGATGTTCTAAGCCCGGCACCGGCCGGCGCGTGGTTGGTAAAGAGTCCGTTGGTCCGGTGTTTCATCCGATGCGCCTTGAGCAAGCACCCCGGAAATACATCGTGGCGAGCAGGTTCCGACGGCGAAGTCATGCGGGCAACGCGGTCAGCCTATCATTGCAAACAAGCGTGACGTTTTTCTTACAACTTTATTACAACGACCTCGATCGGTTCGATGCCTCAGGAAGATTGATGCCGCCGTAGACCGCTTGGGCTCGCAACGCCCACACGGCGACGGTTGCTTTCGAATTTGCAATCCCTCCACCCGGGCGCCTCACGCGAGCCGCCGCCATCCACGTTAAGAGCGGGGGTACGAGGGTTCCGTGGGCAACGGGGGGTTGCGTTTTACCGAACCCGGCTTCACCGGGTCGGGCACTGTGAGACACTTCGTGTGCCGCGCAGGCAATTGCCAGACCTTAGGATCCCTTGCCATGGTTAACCGTTTTAAATTCAGGTTGCGATGCTTGCACGTTCCGAAGACAACGGCCCTGGATTCCACGTTGCCCGCCATCCGGCTTCGCGGTTACGCATTTCATGCTGAAACCTTCGGGTCACCGGACAATCCGCCGCTCATCATCGTTCATGGAGGGCCAGGCGGAGACTACGCCTATCTGCTCGCGCTTCAGGCCCTCTTAGATGAGTACCACATCTTGTTCTATGATCAGCGTGGCTCCGGCCGCTCGCCGCGAGAAGCCACGCCCGATGGGTCCATGGACGCATTTGTGCGGGATCTCGACGCGTTCATTGATTTTCATGGCGCGGGTAAACCGGTGCGACTGATCGGTCATTCCTGGGGCGGCATGATCGTCACGGCCTATCTCGCGCGCTGGGGCAATAAAGTCAGCCATGCGCTCATTGCGGAGCCTGGAATGCTGCATCCGGACTCAGCAAAGGCGATGGCCGCCGCGTTGCGCCGGTATCAGACGTTTTGGAGAGGGTTCTCCATGCTGCCGATTATTGCGCGCTATCCATTCATCGCCTCTGAAGACGGGCACGAACCGATGGATTACATCGCGACGAAGATCATGGAGGCGTCGAGCGGCCCGCCTTACCACTGCGTCGGAGAAATGCTGCCCCGCAACACGTTCAGGCGCGCGGGTTACGCCTTGATGAAGGCAACGGTCATCCCGTTGCTGGCTGATCCCAGCCGATTTCGAGATGACTATACGCAGGGCCTGGACAACTACACCGGGAGGCTCATGCTTCTCAGTGGAAGTTGTAGCTTCATCGGCTACGATTTCCAGGAGCGCTACCATCGCCCGAGACTTCCAGCGCATACGGAACACCGGGTGATCCATGGCACCGGTCACTACATGTTTACAATGAAACCCGCTGAAAGTCTTAAAGTCACTCGCCCATTTCTTCGCGCGTAACGGCGTGGGGAAAGCCTGCCATCCGATCCAAAGGGCCGCATCCCGGCCCGCAATCATGCGGGCGATTGTGCGGGTGTGAAAAGGCCCCGGGCAACCTGCGTCACCCGGTGAGGCGTATCCATTTCGATCGCAGCCCTATAAATTTCTTGGAACCGGCCGATAAAGCTCATACCCGGGATCCATCAAGCTTGGTTGGTGGGGCAAATCCACCTTGGATTCTGCCCGGGCAAACCGCGACTTGGGCGACCCGTTCGAAAGGCGAAGGGTTGCATTGTGCCCGCTTGGTGCAACACGATTGACTCGATACGAAACGGCCGTTCACCGAAATGCTCAACAGGGGATCTGAATGAGCT
>JBKQNQ010000053.1:0-24716 GCA_052145875.1 Thiobacillaceae bacterium
CCACCACCGACTCACCTTGGCCGATCACCAATAATCCCAAGGCCAAATACAATGACCCTGCTTCGCCAGATTCCAACTTACTCTTGCCTTTGTGGAAAGTGGTGCGTGCAAGCACCGCCGCTCCAACCTACTTCGCCCCGGAACAACTGATGTTGGGCGATCGACGGTTTGTTTTTGTTGATGGAGGGCTCACCCCCTACAACAACCCTGCTTTCCTCATGTTTCTTACCGCAACGCTGCCCGAATACCGTATCCAGTGGGCGCCCGGACAGGAGGAACTGCTCGTGGTTTCGGTTGGTACCGGCTTGCACCCCAATTCCGCGCCTGACCTTGCGCCGAGGAAGATGAATCGTCTCTACTCCATCGTGAAGACCCCGGCAGCGCTGATGTTCGGGTCCCTAATTGAGCAGGACATGCTGTGCAGGGTCTTCGGGAAATGCCTGGTGGGAGATATCATTGATTCGGAGATTGGAGACATGATTGGTAGTCAGGGACCGCTGTCGAGCAAACTCTTCACCTATTGTCGGTATAACGTCGAGCTTGTGGAGCAGCGGCTGGCCTCAATTGGATGTGAGGATCTGGCCCATTTACCCTTGCATAAGATGGATGCGGTACGGCTTATGCCGCCGATGCAGCGGGTGGGCAGGGCAATAGCCGAATGCCAGGTGAAGAAGGAGCATTTTGACTGCTTTCTTCCGTCGACCAAAGAAAACGGATCCAACGCATAGGCGCCAACCTGCGCGCCTTAAGGTCTCACTGCTCTGCAATAAATGCGCTGTTTCAATACGCGCCGTTTCGCGTTCCTTCGGGGACGGGATTAGGTTACAACATGCTTGTTGTCACGTTCGACGGCTAGGATTTATCATACGGCAACCTTCCTTGGCGAACTGGCCCGTCCCCGAATGAGGAGCACGAGCATGATGCAGATTGATCGTCACTTCCGCCTCGTCGCCGCCACGGCAACCGCACTGGCAATGCTGGTTTCGACCCCCACGCGAGCTGTGGGTCCTCCTACGTCTACGCCGATCAAGCATCTGGTGGTGATCTACCAGGAAAACGTTTCCTTTGACCACTACTTCGGGACTTACCCGACCGCGGCGAATCCGACCGGCGAACCTGCCTTTCATATGAGGCCCAATACACCGACGGTCAATGGACTCACCCAGGCACTGCTCGAGTACAACCCCAACGCAACGGCTCCCTTTCGTCTGCCGCGCTCGCGCGCAGCGCGTTGTGATCAAGATCATGACTACACGGATGAACAACGGGCAATGGATCATGGAATGATGGACAGATTCGTTGAGACGCTCGGTAACGGTCCCGGCAAGAGCGGAAACATCGTGTGCGACAAAAAAGACGTGATGGGCTACTTTGACGGGAATACTGTCACGGCACTGTGGAACTTCGCCCAACATTTCTCCATGAGCGACAACAGCTTTGGCACGGGCTTCGGACCGTCTACGCCGGGGGCGCTCAATCTGATTTCCGCCAATACGGGTAATGCAGTCGATGTGAAAACCAAGGAAGTAACGTTTGATGCCACGCAGAACCGCTACACAGTGATCGGTGACGCACAGCCGGCATATGACGATTGCACAACGCGGGACAGCGTGGGGGTTTTGGGGCGCAACGTCGGCGATTTGTTAACGGCGCGTAAGATCACCTGGGGATTCTTTCAGGGCGGATTCAACCCCACGGTGACCTACAACCCAAACCAGCCAGGCTCCAGGGCGGTTTGCAATGCGCACCATACCGGCAGTGACGGACAAATGGTGAAAGACTACATCCCACATCACCAGCCGTTTCAGTACTACAAGTCCACGTCGAACCCGCACCACCTGCCGCCGCTGTCAGCGAAGATTATCGGTCACAATGAGGACCAAGCCAATCATCAGTACGATCTGAGCGCGTTCTGGGACGCGATCCAGGCCAAGAACCTGCCTGCAGTCAGTTTCCTGAAGGCACCGGCCTACCAGGATGGCCATCCGCGCTATTCGGATCCGCTCGCAGAGCAGGAATTTCTCGTGGACACAATCAACCGCCTGCAGGCGTTGCCAGCGTGGAAAGATATGGCCATCATCATTGCCTATGATGATTCGGATGGTTGGTACGACCACGTTATGCCGCCTATCGTAAGCCGCTCGACGACCGCAGGGGATGCTTTAACTGCCCCGGGTGCCTGCGGAAGTGCGGAGCCGGGTGCGATCCAAGGGCGTTGCGGTTACGGTCCACGCCTCCCCTTACTGGTCGTGTCACCCTGGGCGAAGAGCAATTTCGTCGATCACAGCACAACGGACCAAAGTTCGGTTTTGCGCTTTATCGAGGATAACTGGTATCTTGAACGCATCGGTGGCGGCTCCCTCGACGCCAGGGCAGGTTCGCTAGAAAATCTGTTCGACTTCCACCATATTCAACTGCGACAGCTCTTTATGGACCCCGCCACAGGCGTGATCACGACGCTCAGAGGGAATTGAGGATTGAACCGACCAGGATGATGGACGAAGGCTTTTGCTCTTGTCTGGAATAATTGGTCCCTGGCCTTCGCGCCAACTGCACGAGCATCCATCGTGACATGATTCTGTGGCGCGAGCCCCACCCAGCGCTCGGCATTTTCGCATTGCTTGGCCGAATTGACCGGTTTAATGGTTTTGTTGGTTAAACCTAAGGCAGGCCGCAAAGCCGGAGTGGCGTTTTCCGTGTTGATTACACGGCGACTCCCTGACTGTGGAATCAAGTGCCGAGCTGGCGTGACGCGCAATGTGACAGTTTCGTGAAATCTCACGGCCATCGGTTTCATTCTTATCGCGTTATAGTAACATTGTACCGTCAAGAATCAGCCCGAGATGCCCATGAATATTGCCGTTGACCAGTTGAACCCGCAGACGAGGTGCATTCGGCTGAGCGGACGGCTGGACCTCAAAGGCTCTGACGAAATCGCTCAACGGTTCACATCCCTAACGGCTACGGACAGGAATCACGTCATCGTCGACATGCGCGAGGTGCAATTCATTGCCTCGATTGGAATGCGGTTGTTGCTGTCGTGCGCTAAGGCCAAATCCAATCGTGGTGGCCAGTTGGTCCTAGTGGGTCTGCAACCCTCGGTTAGGGAAGCATTGGAGACCGCGGGGATTGAGAGTTTGATCCGGATCTATGCCGACGAGGCAGTCGCATTGACTGCCCTGCCGGAGTAGATCGCTGAAGTCATCACGAACCGCGCGCCCACTCTGCTGGAATACCCTCCGCAATGCTCATTGCGAACCAAGTTATCCAAAGACTATCGCCAACTGGAGATGCTGGGGGACTGGATCCGTCAGTTTGCCAGCCAATGTGGCCTTTCCAAAGAAACGAGCTTCAGTCTGGATCTTGTGTTGACGGAAGCTGTCACCAATGTGATGGATCACGCTCGCGGCGCGAGCGCAGAAGGCGAGATCGAACTGGTTTGCAGCTTGCATGACGGTTATATTGCCATTGGGGTGCTAGACGATGGTCCGCCCTTTGATCCGACTGCCCATGCGCAGGCACCCTTACCCAGGACGCTCGAGGACGTCCGGCCGGGCGGTCTGGGAATTCATCTGATGCGGGAATATACGAGTTACATGCATTACCGGCGAGAGCATGACCGTAACATCCTCTGCATGACCTTGCCGATCCAACCTGCTCCGCCTTCGGACTAACCGGCTCCATCGTTACCATGTCAGACGCACCGTTGGACTACAGCTGGATACCGATATTCGAGGGCGTTAATCACTCCTCGCACATTGTCGCCGCCCTAACGGCAAGTCGACGTCTCCGGCTCCGAGATGGCGAGATGTTGATTGAGGCGGGTCGGCCAAACCATCACTTGTATATCCTCCTTTCCGGTCAAATGGAGGCGCGTCTGACGCAGGACGATCCGCAAACTGGGATGCCGATCTCGCCAGGGGAGGCAATCGGTGAACTGTCCATCATCGATGGGCACGCGGCCTCAGCGTATGTATACGCTGTCGGAGAGAGCGAGGTCCTTGCGATGCATGAAGACGACTTCTGGCGCCACCTTGCCCCTATCCCCAAGGTTATGCGCAACCTCACGCGCCTGATTACCCACCGCCTGCGTCTTAATAGCGAAAGGATGATCCACAGTCTGGAACAACAGCTGAAGTTTGACCACCTGAAGCGCGAATTGGCGGCGGCCCGAGATATCCAAATGGGATTGTTGCCCCACCATGTGCCACTCTTTCCGCGCTACGATCAACTCGACATCCACGCCTATCTTCTACCGGCCAAGGAAGTTGGCGGTGACCTCTACGATGCGTTTCCGATAAGCGAGGACCACGTGTTGCTGGCGGTTGGCGATGTGTCAGGCAAGGGGATGCCGGCGGCCCTTTTTATGATGCGTACGCTCACTTTATTACGCGCCCAGGGGTGCACAAAAAACGCCTTGGATCAGCTACTGCCCACGCTCAACCAGCTGCTCAGTGAAGGAAACGAGACTTCGATGTTTGTTACCCTCTGCGCCGCTGTCCTGTCCGTGCGTGACGGCCGACTGACACTTGTCAACGGGGGCCATCCGCTGCCACTTCTTTCTCGTCAAGGCGCACCATTCGAGGTGGTCCGGGGCGCGCAGGGGCCCCTGCTGGGTGTCGCGCCCCAAGCACGATACCAGCACATTGATATTACCCTAGCCCCCGGTGATCGCCTCGTCATGTACAGTGACGGGGTTACCGAGGCCGAGAATCCAGGCCAAGAAATGTTTTCTTTGGCGCGAACGCAGGCTGCCCTCAATGACGAGTCTTCCCAGGGCAATATGGACGAACTGGTAGCCCGGCTCGCAGGGGCTGTGGCCGAATTCTCAAGTGGCTCCGAGCAGTCCGACGATATAACCATCCTGGCCCTGCGCTATCTCGGTCCGCACGGGCGCAACGTGATTAGTGGAACCAGAAAAACGGGCCCCTTAAACCTGAGGGACTCAACGTAACTGCGAGTGGGGGGACCTGCCAGGATGCCATTGCGAGCAGTCCATGTGCTAGATTGATACAGAATGCAAGAACTATAAGGAATTCCGCCATGCCAATGCGCCATATTATCTCGGTCCTGGTTTTCAGTTTTGCCCTGACTGCCTGGGCCGGTGAACCAATTATTGGCTATGTCAAGACCGTCAAGGGGGGGGCATCGGTGATCACTGCCGGGCAGCTGGTGAAGGCAGGCGTCGGCACACCGGTGATGACAGGCAGCATCATCCGGACTGGTGCCAATGCATCCTTGGGCATCACTTTTAAGGACAATACGGTTATGTCCTTCGGTCCCGACACCGAGATGACGGTGGACCAATACGTCTACGCGCCGAATAAGGGTCAGCTGCAGTTAGGTGCGAGCTTGGCAAGGGGTACCTTGGCCTACCTGTCCGGAGCCATCGGGAAGATCAAGCCGGATGGGGTGTCGGTCAAGACACCCACCGGCACCATTGGGGTACGCGGCACCTATTTCGTGGTCAAAGTCGAACCGGACTAATAGCAGAATCCGATGCGGCTATCCACCTGCATAGTGATTGCCGGTTTGCTGGCGAGCGGCTGTGCCTCGCAGATCGTCTATCTCCCCCCTGCACCTGATGGCACGTCTACCAGTGTCGACGTGGCTTGGAAAAAGGGCACTGCGACACTTAGCAAACAGGGGTATGCGTTCTACAGCGATCGGGTCTTGGATGTGGAGTACCGGGTCAATAATTCCGGTCTGGGCCCGGATTTCGGCCCGGTGCTTGACACGATGGAGGAAACGCTCGCAGCCGGCCTTCCAGATCTGCCCCACTCCTACGCAACATTGCTGCAGTCGTCCAGCGGCTCGATTGGTACGCTGTCCATCCAGCTGGGCGACGCAAAACCCGTTGTTTTGAATCGGGCCGGCCAGGGCCTGTTCATCGACGGGTATCCTGACCTGCCTCATTCCGTTGACAAACGGCGCCTCCAGGACGATTTCGGCCCCGCCTTCGCAGCACTGGCGAAAACCCTGAGGGCGATGCGTTCCTACATCATCCTGCTGGACAATCCAAACGGCGAGCCGAGCAAAGTGGTATTTCATACCCGGGGTGAAGACATCTTTCTGGAGCACGCCGGTGCGAGCCTGACACTTGACGGAATCGACTACACGCCCGACGCGCAAGTCGCCGCAATGGATTTCATGCCGGTCGAGAGCTCCACCAAACAGATTCTGGACGAAGGCCTACCCAAACTGCCACACTCCTATGTGTCGCTTATGGAAAGCCCCACCGGCCCGCTCGGCGAATTGGAAATCCTGGAGGGTAAAGCCAAGGGGACCATTTTAGACAAGGACGGTCAGGCCGTGCTGATCGACGGCTACTCCAGCAAGATTTACGCGTTAGACCAAGATCAGTACCGGAAGGATTTTGGTGATACCGTCGAGGCTATGCCACCGCTGCCGGTGACCTTGATCCTCTATTTCACAACGGGCAGGACGCGGCTTACGCAGGACTCGCGAGCGATCATTCCCCTCATCGTGGACGAGATCCGCAAACATCCCGCAGCCGACGTCTCTATCGCCGGCAACACGGATACCGTCGGTAGCAATGGCCTCAACGACCACCTCTCGCTGAGGCGCAGCAAGGCCATCGAGAAGCTCATCCTGAGGAGCGGCGCACCCACCCAAGAAATCACATTGGCTGCCTATGGGAAGAGCATGCTGGCGGTGCAGACTCCGGATAACACGCCGGAACTCTTGAATCGGCGGGTCGAGGTTACCATCCGCTAGAGGGTGGTTATTCAAAGGCGCGAGACCGCCTGGGAACGGGCTATCCTGGGCGCCCCGGCTTCGGCATGCGTTGCACCCGCACCGTGGGTTAACGCAGCTCTCCACCGAGTGGCCCGGGCTGCCAGTCGCTTGGCCTATGGCGATAATTGGCCAGCATCACTGATTGAGACGACCGCCCCCTCCATCCCTACTTGATACATGCGCAAGCCGCCCGAATTAGCCCGACCAGTTTGGGACCCAAAGTTAGGTTTGGGTCCCCACGCAGCGACGCATAACCGCCTTGGATTTCTTTTAAGTCACGCTGCGTCATGAATTGAATAATTTCCCGAAGTGCAAGGGACCGCAGCGATCACACCGCCTCCGTTCGCGGGTCCGAACGAAGGCGTGGTCACTTTTCGGTGAAAATGATCACCTCACCCATTTGGCCACTACCGAGACGCTGGAGATGGAAGGACACCAAGGGATCGCTGGAGCGTTCCGCGGCCAGCCGTTTAAAGGCCTCCAGGGCGCCCGGATCATTCTGAGCCATCAACGTGTACGCGGCCGCATAAGCTGAATCGGATCTGGCCACTTCGCCGTCTGCCGTGAACATCGGTTCATAGACTAACAGCGGCTCGGTCTTGCCTTTCAGGACCAGTCTGCCCACCGGTCTTGCCGGGACGTCGTCGCAACCCGAGACCGTTGCCTCCGAAACACACACCAATGTGCCCAACTGCTTGTTAACCGTCTCCAGCCTGGCCGCGGTGTTGACCGGGTCGCCGAGGGCGCGGTAATCGAAGATGGTAGAGCCGCCGAAATTTCCCACCGTGACCTCGCCCGTATGGATGCCCATCCGCGTCGCCCCAAAGGGAATGCCGCGGCCATTTGCCTCGGCGGCGTAGCGCCCGGCAAAACGATGCATTTCTAGCGCACAGTGCATCGCCCTACTGCGATGGTCGGGCTGCTCCACTGGAGCCGAGAACATGATGGCCACCGCATCGCCGACAATCCGATCCAATGTGCCCTCGTACTGGAAGGCGATACGGATCATGTTGTCTAAGTAGCCGTTGAGTAGGGAGACGGCCAGTTCCGGATTCAGCCGTTCCATTAGGTTGGTGAACCCCGTCAGATCGGTGAAGATGAAACTGCATTCCCGCCGGGTACCACCCAGTTCCAATTCGTCCGGATTTTCGACGAGATGGGTCACCAGGTTGGGCGACACGTAATGAGCAAATGCCTGCTTTAACCAGCGCTGCCGATGTTCGGTGGTAGCGTGATGGAGCAGGCTCGTCAGGATAAAAATGAGCAGAAGCGTCACGCCAGGAGTAACCGGGTCAAGCAGCAGGCCAAGGTGGGAATAGGCGTACCAGCCCACCCAGCCCATCGCCACAATGGTGGTAGCGGCAGCGGTGGCAGACAACAGAGCACCGGCCCGCATGCCCAAAAAACCCACCACGAGCCCGCCCGCCAGGATGACCAACATTTCAAGGCCCTTTGCCCAATTGGGCCGAGACAGCTGACTTTGGGCGATCATCTGTTCCAGTGCTTGAGCGTGCACTTCAACACCGGGCAATATCCCCCCCAGTGGGCTGAAGCGTAGATCCATCAAGCCTGCGGCGGAACTCCCTACGAGCAGAATATGGTCCCGTACTGATTCTTCGGCGGCCTGGCCGGCAAACACCTTCCAGGCCGGTATGTAGCGCGCCGCCACACGCTTGGTGTACTTAACCCATATCTCCCCTTGAGCCGTGGTGGGGATCACGATGTTGCCGATGCGGATTTCCTGGAGTCCCGCACCCGCCTCGGCGGCCGTTCTAACAACGTAGTTGTGCGCGCCCTGTGCGACCCGCAAAGCCTCAGCCACCAGTGAAGGAACAGCCCCATCGCCCAAACGCAATAGCAGTGGCACCCGGCGTACCACGCCATCAGAATCGGGAATGAACGAGATCGCCCCATTTCCCGCCGCCGCATCCTGCAATGCGGGGAGCGCCGTGACGGCGCCGTTGAATTGATTCAAAAAAGGCAGGGGTGAGGGTCCGATATCCACCGTCCTAAAAGGCTTGGCAAAATGGCTCGGCGGCGGCCCCTCGCGTGTCACCGCATAACCCAGCACAACGCCACCCTGGCCGATGCTATTGGCTAGGACGCTATCGTGATCCGGTAAAGCGGTCAAATAGGCGCGCAGTCCGGGTGTCGGCTTCCATAGGGCGAGCATGGCGGTCGGCGAGGTCCGATCAGGCTCGGCGAACATCATGTCAAAGACAACCGCCGCAGCACCGGAGGAACGGAGACGGTCCACCAATTCGGCAATCCGCGTACGAGGCCAAGGCCACTGGCCCAATCGAGCCAGGCTTGCATCGTCAATGTCGACGATGCGTACGGCCGCGTCTGAATAAACCCTCGGGGCCCAACGCTGATATTGATCGAAAACGGTATTGCGCAATACCTGCAATGCCGGGAGGTCAAGCACGAAAATGACTGCACCGAGCATCACGGCCGCGACGGGGACGAGCCAGTCAAACGTGTGTCTCGACTTCATCCTCGAACCAGCCGTGCGCCTGGGACCACTCCATGGAGAGTGAACGTGGCGGATGGGCCAAACATCCTCCCAGGATCCTGCCCTCTCCACACCGGGGTCCATTTGGTGGTGCAGCTGCCGTTAAGCCGCAACCGCGCATCGGGGATCACCACTTGATCACCTGCTCATTCTGCAAGACACGCGGGTTCCACTTCGGTGCAGCCAGTTTGAGTTCGGCCATGATTGCGTCCTCATGCCCAGGTTTGAGGTGGGCAATCCAGACCTCTGGCCGTGCAGTCAGCCGATCCAGATCGTGTGCCACGGAATCTGGGCAATGATGTTTGGCGACGACGGCAACCCCTTCTTGCGCATTCTCGAATGACGTCTCAATGATGAGGTGCTGCAACTCAGGTATGGCGTTGAGTGCCTGGATGAACGCCTCACTGCTCGTTGTATCGCCGGAAAACACCAGTGAGCCGCCCGAGTCATTCAGTTGCCAGCCGCAGGCAGGTACGACGTGAACGACGGGCAACGGGGTAAACTCTCGTGCGCCTAATCGAATTGAGGAGCCCAGTGGCACGGAGTGGAAACGCAGCCATGGGTGCTCGTGCGACGGGATGCTTCGAAAGTCTGGCCACAGTTTCCCATTGAATAGATTATGGTCGAGCACGTTCAGTACCTCCGGTAACGCGTACACCGTTACCGGAGTCGAGCGCATACCGCCTACCGTATCGAGCAACAACGGTAGACCCAGCACATGGTCCAGGTGACTGTGTGTCAGAAACACCTGATCGATGCGCGCCAACTGCAGCATCGTTAATGTCGTGATGCCAGTGCCGGCATCGAGCAAGGTATCATCGTCGACTAGATAACATGTGGTGTGCCGGCCACCACCGATTCCGCCGGAACAGCCCAGGACAGTCAACTGCATGTTGGCTCCGATGGTTGTGAGTTTTTTTATTGTATAGACAAATGCGTCGCCCCGGTTCCGAGTGACGGACTTGTACAGAAATGTCCGATAGGGTCGAGTTGGGTTTCGCATCGCCCACCGGACCCCGTCGTGGCCACCCCATGAGTCAAGTCTTGCCGCAGATGACTTTGCCTGCTCGACTTAAATGGCAACGATCCGACTTACTGCACGTCAATATTTCGGATCAGTCCCCTCCAACCAATGCAAAGTAGGGGTCAGTGATCCCAGATTCAATATTCTTGACGGGTACCGGTGGGTACCCGACGGCCACCGCTTCACTGCATGTCCAGGCAGCAACGACCAGATCCCTTAGCTCAGCTGCAGCCGCAGTCAAGCGTGTCGTTACAAAGGGTTTCCCCAAAGCCTGCCCGACGGCGAAGGCGCCCTGCTTCTCTAGCCGGTAAAGTGGGGCCACTTGCCGGTTGGTTTCAATAAGGTAGGAGACAGTCTGCTCCTCAATGCCACAGCCGAGACTCCTGGGCGAAGGGAGTGCGGCAACGACATCCTCCAGATGAATCTCACTGGCAACATACTTTCCCTCGAAGTTTGCGTGGAGCCCCTTATTGTTCGTAAATGCTTCAGGGTTTGGATAATTACCCCAGCCGTTATAATGAACCGAGACGTGAAGGGGCTGACTGGCGTCGCCCACAAAATGGCTCCAGTAACCAATGTCCCGAAGGGTCAACATCTCCCGAATCTTGCGGTCCTGTTCATACCAGGCGCGCTCTTCCTCTTTCTTCGCGAGCTGTCCACCCGCGACGTCAGCGCGCCAGTATGCCAAGTCTTTGCGAATCTGTTGCCAACCATCGACGATTGAATATGGAAGAAACCCGACCTGATATTCATCGAAGCCATGCTCGCGCAGCGCCGAATCGTATTTTTCGCGGCTGGGAGCAAGCGGATTGAACGGGATAACATCTGCTACCAGACCAGAATCACCGAGGTTAATAAAGTGCCCCGGGTCAAGATCCCGGTCATGGCTTGGACCCGATCCCTTGGATCGATCGGGCTCCCGTCCCAATTCGGCAGCCCAAGTGACTGCCTCGGGTGTCCTCAAGAAGGCTGGCAAGGATTCTGGTAGTGATTGCATCCCGACCGTAGTGACCAGTCTGTGTCCCGTTGCCCCCCAAGCCCAGGCTTGATGGGAACCCAGGGCCAAACAGAGTGCGAATCCCAATTTTGTCGTGGTCAGGTGGGTGGCCATTGTCTCCCCCGAAATTCCAGTCGTCCACGCGACGCGCGGAGTATGGTTACATGCTGCCGCGAACGGATGGCATTTTTGTGTAAGTTGACACAGGGGGACATGGGCTGTGCGCCCGGTGACGCCCCGCCCAACCCGGAATGTCACTTTGGGCCAACGCAAGGCAAAGAATCGGGTCAGGGTCTCCACACCGGCAAGAAATCGTGTCGTCGATGACGTATCGCCTCCTCTCGCGGTGCGCCTCGGCGTCGCAGCAAAATCGGTTCTGCATGGTCGGACAAAACGGGTAATCTCGCCGCAGCAATTCATGAGGTCCTGATTTGGCGATTCCGATTTAGCAACGCCGCAGGCATCTGGCCATCTGCATCCCTAGCCCGTGTAGCGGGGTGGCATTCACATTCCTCTTAGCCCGATGCAAGGGCATTTCATTCGAATAACACTGCGCAGCGGACGTGTTTAACCAAGTCGGGCAAAGGCTGTTCTTGCACTATAAGGTGCTCAAACTATTTGGCCTTCGTACGATTCCTAAATTCAGCCATCTTCTCGCGCCATTCCTGCAACTCGTCATCTTCTATTTCAAGCTGGATCGCGACAACTTCTAGCGCGCTGAGCTTCTTGTCTTCCAGTCTGCGGGCGAGCTTTGTCCTTGTGCGGGATAACAATCGTTCCCGTTCTTCCTTGCTCAACGTCTTGGCCTTCTCGAGATATTCTTCTTTAGGTACTCGTCCCATCGAATTCATCTCCACTCGTGAACTCAGGCTCTTATATTACCCCGATACCCGATCGACCTTCTACCGCTTCATGGAATCTGGAAATCAAGCCGGCGCAAGCCACTGAGGAGCAATCGAGCGCCGCTTTCCCAACCCAAGCGATCCGCTACGGTGTTTGGTCGCCGCGATAACTATCATTTTCTTATGGTTATTGATCGTCTTCCTGCTTCATGCGTCGCCACACGTGTCACGGGCATTAGGGGCAGCGTCCGCTCCCCGTCGTGGGGACCTCCCGTCTTGGATTCGGTAATAAATGTGTCATGAAACTTTCCTCCCGCTCCGCGATCGATAGCTTTAACATTGCGCATGCAGTGGTCACGGCAGTGCCTAGGATAGATAGCCGTCACTAAACTCGCACGCGAAGGCGCAGCAGGCGAGGCCAACAACTTTAGAAGGAGGACACCATAATGCTGCTGAGAAGAACATTGATTAAGACGTTAGGCGCTACAACCGTGGCGCTCGCGTTAGGATTCGCTGCCACCCACGCCAGCGCCAATGAAATTACGGGCGCAGGGAGTAGTTGGGTGTACCCACTCGTGTCCAAATGGAGCGAAGTCTACGAACAAAAGACCGGCACAAAAGTGAACTACCAATCGATCGGCTCGGGTGGCGGAATCAAGCAAATTGAGGCCGGAACGGTTGCTTTTGGTGCCAGCGACATGCCGCTCACTCCCGAGGATCTTAAGGCAGCCGGGCTGATCCAGTTTCCTACGGCCATTGCGGGCTTGGATGTCATCTACAATCTCCCGGGCATCGGCCCAGGCCAGCTCGTTCTCACCGGACCCGTCGTGGCGAAAATATTTATGGGTGAAATCAAGCGGTGGAACGACCCGGCAATCGTCGCCCTAAACAGGCGATTGCGCCTGCCGGACATTGCCATCAATGTCGTGCACCGCTCGGACGGCTCGGGTACAACTTTCACTTTCGCCAATTATCTATCCAAAGTCAGTCCCGAATGGAAACAGAAAATCGGGGCGGACACGGCCCTTAACTGGCCCACCGGCATCGGTGGCAAGGGAAGTGAAGGGCTGTCTGACTTCGTTAAGCAAATCCGTGGCTCCATCGGATACGTTGAATATGCCTATATCCTCGAAACCAGACTCAGCTACGCGCGCATGTATAACCACGCCGGCAAGCTGGTAAGCCCCAGCCTCGAAGGGTTCCAATCTGCGGCAGCGAACGTGGACTTTACCAAGGCTCCGGACTTCTATGTCATTTTGACTGATCAGCCCGGTGCCAAGAGCTGGCCGATTTCCGGTTCCACCTGGGAGATCCTGAGCAAGAAGGCGCCCAAGGAGACCAACGAGCAGGTTACGAAGTTTTTCGACTGGGGGTTCGATTCCGGCCAGCAGCAAGCAAGGTCCCTTGCCTATGGCCCGCTCCCCCCAAGCACCGTCAAGGCAATCAAGGCGTACTGGAAAGCTGAACTGGATATCTGAGCTCCCCGATTCCCTTTGAGCGTACCTGGGCCTCCCCGGACGGGAGGATCCAACGCCCGAAGGCATGCCTCACGGGCCTTCCAAGCGCGGCTGTTCCTGGTTGTGGAATGGCTCGCCTGAAATTGAGCCCGTTACGGCGAAGATCCTTTTTCCGTAAGTTTGGCCTGGACTCATGTTTGACGAACAGGCCGGCTTGGGACGCCGCTAAAGAATCACATCGGTAGTTTCCGCTTTCACTTTCGCCTGCAACGAGCAGGCGATCCGGTTTATCCACGGCGTACGCAGCAGTGTTCCGCGCGCATAGGATGAGCGCTTGGAGAAATCAGACGTGAGGACCGCGTCATCGTGAAGAAGCAGCGGGGCGATCAAGTGTTGTTTTGCACATACTGCTCGCACGGCTGACCGGACACTCGCTTGATCAACTCGCCAAGCACAAGGTAGCCGACTTTCGAATCGCGCTAGCGCGCACCCGGCTTCCAGATTGGCTGGCTCTGCGCGTAGATCGTATCCTCAACGAATCGCGCCTGGTCAAAGACCGCATGTTCTTCGGCAAGATGCACCGCGGCCAACGGAATTGTATTGGCGAAGCCCGCAGTATGCAGCAGAGTCCGGCGGACGCTTGCTGCGCTACGATGCAACGGCGGGTCGAGATACCGCGTGATTGGGCAATCCAGATCAATGTGCCCGCGCTCTACAAGTTGTAGCACTACTGCCGAGGTGAATGTCTTCCTCACCGAGCAGGGATTGAAAGTCGTGAACTCGTTGACAGAGACCGCGGTTGCGCGGTAGGCCAGACCAGCGTTGTGGCTAAACATCACGTCGCGGGCGGACATAAAGACATACTGCAGTCCCGGGTGCTACCCTTCGCAATCAGCTCATTGAACGGTTGTCGAGTTGCGTGGTCCGGTGCGGAAGCTGTGGCGCTTGGCATCGACTCAATTAGCGGATCATGAATCCATCGCGGCGATGCCATATCCGCCTGACCTTGTACGAGGAACATCGGTCCATCACGGGGCGCGGGATCGCCAGTTGTATGCCTAACAGGTGGGGTTGGGTCATTGGCACGGCATCAACTCTCCAAGATCTCCCCGATTGCCCGAGCTAATCGTTCTCTCTCCTCTTTCCGACGACCGCGTGCCTGCGCGAGCTGGGGGAGCTGGCCATCCACCAACAGGCAGGCCAGTCCGTGGACCTGTGCCCATGCCTTGATCGACAGCTGCTCGGTCGAACCACCAGCCAGAGGTTCCAAGCTACGCCACGCTTCAATCGTTGTCGCGAGGCTTTGAAAAGCCGCGTGCGCGGCCTGCTGCAGTGTCGGATGTTGCCTTTTGTCGCTCAGTTCCGAATGGAACATTGCCCGGAAATACCCGGGGTTTTCGAGCGCGAACATCACATAAACGACGCCCTTCTCCCGTAGACATTCGCCAGGTTGAGCCTCCCGACCCTCCTCCGCCTCGGCTAACCGTAGGTGCAGTAATCTGAAGCCCTGTTCCGCAACGGCAGCAAGGATGGTCCTCTTGTCCCTGAAATGTCGATACGCTGCGCTATGGCTCACCCCCAGGCGCGCGGCCAGGTCGCGGATGGTGAACGTCCCGTCCTTGCGTCGTTCGACCAGTTTGGCCGCTTCCAGGATCAGGGCGCTTTTTAGCGCACCGTGATGGTAGGTCCTTCGCGGGGCAGGTTGCGTTTTCATGACAGCGCTATTGTAGGCGGTTCGCCTGATGTTGACAATGGTCACATTAACCACTAATCTACCATTGTGATTCATGCCTTTGTCGAGGAAGTTAGCGAATGAACCCCGTGGTGCTCAAACAAGTGTGGAAATCGTACCGACTCGACACCGTCACGGTACCGGCGCTCGCCGACATCGACGTGGAGATCCGCCCTGGGGTATTCACGGTCATCTCCGGCCCGTCCGGCAGCGGCAAGACCACCCTACTGAACCTAATTGGGTGCATCGATCAGGCCGACCGCGGCAAGATTGTTGTCGCCGGTCAAGCCGTACAGCAGATGTCCGATGACGCCCTATCCGACTTCCGTGCGCGCCATATCGGGTTCGTCTTCCAAAACTTCAATCTCTTGCCGGTGCTGACCGTCTACGAGAATGTTGAGTATCCATTGCGGCTTGCGCGTATTGCTGCCACACGCAGGCGCGCGATCGTGGAGCGGTTGCTCGAGACGGTAGGGCTGGCTGACAAGGCGGACCATCGGCCCGGGCAACTCTCCGGCGGCCAGCGCCAGCGCGTTGCGATCGCACGTGCCCTTGCGCCCTCACCTAAACTGGTGCTGGCTGACGAGCCGACTGCAAATCTCGATAGCCATACGGGTGCAGCTATCATCGATCTCATGCGCCAGATGCAGCGTGAGCACCAGGTGTCCTTCATATTCTCATCGCATGATCCCGAGGTTCTGGCCGCCGCCGACGATGCGATCAGGATCCGCGATGGCCGCATCGAAGCTATTGAACGCCACAAAGGTCCACAGGAGTCAGCGACATGAGAACCCTGTCGCTCGCACTGCGCAACCTGCTGCGCAATCACAGGCGTTCCCTCGCGACGCTGTTTGCAATGGTTATCGGAACCGTCACGATCCTCCTTTTCGGAGGCTACAGCCGTGATATCACCTACGGGTTGCAGACGGGGTACGTTCAGCGCGGCGGTCACTTGCAAATTCAGCACAAGGACTATTTCCTTTACGGAAGTGGGAACCCGGCTGCGTATGGTATCGAGGACTACCCGCGCATTCTCGAGATCGTAACCCACGATCCGGAACTTGCACCGATGCTCACGGTAGTCACGCCGACCCTTTCCCTGGGCGGTGTCGCCGGCAATTTCGCTGCCGGGGTTTCGCGTACCGTTATGGCAAGTGGGCTTGTCGTCGCGGACCAAAACCGCATGCGACAGTGGAACGACTACGGCTTTCCCATGACAGCGCGGCGACTGGCATTGACTGGAACCCCCCCGGACACGGTGGTAGTCGGCAGGGGCGTTGCGCGGGTGCTGCAATTGTGCGGGGCGCTCTCGGTCCCGAACTGTCCGCAGCCAATCATTACGCCTCCCGCTGGCGCCCGCGTTCCGGACGACATTGCGGCGATCGCGGCCCAGGAGGCACATCCGGTACCAGCAACACACGACGCGCACATCGAATTGCTTGCGGCCAACGTCCACGGCGCACCGAATGTCGCCTCGCTAAGAGTGATCAAGGCAGAGAATCAGGGAGTTAAGGAATTCGACGATGTCTATGTCGGCATGCACCTGTCTCAGGCGCAGCATCTGGTCTACGGCGCCGACAAGCCACAGGCGACGGCGATCGTCCTGCAACTCAGGCATACGAACCAAATTCCAATGGCTCGGGCGCGGCTTCAAAGGCTCCTCGCGTCGACCCTGAAGGGGGAACCTCTGGAGATCCAGGACTACACCACACTAAATCCCTTCTATGGACAGGTCACGGGGATGTTCTCGGCCATTTTTGGTTTCATGGCTGTCCTGATCGGATCCATCGTGTTATTTACGGTCGGCAACACGATGAGCATGGCGGTGGTCGAACGAACGACTGAAGTCGCCACGCTGCGCGCCATGGGTGTCCGCCGCGCCGGCATTCGCCGCCTGTTTGTGTACGAGGGCCTGCTCTTGGGTCTGATCGGCGCCATGGTGGGCGTTGTGGTGGCGCTGGCACTCGGCTGGCTGATCAATCACGCCGGACTGACCTGGTTGCCCCCAGGTCAGGTCGATCCGGTGCCGCTGGCCGTGCGCATCTGGGGTGAGACCGCCATGATCCTGGCCGCCGCCATAGGCCTGATTTTAGTCGCGATGCTTTCGGCCTGGTGGCCGGCGCAGCGCGCGGCGCGAATGAACATCGTGGATGCCCTCCGTCATGTGTGAAGGAATACGGATGAAATTGCTGCAACGACTCGCCTGCGTTTCGGTATTCGCCCTGGCCAATGCTGCCTGCGCGGCGCCAAGCGCACAGGCTATCCTGGCCGCAAGCGATGCCATCCGCAATCCTGACCGGCCGTTTGGGCTCACAGTGACGCTGGTGGAATATCGCAACGGCACGCAGACCGATGCCAATACCCTCGCCCTCTATTCGCGCGCCGACACGACGGGAGGCCAGTTTCGCAGCCTCATCCGATTTGTCGCCCCACCACGGGACGCGAACAAACTGATGCTGAAAAATGGAAATGATCTCTGGTTTTACGACCCCGCTAGCCAGGCAAGTATTCGCATTTCCCCACAGCAGCGCCTGCTGGGTCAGGCGGCCAACGGCGATGTGGTGACCGTGAATCTTGCGTTGGACTACCGGGCAAATCTCGTTGGCGAAGAAGACATCAAGGATGGCGAGCGCCAAGCCCGCCACTGCTATAAGCTTGCGCTCATTGCGGTGTCACCCGACGTGACCTATCACCGCATCGAGATGTGGATCGACGTTGCGACCAATCGGCCGGTGAAGGCGCACTTCTACAGCGAGAGCGACAGGCTCCTCAAAACGGCATACTACCGCCATTATCAGCGCGAACTGGGTGTGGAGCGGCCTATTGAGACCGTCATCATCGATGGTCTGGATAGCGGCTGGGTCACGGTTATGCGCTATGCGAATTACGCATGGCGCGACGTGCCTGAGGCCTGGCTGCAGCGAGATTACCTGCCGCGCTTCAAGCCCGAGTAAGGGATGCGCTGTGCGTTCCTGATCCTGGCAGTGGCAACTGTGCCCGCGCTCGCGGACGATGAAGACGCGGCGGCGCTTGCCTTGGCCGATCGAACCTCAAGCACGCAACACCAGAGCGCAGATTGGCGCGTGTTTACGGAAGCGGCGTGGAGTGCATCCACCCTGCAGGGCGGCGACTCGCAGACCGGCGAGCGCCTGTCGTTCGACTTACATTATGACAATAGCTTCGCCACGGACTGGCGCGCGGTGCTTTCCGATCGACTTGATACCAATTGGCAAGGTCCCTTTTCGCGAGAAAGCGACGTCAATACGTTAAAGGAGGGCTACGTGAGCTGGCAGCTGCGCCCGGATCGAATCGCCGACCTCGGCCGCATTAATGCGCGGTATGGCGTCGCCTTAGGCTACAACCCAACGGATATCTTCAGAGCTGACGCGATCCGCTCCCTCATCTCGCCCGATCCCGCCAGCTTACGAGAGAACCGGCTCGGAAGCATGATGTTGCGGGGCCAAACGCTGTGGAGCGGGGGATCTCTAACCGGGGTGTATTCGCCGCAAGTGGCCGATCAGCTGAGCACCCGCCCATTCAGCCCGGACTTTGGCGCGACCAACCACCAAAACCGCTGGCTGCTCGCCACAAGCCAAAGGCTATCGGCAGGGATGAGCCCCCAGTTTCTGATTTCGGGGGGAGATGGCGTGTCCCCGTCGCTTGGCTTAAACCTGACGGCTCTAATTAATGACGCCACGGTGGCCTACGCAGAATGGTCCGGGGGTCGCACTGTCTCGCTCCTGTCCCAAGCATTGATGCAGCACAATGAGGAGCGCTTCCGCTCCCGGCTGGCCACAGGATTCACCTACACCACCGCGAGTAAGCTCTCGTTAACTTTGGAGTACGAATACAATGAGGCGGGCTTAAACCAGGCGGACTGGACCGGGCTGCGCCGAGGAAGTCCTGACGCTTACGGGGAATACCGAAGCTTCGTGACGAACCTGCAGGACCTCCCAACTCAGCAAAACCTGTTTGCCTATGCCGCATGGCAGGACGCAGGGATTCATCATCTGGACCTGACAGCCATGGTCCGCTTTGATGCCATCGATTACAGCAAGCTGGTGTGGCTAGAAGCGCGATATCACTGGACCCATATTGATTTAGCCGTGCAAGACCAGATCAATGGAGGCCAGCCTGACAGTGACTTTGGCGCAATGCCAGCGCGCCGGATTGAACAAGTAGTGGCCACCTATTTTTTCTGATCGCCCGCAACTTTGCCGATGCCGCCGGACGTTTTCTTGGCGTCTCGGTACATACCGTCATTGGCTATACACGGTCCCCTGCTGCCAAGGTTGAGATGGAACCGTCCTTAGCCTGAGCCGGCTGTGCAGCCTGCGTCCACGCCAAATTTCGGATGTAACGCCCCACCACTTGAGCACTTGAAACCCAATGAAATGCCCCGCGAAGAAAGAGGCCCGGTCACGCGTATTTGAGCCGGGCGGAAGGGATCCCTCTAAGCTGAACGCCGCGATCCGTTGGCTCGAGATTTTCACTTCGAGCAACCGACGTTGACGGTAATATTGACAGTAGCAGGAATCGGCCCGCTGGACGGCAACGCAGCGATATTCTCGCCTAGGGCTGGGGCCAGCTGGCAGTCCGAATCGGGCTCCAAGGTCGTGTCGATAAGGCTAAGGTAAGTTGCCAACGCATGCCAGCAGGTCAGAGACGACTTCACTTTGCCGGTGGAGCTATACAACTGCAGCGTGTCGACATGGGTGAATCCAAGGAACTCGGATGGAATTTTGGGAACGAGGTCCGGCGCATTGACGATCCGCCACGAAGTCAGGCCGAGTCCGTTAAATGCCGCAGCGAAGGTCGAATCTCCGACGAGCGGAGACGCGAAGGTGCATAGAACCGGATTCGAAATCTGGTTGGTGCGCGCGTTCTCCAGCGTATAGAGTGTCGCAAGCGCCGCGCCCAGGCTGTGGCCCGTGATGTCGATCGACGCAGCGGAAGTAAATCCAGCCGCTCGCGCGCTCGCCACGGCGCGACGCCGTACCAGTGTCGACACCTGCTGCGCGAATCCGCCCGCCGCCTTCAGCGACTGCTGTGGTGCCGCGGCTGGCGCCATGCCCGTCGGGCGCTCGACAACCTCAAACGTGTCATAAATGCGCGCAAATCCCTTACCGACTTCGCCACAACCGGGAACTCTAAATGGCGTCTTCAGGAGGGCATTGGCGTCGTCCCACCACTCGACGCCATTCGCGGTTCCGCGAATGGCCAGGACGAATCGATTGGGGGTCACCGTGCTTTGCGCAATGAGTCCGTAAAACACAGGGCCCGTGCTACCGATCAGGAAGTCTTGCATTTGGACCCAGGCGGCGAGTTCATATGCTTCCGGAAAATCAGCGGATGGCGCAGGAGTTAGGTTTTTCGGATCCGCATCGTACATCGTGTACGCTGCCTGCACAAATTGGCCGTACAACACCGCTGCCGTGGGGTCGAACGGCGCACCGGTGCGCGGCTGAACGCTTGATCCACCCGCCGCGCCCGTCTCCGAAGACGGGGGTAAAGCGCCGGACAGCGTCACGTCGGTCCCGGTCGCCACTATCGGAGACCCGGTGCCGGCTAAGAGCGACAACAGCTTGTTGCCATTGGGGGAGCCCAGGCCCGTGCAAGCGTCCCACCCTCGCTGGGCCGAGAATCCGCTAACCCCGTAGACGCCGTTGTTCCCCGACACGATGTCGTTCGTCGCGGAGGCCGCAGCATCGCCATAGAGCAAAGGAATGAAGAAGCCGGCCTTCTTACCGAGGGATTGACTCAGTCTTGCCGTGAGCGCCGCCCATTGTGGCGCAACTGCACTCGTTCCACCGCTGACTCCGTCGTTGCCGTTGGCGCGAACGTTGATGCCCGTATTCGGGTCGGCGACTGCCGCGACGTCCGGGACGCCACGCATCAGGAGCGGCGTTTGGCCGTCGGCGCTAATACCGCTTTGCCAGGTTGGAAGCTGGAAATGGGTGCTCACGCCCCCTCCAGTGGCCCAGCCGTCGACGTCGTTCCACACAATTTCACTCGCGATGGCATTGTCCTTGACCTGCAGACTCGTGCCGCCGCACGATGCCACGCCACTCGCGCAGGTGCCCGGAAAATCGACATGTCGCTGGCCGTCGTACCCCGAATCCGTGTTCTGTTCATCCGTGCAGCCGTGATCGCCTGCCGCGACGAAAATCGGCACATTGAGCAGCGTCGCGCTCTGTCCAAGCGAGTTCCACGCATCCATAGATTGCGGCGACCAATCCTTTTCGGGGGAACCCCAGCTTATCGAAACTGCAGTCGTGGCAGGATCGTGAACTGCCCGCGACACCGCCTGGTAGAAGCCCTGGTCTGAGTTCTCGGTGAAATACACGACAATTGTCGCGCCTGGAGCGAGCGCGCCGACAACCTCGATATCTAGCATCACCTCACCGTCGCTGTCCGTATCCTGCCCGTACGGCACCGGAACGTCGGCGGTGATGCTGATACTGCGAACAATCGGCGCCTGGCTAAGACCTGACGCGGCAAAGTACGTCTGGAGATCTTGCGGCCCGAAGTTCCCACCCAGCTCGATTAACACGACTGTCTGGCCCGCTCCGTCGCCCGGCGGAAACTGATAAAGCGCGGCGAGCACCTGTGGATAGTATGCGGCCTGGACGCTGCGAGGCCTGAGCCGCGGCTTCGCCACCGGTCGGTTATCGAGGCCCAACACTGCCTCGACGTGGGGAATGAGGTCGGGTGGGAGCAGCAGCGGACCCTGGCGACCTCGATACGTTCGGCTTCCGAGAGCGAAGTCATGCAACTCAGCCCCAAAGGCCCGCTCCAGGTTGGCCACGGCCCCGGAGAGCTCGATGACGCGTCGCAACGTATCGACGTTCTTCACTGTCAGGCCATATTTCGTGGCAAGCGACCGGACCGCATCTACGGATTCGTTGCTCGCACCATATTGCCGGGCGAAGGCCGCATTATCGGCGATCGGACGTTGATGCGGCCGCATCAACGTGTGCCGCTGCAAGTCATCTGGCTTAATGGCCTCTTTGCGCTGCAGAACGACCGTTACATCGACAATGGATCCGCCATCAGTTCTTCTGATGAGTTTGGCGCCAGCCACGGCACCACGGGCACTTCCTGAGAGAATCTGGCGAGGCTCTGACATTCTCGGCACTCCTTGCCGGCTTACGCCCATGTTGTTCCACCGAATCGGCCTCCACCGATGATGCAAGTGATGGGCCAAGCTCATGTTGTTGCGAAAGGTAATCCGCCAGCCCAGGCGAATTTGAGGACCGGGAATGAGCCCGAAGACTCACGTCAAATTCCGGCACACCAGCAAAATATAGCATCCCAAACCGGCCTTGCATTAAGCCCTCCACGGTCTTCTCCATCGAGCACGACGTCCTCCGGCGATTCTCTACGCAAGCGGGTCAAAATTGCGCCGCAGCTAGCTGAGCTGGGGTCCGCGTCTAACCCGGTGCCAAAGCCTGGGTCTTGGAATGAAGTGGTGCGCCACGTGGTCAATATGTTGTTCCTGGCCCCGGAAAGCGTGCGCCATGCGATTTGCCGATCTGGTTGAGTATGAGCCGGCAGAGGTGGAACGAACCATCGTGATTCTGATCAGCCAATTGGAGGCGTAGCGCTTTTTGTGCCGCCAGCTCCCGGATGATCGGGACGTGCATCGCCACCGCATCGTCCTGCGTGGTACCGACTACCGCTACTTGGTGCCTCGAATCTGTTCCTGCGTCAAAGCGGGAAAAGCTTCAGACGAAAACCCGCCGATCCGGATACGGAATGGCACGGATTCCAGCTGGCCTCACGGGGAGCCAGCCTGGCCGCTGTTGCCCCAATTACGCCGCCGCCACCAGGCCGCGATGGCATCGAGCAGCCCAAAAGCCAAGCCCTAGCTGCCTGAGCACCCCCGTTGGCGCTCCAGAGCACGCGGCGATGTTTTCGGGTTTCTTGAGGTCTTGCTTGAGGTCAAGACTGACGCCTTGACGACCCCAGCCTATCGGAATTTGGCCGAACAGATGGTCAGGACGGTACTGCGTAGACCCGTGATAGGGTTGGGTTCCATTGCGATTGATAATGGAAGATACCCCCTTTGCAGGCAATGGCATTAGAGGCAAAATGCAGATGGGCTCATCCTTGACCGCTCGGACCGTGTGACTTCGCATGCGAATTCTTTTTGCCGACAGTAGCGCCGCCGGCGCGCTTCCCGTTATCGATTTCCTCCAGCGGAATGGATTGGACATAACCCATGTGGAGGATGGCCACGCTGCGGTTGAAGCCTATCGCAGTAAGCCGTATGACTTGGTCATGATGGACGTGGCCTTGCCTGGGGTGGATGGGATCGAGGCCACGCGCCGCATCAAGGCGCTGGAGAGCGTGCGTTGGGTGCCCATCATCATCCTGACCGCGCGATCGGCCAAGGACGAGATGGTCGCTGCCCTGGATGCCGGCGCAGATGACTATCTGGTCAAGCCCATCGTCTTTGAGGTGCTCGCCGCCCGGATACGTTCGATGCAGCGGATCGGCCTCATCCAGGAAAGCCTGGCCGGGATTCTGGACAACGTGCATGAAGCAATCCTGACCATCGATGAGGCCGGCATCGTTCAGTCTTTCAACAAGGCAGCGGAACGGATTTTTGGCTACACTGCCGCCGAGGTGATCGGGGCCAACGTCAAGCTGCTGATGCCTTCGCCCTACACTGAGGAGCATGACGGCTATCTGGCGCGCTACCTGCACGATCACACCCCGCGCGTCATTGGTATCGGGCGCAAGGTGCAGGGACTGCGCAAGAATGGCACCGTCTTCCCGATGCGGCTCGCCGTCACCGAGGTACATCACAATGCCCGGACCCAGTTCATCGGTTTGGTGAGCGACATTTCCGATGAGGAAGCGGCACTTCACCATATTGAATTTCTTGCCCTGCACGATCCCCTCACCGGCCTTCCCAATCGTGCCCATTTCAACGAAGTCATTACGGTCGCCTGTGACTTATCGCGTGAGCACCCTTCCGCCCTGCTGTTCATCGATCTCGATGGCTTCAAGCCGATCAACGACCGCCATGGCCACCACGCTGGCGACGAAGCCTTGATTACCATTGCCAAGCGCCTCCAACACAACCTCGCCGACCAGGACATGGTGGCGCGGCTCGGCGGCGATGAATTCGTCGCCCTGGTGGTAGGTCCCGAAACCCCTCCGCAGGCCATTGCCGTGGCCGAGCGCCTCCTGGAGGCCGTCAGTCGACCCATGACCGTGCTGGGGCATACCTGCCAACTCGGTGCCAGCATTGGCATCGCCCTCGTTCCCGCTAACGGCACCACCGCAAGCGACGTCCTCCGCGCCGCCGATAACGCCATGTATGCCGCCAAGCAGGCAGGCAAGGGCCGCATCACCGTGGCAGGTGCCAGCGTCTGAACC
>JBKQNQ010000054.1:0-3171 GCA_052145875.1 Thiobacillaceae bacterium
CAGAAGGCACAAAAATATCCCCATTCTCGCCTCGTGTAGCGGCACGCGGCGCGATTACCCGATCGATTACCTAGCCATAGATATAACGTTATTATGAAAATTTCTACAACAGTGGGCTTGTTTGCAATTCTTTTGAATTCAACGCTAAGGATTTGGTCCATCATGCCGAACAATGTCCGAAGGGCCCACGTGATCTTGCGATCATATCGCAATCATCTAGCCGCGCTTGCCTTGGCCTTTGTGGCAACCCCAGCTCTTGCCGGCTATGAAGTTGGCGGACCGTGCACTCAGGGCGGCAATATCCTTGAAAGCTCCCTGACACCAGCCAACTTTGTGGTCCACCTGTCGAAGCCTGATGGTTCTGAATTCGTCGGGTTTCTCCCGGGTGCCGGCCCTAATGGCACCGGGGCAACCTTTCCCCTCTCACTAACTGGCTCCCAAGGGGCGGATGGAAATTATCATGCGCAAGTCTACGTACCGTGCCTGCCAGGGTGGGACGCACACAACGATACGATCATTACGGTACCTGGAGGTGGACCCGGCAATCCGGGTAGCGGGGTAATTACATCCTCCGCGGACTTGTTGATCGAGAGTTGGATCATCAATGCTCAAGGGCAGTATCAGCTCCTCCCGATCTTTGACACAATCGCTATGAGGGGATTTGCGAGCATGACTATCCCGGATCTCTACGCGACCGACGCCAACGGTAACTTGATCGATGGCGTCGAACTGTATAGCTTGGTGGACCTGAACACTTTTGACAACGCACCATTCAGCCTCGGCGACCAGTATTCAATTACTGACGGCGTTGACCCAGCCTTGCCCGACATGTGGTTTAGCACCACACCGTTTAATAGTTTCGACCCAACAACCGGCTTTTTCGATGCATTCACCCCGTATACCGGAACTGCGATCGCCATAAGCAACCACACCGGAACGGTTCCTGAGCCAATCTCAATTGCGCTGGTCGGGTTGGGCTTGCTTGGAATTGCTGTCACGCGTCTTAAGCCGCGGCAACATTCCTAGAACATTACGCATCACGCATCCCGTATGAAACCGCCCAAAGGCGGTTTCTTGTTTGGGTTTAGCTCCAGTGATAATGGATACTTGAGAGCGAGATAAAAGACTGGTTTCCGCGATACTTGCTGGTCTGCCTCGGTGTGGGACCGGGTCAGCCGTGCGATTGCGACTGCGCTCAGTGGTCACGAACGCCTGCTTCGAAGGCCCCGCCCACTGCGTGTGCCGATACACACCGGGGGAGCAGTCTCGTATGTGCGCATGAGCGAGATACCGGAGCCCGTGCGCTCGATCTTTGAACGCCGAATGAGGGGCGCGACGGTGCCCTTTTTTGTCGGGCAAACGGACTGTGTTTGTTCTTGGGACTGGCTGGACTTCATCGGCCGCGAAAGGAGCAAGCGGAAGCGACTCGTATCGAGTGCAGCGACGAAGCGGAGCACGACACGTGGTTTCGTGAAGAAGTCGAAATAGGCTTGGCCGAAGCGGACGACCCGAATTCGGTTTGGGTGCGGCATGAGGTGGTTAAGGAAGACATGGCAAAACAGCGTGGGGTGCTATGGGACCGGATTGAGCGGACAGCTTGCAAGTAGCGCTTCCCTCTGATTCACCCGTTCCCGGAGTTCCTTTCCGGCTTTGAAATGGAGAGCCCGCTTTCCCGCGACCGCGACGACTTCCCCTGTTTTTGGATTGCGGCCATTACGGGGCATACGATAGGTGAGCGTGAACGCGCCGAAACCGCGGACCTCAATGCGGTTACCTCGTGCCAGCGAATCCTGCATGGCGCTGAAGATCTCGGTTATCGTGGCCTGGACGTCCTCGGGGGTCAGGTTGGGGTAGCGCAATGCCATGCGGGCAATAAGGTCAGAACGCGTCATGGTGTTATTCTAGCGGCCGGTCTTGGGCAGTGGGGTTGCAAAACGCAGCGACGATTGTCTTCCCAGCCAACCCACCGATGAGTGCCCCCGCAGCCGGTCCCATCGTCAGCACGACGCCGATGCCGATAGCCAATCCAACCGGCACGCCGACCGACCCAAATCCTAAGGCCGTGGTTACGGCTGTGGCGGAACCACCACCCAGATTGCCTCCTATGAAAATCGAGGCAAGGAACGACGGCACGAGCGTTGCGAGTGCTCCGACGCCAGCAAAGATGATCACCACGCGCGGCGCCCGTGATTTCCTGCCGAGGCGTAGCCCAAGCGCCTTACTCGCAAGATAACCAAACACCGCGCCGCAAGTAATTCCCACGTCGACTGCAATAAATACCCCGTTAGTCATCTGATGGGCCGCTCAGTCAAAGGGGTGCCCCGCAGGCCGACGAGCCAAAATACGCTGGCCGCGATCGCACCGTCCGCGGCAAAAATCACAATGGTCGGTGCGAGCAACCGGATGCTATAACTTGCCCCAGGCCCAGCGAAAACGTAATCGATCAGTATCGCTCCGACGCCACCCAGAAACAGTCCCGCGAACATTACTTTCGGAAAGGAAAGCCAGCCCAGGCGCCGAAACACCAGATAGGCCGGTATTCCCAAGCCAAGGCCTAACGGGTAAGCAAAAACTGAATAAATAATGATGGCGAAGGCATTCTTCATCAACAATGCCTGTGCCAGACATGGTGCCAGCGGTGCAAGAAGGAAGGCGGCGATAATTCGGCAGTTCATGCTTGAGCGCCGGGCACTACGGGTTAATGAAGTTACCCCATTTGCCGTCATATTCGCCTGATACCCTTCCTTAACAAAGGCGCGCGCTGGCCGATATCTTGCATGTGAGAACCATAGCCCCTTTGGTCAATTGAACCCAGCATGACACCCACAAACCGCATTGCCGCCTCACTTAACACCCATGATCCTGAATCGGGGCGCTGTTTCCTCCGTCCAGCCTCTGCATTACCCAGAACACTTCGGTAGACGATCCCCATGCCCAAACACGCCCCACATCCCCAGATCACACGCATTGACTCGGACCTAACCTGGCGGGTCCAGATTTGGCCGTCGGATTCCCGGAATTTTCTGGCGGACCGTCATTTTAGCGACGCCGTGTATGGCTCCAAGCAAGAATCGTTGGACGCTGCCTGCGAGTTCCTGGACAGCCTCCTGACCCAGCATAGGATCGGTTCACCTATGGATATAAATGCAGATTATGCGCGGCATGCCAAAG
>JBKQNQ010000055.1:0-11964 GCA_052145875.1 Thiobacillaceae bacterium
CTCAGAGGCCAGCGACGGCACGCCCGAAAGGGTGATTTCATCATACACAGTGTGTACCTTGGGAATCGTCCGGATCGTTGCTTCGATCTTCGCCCGGGTGGCTTCGTCGGGAGCCTGACCGGTCAGCAGGACATCATGATTAAAGCTGGTGACGCCAACGCTTACCGAGGCCTGTGGAAACAGTTCACGCATTCGATTCACGCCGTGCAACTCAATGTCCTCGTCCTCCAGATAAACCGAGACCTTGCGCCGGTCATCGCCAACGATTACGGCCGTCGCACCGGCGCCTGCCACCAGCGCGACACAGCCAGTCAATAACGCAGACAGGACCGCAATCAGTGCCAAGTAAAGAAAACCACGCATCAAGCTACTCCCAATAAGACGCAATCGCTCACATGGTAGAGGCAGTGGATGAACAACAAATGAACGTCGGGCAGGCCATCCGGGCAGTCTGTCGATCGCAGCCGCGGGACACTCATGGTAAATCTGCTCCTTGCCTCCCAAGGTTTCCTCGGCCCGATCCGGTGGATGCTGACGGCATTGGCATCGCCAGCCAGATTGATTCCTGCTGCCCGTTGGCTAAAGTCCCGCCGAAGACGGGTCATCGCGAATCTTCAATGGGAAGATGCTGTTGGAACCGTTCGCCAACTGCCCAGGGGCACGGCCATCAATCATGTGGCCGGCTCTGCGCTGGTCAACTTGATTTGGCGCTCATCCCGGAGACCGGGTTGTCCGGTGACGGACCCACCGAATACGCGGTGTTTGACGCACTGACGGCAGGGCGCCCGATGGATATGAGCTAGTGAAATATCTGAAGTGCGGGCGTCTTCATGCAGAATCCAAACCCGGCAGCCGGGAACCCTCACCCGCGCGCGACGCCGGATCGACCAGGCACCGGATTAATCCAAGCCAGCGAGTCAGACGGGGTCGCCGTTCTCGTCGAGATAAAACTCGTTCAGGGCCCGCTCGACTTCGGCCATATGGGTCAGCACAGGGCCGCCGCCCATCATCACCGCCACCCCACAGACATCCATGATTTCATCGAAGCTGACGCCAACCCGCTTGCAGGCTCGAATGTGCAGTGCAATGCAGTAGTGACATTGCTGCGTCAGCGCCATGCCGAACGACAAGAGTTCCTTCTCCCGTCGACTGAGTGCGCCCGGGGTCATGGCTTCGGTCATGAAGCCCTGAATTTTTCCCATCAATTTGGGTCTGTGTTCTGCATACAGCTGAAGACCACGATGAGCATGTTCGAGGATCTTTCTTTCGCTGTCTGAACCTTTGGTTTTCTTGCTGTTCGCCATGTTGATTGGATTTTCCGGTCGTCTGGGGATGGCACCTACTATATCGCAAGTCGCACCGCTTTCGAATCATGGGACCGTACGGCGTGGTCTGCTACCTTCGATGCCCAGCTTTGACACGCCCCCGTCATTGGCATCGGAAAAGCGGCTTCGCTTACCGAGAGGGGAAGGCTCATGCTGCGGACATTGCCGGATGAGCCTAAGAAGTCGGCCGTTACGTGCTAAGCGATTGGTGTATCCCGCACCTCGCCCTCCAGGAGTGACGCGTGGGCTGCCGCAAGTCGGGCGATGGGCACCCGCGGGCCGGAGCAGGACACGTAGCTTAGTCCGATCCGGTGACAGAAGCGGATCGAAGCGGGGTGACCCCCGTGTTCGCCACAAATGCCTACCTTCATCTCCGGTCGGGTGCCGCGCCCCCAGCCGACCGCGAGTTCCATCAGTCGGCCAACCCCCTTCACATCTAGTACCTCAAAGGGGTTGTCCTGCAGGATCCGATTCTGGTTGTACATTGGCAGGAACTTGTTTTCTGCATCCTCGCGCGAAAACGAGAAGGTGGCCTGGGTCAGATCATTGGTGCCAAACGAAAAAAATTCCGCCTCCTCAGCCAGATTTTCGGCGCGCATGCAGGCGCGCACCACTTCCAGCATGGAGCCAAACTTGAAGGCGAGTTTGAGTCCGGAGCTCGCCTCAATCTGGGCGCGAATCTGCTCCACCCATTGCTTGACACGCTTCAGTTCCTGAGCGGTGCAAACCTGAGGCACCATGATTTCCGGGTGGACCTCGATACCTTGCTGCTGACATTCAGCGGCGGCCTCAAGGATGGCGCGAATCTGCATGGCATAGATTTCCGGGAAGGTCAGCCCCAGGCGCACGCCTCGATGCCCCAGCATGGGATTAATCTCGAACAGCGCACGGACCTTCTTCAGCATGGCTTCCTTCTTCTGAATGGCTTCGTCCACTAGCGCCGGATCAGCGAGCTTCTGGACAAGGGGGTGGCTGTTTCGGGTGCGGTACATAAAGTCGACGGCATCGGCCAGCACCTGCATTCCACGGACGGAGTCGCGCAGGTGCTTTAGCTGCTCTAACTCCTCCACCAGCTGCTGCTCGGTTGGCAGGAATTCGTGGATGGGAGGATCTAGCAGGCGAATGGTGACGGGGCGCGGCGCCATAGCCTGGAAGATGCCAATGAAGTCTGTGCGCTGAATCGGCAGCAGCTTGTCGAGGGCGTCCTGACGGTCGGCCGGGGTCTCCGCAACGATCATCTCGACGACCATGGGGAGGCGATCCTGGGCGTTGAACATACGCTCGGTGCGGCATAGTCCGATGCCCATCGCACCGAACCTCAGCGCGCGCTCTGCATCATCGGGGGTGTCGGCATTGGCCATCACCTTAAGGCGCGCTGCCCGGTCGGCCCAGGAAAGCAGAGTCGCCAGTTCCGGGGAGAAATCGGCCTCGATCATCGGCACCTCACCCAGGTAGACATTGCCGGTGGTGCCATCGATGGTAATCACCGCTCCCTCGCCGAACACCTGATCGCCGACCACCGCCTGACGCATCCGTATATCCACGTGGATGCCTTCTGCACCGGCCACGCAAGGTTTGCCCATGCCACGTGCCACGACAGCGGCATGTGAGGTCTTGCCGCCACGCGAGGTCAGGATCCCCTGCGAGGCGAAGAATCCATGGATGTCCTCAGGTTTCGTTTCCTCACGGACCAGAATGACACGCTCGCCGGTGCGGCCCAGCTTTTCGGCCCGGTCGGCATCGAAAATGGCGACGCCCGAGGCCGCGCCGGGCGAAGCGGACAGTCCTTTTGCGACAGCTTTCACTGTGGCCCTTGGATCGAGCCGCGGAAACAGGAGTTGTTCCAACACGTCCGGCTGAATGCGCAGCAGGGCCTGCCGCTGAGTAATCAGTCCTTCCCTGACCATCTCTACCGAACTGCGCACCAGGGCCGTTGCGTTCATCTTTCCACTGCGCGTCTGGAGACAGTAAAGTGTGCCCTTTTCAATGGTGTATTCGTAGTCCTGGACTTCCTTGTAGTGTGACTCGAGCCGATTGCGCAGTTCCACGAGTTGACGATAGAGATCGGGCATTTCCCGCTCCAGTTCTCCCACCGGCTTTGGTGTGCGGATGCCAGCCACCACGTCCTCGCCCTGCGCATTGGTAAGGTACTCACCGAACATCACGTTTTCGCCCGTGCCCGGATCGCGCGTAAAGCCGACTCCAGTTGCCGAGTCGTCACCCATGTTGCCGAATACCATCGCCACGACGTTGACGGCGGTGCCGTCGCACATCTCAGGAGTAATCTTGAACTCGCGCCGGTAGTCGACGGCGCGCTTTCCCAACCACGAGTCGAACACTGCCTTGATGGCAATCTCCAGTTGAGCGTACGGATCCACCGGAAACGGTTTTCCCGTGGTGCGCTTTACAATATCCAAGAATCGGCGCGCGATTTCGGCCAGATCCTTGGCCGACAAACCGACGTCGTGCTTGACCCCCGCCTTTTGTTTCACCGCTTCGAACTCGGCGTCGAATTCCTCCTCGGGCACGCCCAGCGCGACTTTACCAAATAGTTGGATGAAGCGACGGTAGGCGTCATAGCCAAAACGCTCATTACCTGTCTGCGCGATTAGGCCCTGAAGGGTGTCAGGATTCAGTCCCAAGTTGAGGATGGTGTCCATCATGCCGGGCATGGACATCGCCGACCCGGACCGCACCGAGACCAGAAGGGGATTGTCGCGCCCGCCGAAGGTCTTGCCGGTCGCGTGCTCCACAGCCGTCATGTGCAGGCGCACCAGTTCGACAACGCCCGGCACCAACCTGCGCTCAGGGTCGTCGAGATAGGCGAGGCAGGCTTCAGTGGTTATGACAAAGCCCGGTGGCACATTTAGCCCAATCTGGGTCATCTCGCACAGATTGGCACCCTTGCCACCCAGCAGGCGTTTATTTTTGCCATCGCCTTCGCTAAAGGCATATACCCACTTGTTCATGGTGTCTCCTGTGTTTTCGGAATGTTTTCCGTCACCGCGGTTTTGTGTCAGGCGCTGCGCGACATGGCGACCGAATAAGCGTCCGTTTGCAGAAATCCCGTCTGCACAACGTTACGTTAAGCGTCGTCAACCATCGCAATGAATCCGCTCGGACATTCGTGCGCACACAGGCCGCAGCCCTTGCAGTAGTCGTAGTCGAACACGTAGTGCGAGCCGTCGCTGGCGCGTTCACGGGTCTTGAGGACCGCTTGGTCCGGGCACAGGGTCCAGCAGTTGTCGCAGGCAAGGCAGTTGCCGCAGGACAGGCAGCGTGCGGTTTCATACTTAACCTGAGCCTCATCTAGTCCAGAATCAATCTCATCACTGCCATTGCGCAGCTCTGGCACCAGGATCCTCGAATGGGGGCGTGTTGCATGCTCGAAATATGCGAGATTGAGCCGCTCGAAGGGGACGGTCTCCGACAACTCTTGCGTAGGCCACGCCGCATCGTGTAGCTGGCTCACCAGCGCCAGGGCGGCGCGGCGGCCATCGCCCACCGCGGCGGCGACGGTGCCCCGGCTGTCCATCCGGCAGTCTCCCCCAGCATAGATCCGCGCTGCGTGGGCGATGGTGCCATGGGAATCGGCGTCGATCAAACCAAGTTCGTTGAGCAGGGCGCCAAAGCCTTCCGCCTCCACCTGCTGGCCCACTGCTGGAATGACCTGGTCGACGTGCAATACGCTCTCAGTACCCTCGAAGGCAACGCGTTCTTGACGTCCGTCGGTCCGGACGAGTTTCTTCATTCGCACCATTTCGACGCCCACCACCTGTCCTCCACGCAGTATCAGGCGGCGAATGCCGCGGTTCGAGTGGATTACGACCCCTTCTTCCAACGCCTGGGCGATTTCGCGTGGAATCGCGGGCATCGTCTCGTCGGCCGGTACGCCGGGACCGGGCATTGAATGATGGGTAACGATGTGCGCATCCACCCCCGCGCGGCGCAAGACCCGCGCCAGATCAACGGCCGAGTTTCCCCCACCAACGATGGCGGCGGAGCGCAGCTCAGGCACGCTACCCATGGCCACCCATTCCTCCAGCATGCGGATGGCCGGGCGTAAGTCGCTTGGCGTGGCACCGTCTATGCTCCAGTCGCGGCTTTTCTGGCGGCCGGGTGCAAGAAAGACGGCCGCATAATCCCGGGCGAGTTCGTCTAGCGACATGTCGCGGCCAAGTAACCGATGTTCAAATGCAATCCCAGTCGCCAGCAACCGCTCGGTCTCCCAATCCAGTACGTCACGTGGGAGGCGGTAGGTCGGCAGGGCGGTGCGCAGCGTGCCTCCGGCTTGCGGCTGCCGGTCGAACAGTATGGGGCGCACCTTCAGTCGACGAAGCTGCCAAGCACAGGACAGACCGGCAGGCCCGGCGCCGATTACCGCGACAACTGGGCTTTCGGCGGGTAGATCAGGAACGCGATAGGGCCAGTCCGACGCGATAGCCAGATCGCCCAGATGCCGCTCACAATGATGGATCGCGATGGGTTCATCGTAACGGCCGCGATTGCATGCCGTCTCGCATGGATGGTCGCACACGCGACCGGTGACTGCCGGCAAGGGATTCGTCGCGACCAATGCCTCCCATGCGGAGCGTGGATCACCCTCGACCATGTGCGCGAGCCAGGTTTGGGCATCTTCGCCAGCCGGACAGGCGACGTGGCAGGGTGCCGCACCGTGACGGTGTTCGGGCCGCGCGACGCGCCAGGTCCCGGTCTTGAATTCCATGGCCGTGGCGGGCAGGGCCCAGCCGCCGCGTTGATAGAGCGTAGTCATCGTTATCCCCAGCGTACGCCGCCGCGCTTGACCGTGTCAGCACCCTCGCTGTCCAACGCGTCGGGCGCATGGCCACGCAATCCGTAAGTTTCGATATTGCGATCTGCCAGCGCCTGCAAATGTTCGAGTTCCTCCCGCGCGCGGTCGTCGTCGGCAAACAGATGGCGAAACCGCGTTTGCAGCTTCAGGTACTCGCCTACCGGCCGCACGTCGCGTAACGGGATGGCACCCGTCAGGGCGCCACGTTCGAGCTCAATCAGGGGGAACAGGCCCGTCTGCACTGCCAACCTGGCCACGGCAATCGAGAGCGCTCCATCATGTCCCCAGCCCAGCGGGCAGGGAGAATGGACCTGCAGGAAGGTGGGGCCGTCCACATCCATCGCACGCCGCACTTTGTTGCGCAAGTCGGACGGATAAGCGACCGAGGCGGTTGCCGCATAGGCGATATGATGGGCCGCGATAATGGTGATGATGTCCTTCTTAAGATGGCGTTTGCCCATCCGTTCGCGGCCCGCCGGCGACGTAGTCGTGGCGGCCGCGTGAGGGGTGGAGCCTGAGCGCTGAATTCCCGTGTTCATGTAGGCCTCGTTATCGAAGCAGACAAAGAGCACGTTATGCCCGCGTTCGAGCATGCCGGAAAGCGACTGGAATCCAATATCAAAGGTTCCACCGTCACCGGCAAAGGCCAGCACCTTGGTCCGCCGGCCTTGGCGCTTGAGCGCCGCTTCCATCCCGGCGGCAAGTGCACCGGCGTTTTCGAACAGCGAATGGACCCAGGGAATGCGCCAGGCGGATTGTGGATAGGGGGTCATGAACACTTCGAGGCATCCGGTAGCGTTCGCTACCATCACATCCGGGCCCGACGCTTCGGTAACCAGGCGAGCAGCCAGCGCCTCGCCGCAGCCTTGGCAGGCGCGGTGGCCCTGGGTAATGCCGGCAAAGCGGGGCTGCCGGTTGCGAAGTTGCTCGAGGGAAATGGTGTGTTGCATCAGCGGTCCTCCGTGGGCAGCTTGCTTAGATCGACATCCACGATGGAAAAATCGGTCGGCTCGGCTGCGTCCGCCGCGGCGACCAGTTGCGCAAAGAGTCCGAGCGGTACGTCGCGCCCGCCCAGGCCGGCCGCAAATCCATGCACGCGTGGCATATCGGGCCAGGCGTAGAACGCCGCACGTATTTCGTTGGCGATGATGCCGCCAGAGCCAGGGCACAACGCGCGTTCCAGGACCACGAGGTCAGTCAAGCCCCCGCACGCATCACGCAACGCACCGGCTGGAAAGGGCCGGAAGCAGCGGAGGCGGATGAGGCGTACCGGCGGCAAATGCGGCGCAAGCGCACGCGCGTCGGCCAACGTGCCATAAACTGAACCGAGTGCGAGCACGCCGATCCGTGCGTCGGGGGCGTCCTCAATCTCAACCAGGCCACCGCAGGAGCGCCCAGTTGCGGCTGCCCAGTCGACGTCGGCAGCCACAATTTCGCTCGCGGCCTTGAGCAGGGCATGATGCTGGGAATGCCGCGCCTCCGGATAATAGGTTGCATCCACCAACGTGCCGTGCGAGGCGGGTGCACGGGGATCTAGGGCGCGGGAGAAAGCAAACGGCGGCAGAAAAGCGTCCACGGCCGCGGCCGAGGGAATGTCCAAGGGTTCCAGCGTATGGGTGAGCGTGAACCCGTCTACGCACACCATAACCGGTAGTTCGGTTCGTTCGGCGATACGGAACGCCTGAATCGTCGTGTCCACCGCCTCCTGGTTGTCGGCGCAATATAGCTGGATCCAACCCGCATCACGCACGGCCATCGAGTCCTGCTGATCGTTCCAGATGTTAAGCGGTGCCGAAACCGCGCGGTTGGCACAAGTCAGCACGAGCGGGACGCGCATGCCGGCAATGTCATATAACACTTCGGCCATGAGCAAAATACCCTGTGACGCGGACGCAGTATAGGCGCGCGAGCCGGCAAGTGCGGCCCCCAGCGCAACGGACGCCGCTGAGAATTCGGATTCCACGCTAACCAGCTCCGCGTCAAGGTGGCCGTCCGCAACCAGTTTGGCCAAGTTCTCTACAATATGGGTCTGTGGAGTAATGGGGTAGGCTGCAACCACCTGTGGGCGGCATAAAGCCACGGCACGCGCCAGGGCTTGCGAGCCTTCGAGCGCCTCATGCATGGCCCTGCTCCCAAAGTCCGGGCGTCACCGCGCGCGCCGCCGCTTCGACGAGCCGCAGATTCTGCTCCAATATCGCCCCCTGAAAACGCTGCGCCAGGGCCTTGCTCAAGGCGTCCTGCGGCAGAATGCACGACAGCGCGATGAAGGCGGAAAGGAGGGCAGTATTGGGAAGCGGTCTACCCAAGTATTCGACCGCCAGTCGTGTGGCAGCGAATGGCACCACCGGTCGCCCCGCAGCGCCGCTCAGCGCCGCGCTATCGAGGGTAGAATTTACGAGGACACCGCCTCCCTCCTGTAAGCCTTCCAACGTGGCCGGCAAGTGCAACAGCGCCTCATCCTGAACGATGAGAAACTTTGGCTGTAGCACTTGGCAGCGGCGCCGAAACGGTGTGTCCGAAATGCGCACGAATGCAGCTACGGGCGCACCACGTCGTTCCGCCCCAAACGCGGGAAATGCCTGTGCGACGCGCCCTTCCACAATCGCAGAGGCAGCGAGCAGGTAGGCAGCAACCACGTTGCCCTGGCCGCCGCGCCCGTGTATGCGGATCTCAATCATGAAACAGAGTGTAACTCAGAGCGTGTCGCAATTCGCATCTCAAATATCGCCAAATGGTGCCTATCGCCCATGATGTCGCAATTCGCTGGATGAAATCGCCATGAGCGTTGTAACTGGGCGGGGTCACGCAAACGCGGTTGGTCCTGCTAATCGAGAGACGGAAACGGAACATCATTCCGAGCCGGGCACCCCAGTCCGCGTACTACAGGGCATTTGCCCGCAGTACCGAACGCAGCGACGCGTGCAGCCGTACTTTCGGCGCGAATGAAATCTGGATTATGGATTGCAGGCGTCCATCATTCGCACGACCAAGGGGAGCAGGGTCAGTCCAGTATCATCGGCCCAATGCCCGCTTAACTAGACTAAAGTACAGATGCAGGTAGGCTGTCGACGGCCCGATAAACACTCGACGATTCCTCATTAGAGGCACGTTACAGGGAGAATCCCATGAACGATCCGCTACCAAGCCGGATGAGCGCCTTGGACGCCATCTTCAGCCGCCGCTCGGTGCGATCCTATGCCGCTCAGAGCCTTGATCGTTCCACCATCGTAACTTTGCTTGAGGCGGCCATCCGGGCGCCGACGGCAGTCCACGAGGAGCCGTGGGCCTTTGTGGTGGTGCAAGACAGGGGCACGTTGCGACGTATCTCGGAGCGTGCCAAGCCGCTGTTTGCAGAGGAGGTCCGCCAAGCTAAATTAGCTCGCTCCGGGCATTCGTTCAGCATGTTCTCGCATCCTGATTTCAACATTTTTTACGATGCAGGCACGTTGATAATCATATGCGCCAGCCCCATGGGACCCTTTGTCGTGGCCGATTGCTGGCTCGCAGCGGAAAACCTGATGGTCGCGGCTTGTGCGCTTGGTTTGGGCACCTGCGTCATTGGCTCAGCGGTTTCCGCGTTGAACTTGCCTGAGGAAAAGAGCGAATTGGGGATTCCGCCTGACATGACCGCAATCGCTCCCATTATCGTAGGGGTACCCAGTGACACCGCTGTTCCCTCGTCGCGCAATGGCCCGCACGTTCTTGCATGGCTCTAGGAAATCGACAGAGATTCGCGGAGCATGGGGAAAAAAGGAGCGCCTTAAGTGATTTCCAATTTTGTCTCCCCCATGGGCTGCCGCAGTGCCATCGAGCTCCGGTTGCCGTTACCTGTGGAGGTGAACCTCAGATCGGTGCGCCACGGGTAGTGAGTCAATCAAGTCAGCGTTCGGCCGCGGGCTCAACCGGGCATTGATTTGGTCCGACTGCCACATGGGCGAAGCGGTGGGCCGGCAGGCAGATGCGATCTTGTCGGGATCGTGGGAGCGTAACTCGCCAATCGCGCAATGGATATCTGGCGTGGCCGTCTGTAAGCCTGCTCCCGACATCCTGGGCACGGCGTGGCGGAGGACAAACCAGCTGGTGACTGCAGTCTCGGCCAATCGAAACCTCAGCCGTAAGGCCGCCGCCGCTCCCATAGGCGCCCAGTGGAGCCGCTGACCTCGAATATGACAGAGATAATGCAAGCACAGATACTCGATCGTCCCGGCGCAACTCTCAGGTTGGTTGAGCTACCCGTGCCAACGCCTGGCCCGGGTGCGCTTCAAATAAAGGTGGAAGCGTGCGGCGTCTGCCGAACTGACCTGCACCTAATCGATGGCGAATTGCCTGCCCCGTTGCTACCCATCATCCCTGGACACGAGATTGTCGGGAGAGTAAGTGACATGGGCACGGGCGTAGACGGTTTCCATATTGGTCAGCGGGTGGGGGTCCCCTGGCTTGGCTGGACCTGCGGGAAATGCCGTTTTTGCCTCGCCAGCCAGGAAAACTTATGCGATTTTGCCCGATTTACCGGTTACCAGATCAATGGCGGCTACGCTGAATACACCGTGGCCGACGCGCGTTATTGCTTTGAAATGCCCGACTCAGGAGCCGCAGAGTCCCTTGCACCGTTGCTCTGCGCGGGATTGATCGGTTATCGCGCCCTACGCATGGCGGGCCTCTCCCAACGAATCGGTATTTATGGATTCGGCGCAGCCGCCCATATCGTCGCGCAAGTGCTCAAATTCCAGGGGCGAGCGTTCTATGCCTTTACCCGGCCCGGGGACATCGACAGCCAAGCTTTTGCGCGGCAGCTCGGGGCCGAGTGGTCAGGCGACATCCAGGCAACACCCCCGTCCGGGTTCGATGCGGCACTAATCTTCGCGCCGGTCGGAGACTTGGTGCCGGCGGCCCTCGCGTGGCTCGATAAGGGAGGATGCGTGGTCTGTGCAGGCATCCATATGAGTGACATCCCCAGCTTTCCCTATTCCAGGCTGTGGGGTGAGCGCAGCATACGCTCCGTGGCCAACCTCACCCGTCGCGACGGGACCGAATTCCTCAGGCTGGCTCAGCAGATTCCCTTGCGCACCCACATTCAGACGTATCCCTTGCGACAGGCCAATGAGGCGCTGGACCGACTGCGGCAAGGTGCAGTGCAGGGTGCTGCGGTGCTGAAAATGGTGCAATAACCCATGGCACGGCTCTCCAAGCGGTGCCCGCAGATCCTGCAATTGCGGGTTCTGCGGTCCATTTTCGCGATCGCGGAACGACAAGACTCGATACCCGCTCACGTTCGGCCCGACCCGAGGGGCTAGCCTTTACAGATCGCTTTTCGTAGTAGGCCGTTCTGAATCCCTGGGTAAAGCATGACACCGTATTTGTGGTCAATGGCCCAACCGACGGCCCAGTGGCTCGAGTTGGACTTTGGCCGGAGCCCGTGCGGGAGTGTCTCGGTAACCCAAAGCGGCGAAGTGACCGGGCCCGTGGTGCTTTCGTTTAGCGCATCGTGTGCGAATGGGCCCCGACGGGTGCAAAGCAAAGGAGCATCAATTGGCGCGTCACAGAGCGCAGCTAAGGCTGATTCGTGCGGGGTGTGCGTGGCGATTGCACCTATGGATCATCGGGTTGCAACGATTAGGCGGGGACATCGTCAGGCAAGCGTAGACTATAATGGGAACGTGTCTCATTAAGTTTTCGGAGGAAATCGTGGAAATGTTGGCCTATTTCGTTTTCGGTATCGGCTGGCCTGTCCTAATTATCGGCAGTATTTGGTTGTGGCGGCACGAGCAGAGTTTTAGCCACACCGAGAAAACGTTCCTCAACGTCGGCCTGACGGCTTTCTATCTT
>JBKQNQ010000056.1:0-2578 GCA_052145875.1 Thiobacillaceae bacterium
GAGCGGGATACAGCTACACCTACGACAACACCCAGAACGTGGGCGGCGTGAGTGGCGTCACCGAGTCGAAGGTCGTCTACACTTATGCCGACGGCTCGACTTACGCCACGGATACCGTCAACAACCCCGATGGATCTTACTTCCAGAGCTGGAACAAGTCCGATGGCACGGCAGGAAGTAGCGCGGTGAATGCGACTAGCACCCTGGTCGGCGATAGCTGGGTTTATGCGGATGGCAGTCAGGGCGTAGATTCGGGTGGCAACCACCTGGTCATCGGTGGTGCGCCTAGCGATGCGCTGTCAGGCCAATCCGGCAACGACCTCATCATGGGCCAAGGAAACGACACCCTCACCGGCGGTTCCGGGGCCAACATCATTGCATTCAACAAGGGTGACGGTGCGGATGTGGTCAACGCGACGTCCGGAGCCAACAACACGCTTTCGCTTGGCGGTGGAATCAACTATGCCGACTTGTCGTTCTCCAAGAGTGGCAACGACCTGATCCTGAACGAAGGCACAGACGCGATCACTTTCAAGGACTGGTACGCGTCGAGCGCCAATCAAAACTTCGTTACCCTGCAAGTCATCGAGGCGGCCAGCTCCAGCTACAATCCGGCGTCAACCAGCGCGCTCTACAACAATGAGGTCGTGGACTTTGGTTTCACCAGTCTCGTGAACCAGTTCAATGCCGCGCTCGCGCAAACGCCCACCCTGACCCAATGGAGTCTCACGAACGGCTTGCTCACGGCCTACCTGAGCGGCAGCAACACGGCAGCACTGGGCGGCGACCTGGCGTATTACGATGGGTTGACCGGGAACTTAAGCGGAATGAATGTGGCGGCGGCGCAGGCTGCGTTGCAGAATCCGTCGTTTGGGACCGCTACGCAGTCCATCAGTCCCTGGTCAAGCATCAGTCAGGGTGCGGTGGCCATCCATTGACCTTAAGACATGCATGGCGGCTGGGCGCATCAGGGCCCGTTGAGAGACGCTTGAAGGAGCGCAGGTGAGACCAAGACACTGCACGAAGGCGCAACATTCGATTGAGTCCATAAGGCATTTGCGTTCGCAGGCGCTGCCGGAGCGGTTCCATGGCTGATTCCACCCCTGTGCTTTCGGCTGAAGCGCTCGAATTCGCGCCGGGACTGCTGTCCATCCAGGAGAGCCCGCCCCGGCGTTTGCCGCGGACGGTATTGTATGCCGTCGTTGCCTTGTTGCTGATCACGGCTGGGTGGATGGTCTTTGGCCGGCTCGATATCATCGCAAGCGCCGATGGCCGTCTGGTCCCGCAAACCTACGTCAAGATCGTCCAGCCCGCTGATGCCGGCATCGTCGAGCAGATTCTGGTGCAGGAGGGCCAGCACGTGACCGCGGGCCAGATCCTGATGCGCATGGATACCCACATCGCAGATGCCGACACCCAATCGATCAACGGCGAGTTGACCCTGCGTTCCTTGCAACTGCGTCGCATCGACGCGGAACTGGGAGGCCATGAAATGGCTCGCCTGCCAGGCGACCCCGATGACCTCTATCGGCAGATTGAAAGCCAGTTGCATGACCATCGGCAAGCCTATGCCGAGTCGCTATCCCAGGCGCAGGAGGCATTGCACAAGGCAGAGCACGACTATGAAGCGGCCCAGCAGGAACTCGTCAAGCTCAAGGAGGTGACCCCGATCCTGAAGCTTCAGGCCGACGCCTACGAGAACCTGGGCAAGGACGGCTATGCGCCCCAGGTGACGGTGCGTGACAAGACCCGCGAATATCTGGAGAAGGCGCAGGACCTGAACGCACAGCAGGATACGGTCGCGAGTCAGTCGGCTGCCGTGGAAGAGGCGCGCCGCAGCCTTGCCGGGATCACCTCCAAGTACCGAAGCGATCTTCAGAATGAGCGGGTGGAGGCCGTTGGCAACTATCGCAAGCTGCAACAGGATTGGGCGAAGCAGGAGCACAAGAATCAACTGCTTGAACTGAGAGCCTCCCAGGACGGCATCGTCAAGGACTTGGCCACCCACACCACCGGCACCGTGGTCTCGCCCGGCACCGTGTTGTTGTCCTTGGTTCCGGACAGTGAGGCACTGGTGGCCGAAGTGAGCGTCAAGAACGATGATGTCGGCTTTATATATCCACACCAGAAAGTGAAGATCAAGCTCGCGGCCTATCCCTTCCAGAAATATGGCATGTTAGACGGTGTGGTGCTGCACATCGGCCCGGATGCAAATGACGCCAACAACGCACAAGCCACGTCCAACAAAGATCCCTCCACCATCCCCGATCAAACGCCCCCGCAACTCACCTACAAGGCGCTCGTCGCGCTGTCCGGCCAGTCTCTACATGCGAGGGGCGAAGACCTGAAGCTGGTTTCAGGCATGCAGGTCACGGCTGAGATCAACCAGGGCAAACGCTCCGTGCTGGAGTATTTGTTCTCGCCTATTCAGAAGACCTTGCAGGAAAGCGGACGGGAGCGGTGAGGGTGGGTTGGCGACGAGTCTGGCCTAAGCTAGGCCAGGCAGCGGCACGGGGCATCGCCCTGCTGGCGCCAACGTTACCGGCGCAGGCGGACGATTTGCTTCAGATCTATCAAT
>JBKQNQ010000057.1:0-6899 GCA_052145875.1 Thiobacillaceae bacterium
TCCTTGGTATCAAGGATGGCACGGTCAATTGCTTCCAGGCTTAGGACTATCCCTTCAAGCAGTTTCTTTTCACGGCCGATTTCTTGGGCGCGCTTGGGATCGTTCCACAGCGCCGGATCTTCGGCGAGCCAGTTGACTTCGTCCAGGCGGCCTTTTTTTCCTTCATAGTCAAAGATACCCCCTGAGTGCCAGGCTGCGGGTAGCCATGTCGGCCAGGCTTGAGTCGATCTGGTTGAGGGTTTCAGCTTCCATATGGCAGGCTCGTAAATATATAAATTCTAGCATCTTCCCATGCCAAGGACCGACGATTAATCCAGCGTACGGCGATACCGTTTGAAGCCAATCATCAGGACGATGCCCATGAATACCAGCAAGGGCCAGACATTGGGCCAGGTTTCTGCCCAACCGTTACCTTTGAGCATGATGCCCCGAATAATCCGCAAGAAGTGAGTGAGGGGCAGGCCTTCGCCGATCACCTGCGCCCAACCGGGCATGCCGCGGAACGGGAACATGAAGCCCGACAGCAACATCGACGGGAGGAAGAAGAAAAAGGTCATCTGCATCGCCTGCATTTGATTCTTGGCGATCGTTGAGAACATCATGCCCACGGTAAGGTTTGCCGCAAGGAAAATGAGCACGCAGCCCAGGAGCAGCGGCAAGCTGCCTGTGATGGGGACCTGGAAGAGAAAGTGGGCAGCCGTCAGGATAACTGTGACCTGGACATACCCGACAATGATGAAAGGCAGGATCTTTCCGATCATCACCTCGAGGGGGTGTACAGGAAATGCAAGCAAATTCTCCAAGGTGCCGCGCTCCAGCTCGCGAGTCATCGCCATCCCGGTCATCATGATCATCGTCATGGTTAGGATGGTCCCCATCAAGCCCGGAACGATGTTGTACTGGGTGATTCCCTCTGGGTTGTAATTGCGTTGCACGCGGATTTCAAACGGCGGCGAGGCGTTTGCGAGCTTGGACAGGTACCCCTTCAAGTCATTCTGCAAGGCACTCTGGTTCAGGGTGAAGAGCGCGGCCAATGCATTTCCGGTTGCCGCTGGGTCAGACGCATCGGCTTCCACCAGCAGGACTGGCATTTCGCCACGCACCAACGAACGGGAGAAATCCGGAGGAATGGATACGATGAATTGCACATCTCCGATCGCCATTGCTTCGCGAGCCTCGGCGATGGTGGCTGGAGGGGTAAGGCTGTCAAAGTAACCACTGTTCTCTAGGCTGGCGACAAAGCTGCGCGAATAGGGACTCTGGTCCGCATCGAAGATCACGGTAGGCAGACCTTTGGGATCGGTATTGATGGCATAACCGAACAGGACCAGCTGTATCAAGGGGATCCCTACCATCATCGCGAAGGTGATCCGATCCCGCTTCATTTGGACAAATTCCTTCAGGACAATTGCCCACAGTCGATACCCGGCCAAAGGAAACGTCATTGCACGGGATCCTTAACATTGTCCATCAACCGGATAAACACTTGTTCCAGACTGGTCTCAACCTGCTCAAATTCTAACTGCGGCACGGTGGAGAGGCTTTCCGCGATCAGCCGGCCATCTTGACCACTAACGCTGTACATATTGCCCATGGCGACGACCTGTTCCAAACCCGGTAATTTGCGAAGCTGAGCCGCCAGTGCGGGACTATCATCTCTTACGGCAAAAGACGTGAGCTTGCTGTCCGCGATCAGTTCATCCGGAGTCCCGGAGGCAAGAAGATTGCCGTACGCGATGTAGCCAAGTCGGTGGCAACGGGCAGCCTCATCCATGTAGTGGGTGGAAACCAATACACTGATGCCTTGTCCAGCGAGGCGATGAATCTCATCCCAGAAGTCGCGCCTTGCCTTTGGGTCAACGCCGGCGGTTGGTTCATCAAGGAGCAGCAGACGCGGGCGATGAAGCATGCAGGCTGCCAATGCCAGCCGTTGTTTCCATCCGCCTGAAAGGGTCCCGGCCAACTGGCTGGCACGATGCGCCAGACCCAAGTGTTCGATGCTTGCTTCAATGGCTTTTTTGCGATTTTCCATCGCATACAGGCGGGCCACGAAATCCAAATTTTCGCGGATGGAAAGGTCTTCATAAAAGCTGAATCGCTGGGTCATGTATCCAACCTGCGTCTTGATGCTTGCGCTTTCGCTCCGGACATCGAATCCTAGGCAGGTGCCGTTGCCCTCGTCGGGTGTCAGCAGCCCACAGAGCATGCGGATAGACGTGGTCTTGCCGCTGCCGTTCGGGCCGAGAAAGCCATAGATTTCACCCTCTTCCACGCGCAGGCTGAGTGCGTTAACAACGCGCTTGTTGCCGAAGGACTTGCTGAGGCCATTCACATCAATCGCGAGTTTCTCGTTCATTGCTTGGCAGGATTCAGAAAAACGTCCACTGGCTGGCCGGGATGCAGGCGAACGGCATCTTTCGGTTGCGGCCAGGCTTCCACCATATAAATCAGACGATTACGGTTTGCCTCGTTGAAAAGGACGGGCGGGGTGAATTCCTCAGTGGGACTGATGAAGCGAATGGTGGCAAGCACGGAGCCCGGACAGGAATCGCACCGGACACTGACCGTGCGGCCGGTCTGGAGCGCGCCCAATCGCGTTTCAGGAACAAAAAAGCGAACCTTGATATTTTCTGCCGGGAGGATAGAGACGATGGGCTGGCCCGGACTCGCCCACTCTCCCGCTCGATAGTACGTGTCCTGTACCAGTCCGGCTACCGGGGACAATTGTGATTTTTGCTCCAGCCGTATCAAGCTTTGCCGTAAGATTGCCGAGCTGGCAATCACTTGGGCCTGCGCGGCCGCCCGTTCATCTTTGCGTCCCGGCAAGCGTGCGGTCGCCAATTGGGCTTTCATTTGCGAGATGTTGGCATCATCTTGGGTGAGCTGTGTGCGGGCCTGATCCAACGCTTCCTTGCTAACAAAGCCCTTAGCGACTAGTGCTTCCTGGCGCGACAGCTCATCAGCCGATAATCTGCGTTTGGCGTCCGCATCTTGCAACTGGGCTTCAATGACCGCGATCTCGGGAGGTCGCTTGCCCGTTGCCAGATCGGCCAGTTGGTCTTGAGCCTGGACCAGCTGTGCCTTGGCCTGCCCAACGTTGGCTGCTTCAGTCGCCTGATCCTGGCTAAACAACGGCGCACCCATTTTGACTTCGTCGCCACGCTGGGCCAGGAGCGATGTGATCTGTCCGCTTTGCTGGGCAGCCACCATAACAGGCTCACCCTCGACGTATCCTTGGAAACCTTCTTTTTCTCCGGGGCCGCAGCCCGAGAGATACGAAAGCACGATGAGTGCGAGTGGCACGGTTCTTAGATTCATTGGCTATGCACGCTCAGAAAGTGGAGAGAAATCGCTGATCCTAGCGGACAGTCTAAGACACAGTTCAAGGCAGGCCAAGGCCCACGCCATGCACTTGCGGGCCGTGCCAGTTTCCCGGCGCAGAGCTCCATCGCGTGCCAAGGTCGGAGCCAGAATTGAGAGCGCTCGTCCGCCCGATCAAGTTGGCGTGGGGGGTGCGATAGGAGCGCAGTTGCTCCGGTCGCTTGACTGGGGTTGGGCCCGTCACGGATGGACGAGCAGCCTGACATTGTGCACAGTCTCCAACGCGCCTGGCCTGGGAACGGCAAAGTTCATAGCGCCCAATGATGCAATTTGAGTTGAATACCCACATTGCCGTTAAACGCGTTAATCATGGGCGCGTAGACGCCCAGGAACGCCTTTGGCAAATCCTCAGTTCTGAAGAATGCGAGCAGCGTGTGTCGCGTTCGCTGTAATTCCACATCCAATTTAAGGTGCTTTTCACCCACAATCTTTTGGTCGATCACCTTAAACTGACCCTGAAATAACGGGGCAGGAAAACCGTGTCCCCATACCCCCGCCTCCAGTGCGCGGACGAAGTCAATATTCAATTCTTTAGTGTCCAGTTCTCCATCCGTTTCAATTATCTCTCCCAAGTCCTCGGGGGATAGCCATTCCTTGGCAACCTCTTCAAATGCGGACTGAAATTCAATGAACCGATCAACGCTAAGAGTTAGGCCCGCCGCCATGGCATGGCCGCCAAATTGTTGCATGAGCCCAGGGTGTTTTCGATCCACCCAATCGAGCGCGTCACGAAGGTGGAAGGCCGGAATAGATCGACCGGAGCCCTTCAATTGACCTGATTCGCCCGGCGCAAACGCGATGACGGGGCGATGATAGTGCTCCTTGATCCGCGATGCCAAAATACCTACCACGCCGGCATGCCAGTCCGAATGATAGACCGCGATGCCGTGCTTGTTTGCACACGCCATATTCGACAATTGCGACCAAGCTTGCTCCTGCATACCAGCCTCGATTTCCTTTCGCGACTGATTCAACTCATGGAGCTCTTGGGCAAGCGGCAAAGCCTGCTCAAGGCTCGGAGCGAGCAGACACTCGATGCCTATGCTCATGTCGTCGAGCCGGCCAGCGGCATTCAGGCGGGGTCCCAGCATGAACGCCAAATCGAAGACGGTGGCACTCTTCCAGTCGCGCCTGGAAACCTGGAACAGGGCTTGAATTCCCGGACTGGCCTGGCCAGCTCGAATGCGCTCCAGTCCCTGAGTGACCAGGATTCGATTGTTTGCGTCCAGCGTGACGACATCGGCTACCGTCCCCAGCGCCACCCGGTCGAGCAGCGCACGCAGGTCCGGCTCGGGTTTGTCCTGGTACGCACCCCGGGCGCGCAGCTCGGCTCGGAGCGCCGCAAGGACATAGAAAATCACACCCACGCCCGCGAGATTCTTGCTCGGAAACTCGCAGCCGGGTTGATTCGGGTTAACGATGGCGGCAGCATCCGGAAGTTGGTTTCCGGGCAAATGATGATCCGTGACAAAAACGGGTATACCCAACTGTTTGGCTGCGTCGACGCCGGCCACGGCAGCAATGCCGTTATCCACTGTTATCAACAGGCTCGGCTCCCGGGACGCGGCCTCCGCTACGATGGCGGGCGACAGCCCATAGCCATGCTTCAAGCGATTGGGCACCATGAATTCCACGTGGGCACCCAATTGGCGCAAGCCTGCTACCCCTATCGCGCAGGCAGTGGCGCCGTCTGCGTCATAGTCAGCCACAATGAGCATCCGGGCCTCAGCCGCGATTGCGTCAGCAAGACCGGTCGCCATCCGGCGAACGCCTTTTAGGTTTTCTACCGAGTGCAGGTCTTGAAGTCTCGCCTGGGTCTCCTGTATCGAGGTCACGCCCCGCGCCGCATATAGTCTGGCAAGGGTGGGGGGAATTCCTTGATCGATCAATGCTCGCGAAGCCGCGAGGTTAGGATGGCGCACCTGAATTTTTGACATACAGCAATTCTAACGGCCTTGACGTATTTCGCCATTTCGATAAATGCCAAGGAGTGTAATTAGGTGAGGCCGTTGACACCTCGCCCGCAGTACCCGTGAGACTGCAGGGGGCCTTCCCGCGGAGGTTTAGACGGGCAGGCTCGCAATTCCTCGCATTCGGGAGGTGCGCCGACCCTCCCTTGCATGCATGGGGCTTCACCGATCCAACGCCATTGTCAGATGTCACAATGGACGCTTCATTTCCGGTACAGCTGCGCCGAATGCACTGAACACACTGTCGCCATCGCCCACCAAAAGCGGCGGACGCGGTGGATGTCGGGATGTCTTTTGTTTCAGAGCAAAAGCGGAAAGGTCATGGAGTTCTTCTGCTCCAAGTGAAGACGCTTTGCCAACCGTATCGATTGGAACTTTCTTGACACACTGCCCGCCGTGCTGGAAGCCAGAGCATCGAATCGGGCCCGGGAGGCGCGCCTCGATTCCGCCATATCAGGCTGCTCAGGGTATGGGATCCTGAATCTCCTTGGCGTCAGGCTGGCAACGATGCAAAGTGGTTTCCGCTGGGCGCAAAATGCCCTTCACTCCACATGCTAAAGGATTAGCCGGGGCACACCGGAAGGAAAAATCAAGATTCGTTAAGGTGCGTGAGCGATTCTTCTGCGGGCAGACCAGTGTCCGGATCAATCCAGTCCGAAATCCCAAGCTCTCCCTCAGCCTCTTCGAGGCTCTCACCGGGCTCATAGTCGGAGTCTGCACTGTATTCCATATCGCCCACTGCCTCGGCTAGCGAAGGGAACGGGCCATATTCCTCCGTGCCGCCTTCGTCGCGCCAATAAAAACCATCCGGCCGCTCAATTAACCGCGTGTGATCATACTGTGGTAAAGGCTCTTTCTGCGTCATAAATTGCTCCCTCTCCGTCCAATCTCACTATAGAAAAGCTGAGATAAAAGTCATCCCGCAACAAGGGTTGCGATTACCTATTCTAACGGACGGATTCGAGGAAAATTCAGGACACCTTCAATCTTTTGCAGCGTGGTCAGGACGACGTGCTGCGTGTCCCAATTCCTCACCCGGCGTACGTGGTTTGCGGGTTCATAACCGTGCAGCAACGATCGCTTCAATGTCGTCATCGGTGAGAATGATGGGATTGGTCTTCATGCTGCTCCCGCGGCTGTTGGCCACGATCACGGGAAGATCTTGCTTGCGGACCCCATAGGATTCCAAGCGCGGCAGGCGGAGCTCAAGTGTCCAGGTCTCGAGCACTTCCAGTAATTTTTCCAGTGCGGCGGCGTTGCTTAAACGCCCATCAGCGACCAGGAGGCGCCCGACTTGAGCATACTTGCCCAACGCGTCGCCTGCTGGCTCACGCTCATTGAGCGCGCGAATGTTTACTCGTGTTGCTTCTGCAACCAGCGTGCCGCAGACAACGCCATGGGGAATGGGAAAGAATGCGCCAAGTGGCGAGGCGAGCCCGTGCACCGAGCCAAGGCCAACTTGCGCAAGCGTAATACCTGACATCAGCGCCGCATAGGCCATCCCTGCCTGCGCATCGCTCGCTGAAGCACCGTTCCTGTGCCACTCCA
>JBKQNQ010000058.1:0-5241 GCA_052145875.1 Thiobacillaceae bacterium
ATCCCCTTCAAGGATGGCAACCCGGTGCAGGACAATCCGCCGGCTCAGCAGAAATTTGCCGCCTGAACACCTCTATGGGTCAGACCAGCCATACACCAGATTTGACCATAACTCGCGAGACCTGAAAGACCCTAAGAAGCGCGCCTGACTCCAGCCCATCTTGTTCCTCAAGAAGGGGGCTAACAGATGTACGTGAATTCTGTTGGCTGATAGGCTTGAAGGTTCGCAATCGATATCGCAAGCAAATAGCAATATTCGCGATGGCGCGCCATGAAAAAACAGGCTCGTTTTCCCAGAAAACAGGAAGCAGCAGAAATACTGGAGCAAAAATAATGAATAAAGAAGTTGACGGAGCCGATATTCGTCAAAAAATGATTGCGGTCTCCGCCTATTACCTCGCTGAGAAGCGCGGGTTCGCGGGCCATGGGGCCAATAAGGACTGGATGAAGGCGGCAGCAGAAATCGACGCGATGTTTCATGCACATATATGAAAGTCGTAGCCGCAAGCTTTGGGTGAAGGTTCGTAAGGTAGTATTCTGGCAGGCATTCAATACTGGCCTGCCCCATTTGACAACGTTGAAATAGCAGGAGGCACCGTTTATGACTCAGACCTATCGAATCTCGGTATACCGCCGCATGGCGGTGGCAGTTATCGCTGTCGCAGCCGTAGCGTCCGGACTACCGGTACAGGCGCAAGACCGGCATGGTGGGGGCCACGAACAGCCGGCTTACCATGGCGGGTATCGCGGTGGCCATGGCGGGTATCGCGGTGGCCATGACGGCGATGGTGGTGGTTTACTCGTCGGCGCGCTGCTGGGAGCGGTCGTGGGTGCGGCGATAGTGGGTGCCCAGCCGCCGCCACCCGTGGTGTACTATGCGCCGCCGCCGCCGCCGCCGCCGGGGGTCGAATACTATCCCAACAGCTATCCTCCCGGCTACTGAGCCCCGTATGTGTATAAAACCCGAGCGTCTGGCAGCAAATACATTGACGTATCACCATGCAGCCGTCGCCAATCCGACAATTAAATCCGAGGTCCAAATATGAAGAACCACATTCGTAAAGCCACCATGCCAACATTGTTGACGCTTGCCTTCCTCACAACTTCGGCTTGGGTACAAACAACGGCGGCAAGCAGTCCTGACACACCGTCTTCGAACGCAACGGCTGCCGCCTCTCACGCGCAAAAGCACGAAGACTTCGTAGAGAAGCGGATCAAGGATCTACACGCTCAGTTGAAAATCACCGACCAGCAAACGCCACAATGGGATGGCTTTGCGCAAACGATGCGCGACAATGCGCAGAAGATGGATCAGGCCTTCCACGACCGTGCACAAAAGCTCGGATCGCTGAATGCCGATGACGCCATGAAGTCCTATGCTGCGTTGGCCGAGTTACACGCGGACAATATGCAGAAGCTGGCTGCTGCGTTCAGCGCTTTGTATGGCACGCTGTCCGACGATCAGAAAAAGATCGCAGATGTCCTGTACCAGAATAATCATGGGAAACGGCACGCACTGGCGCGTAAACGCAAGCCCGCTAAACCAGCCGGTCCGGCTTCCGCACCGGGAGCTGTTTCGAACTAGCGCTTTGCCACATGAGCCGCGCCGGCTATTCCGGCGGGGCTTAGCGCTTTCGATTGGGGCCTTGATGCCACTGAAATAGTTCAGATATTCTGTAGCACATATATCACGCCAAGCACCACAGAAAATGGCATTGCATTTCTGATTATCTGCTGCATATGCGAGAGTACGAATATCTTCTGACTATTGGGCAGCCTCCGATGTCGAACTTGCGCACCCCATGACAAAATTACCTGCTTGCTGCACTTCCGGTAGCCGAATACCAGCGTTTGTCTCCCCATCTTAATCTGGTCGACATGTCATTCGCCGATGTTCTTTGCCAGTCCGGGGAGGAATTGCGCGGTGCGTATTTCCCCACAACCGCCTTGGTGTCGACGTCGAACTTGGCCACTTCCCCGGCATTGGTCGAGACCAGCACAAAATGTCTGGCAATGGCGGCGGGATCCTTCACAGTTTTGAGGGCCCGGTCGCGCGCCGTGTCCGCGTTGGTCATCGGCGCCAGCGTCGTAAAGATCTTCGACGCGATGATGAACAGTGTCTCCTCGGCGTCGAGGTCGCGGGTGGCCTCTGCGAAGTCGGTGCCGTCGATGTAGGAGACGAAGCGGAAAGTCAGGTCGCGCTGGCCGGGATGCCGCAATGCCTCGTACGGCCATCACCGGCCCCGGGGTCCAGACCCACCTATGCCGATATTGATCACGTTGCGGACCGATTTTCCGGTGTGTCCCTTCCACTCCCCGCTATGCACCCGCGCGTAAAAGTCGGCCATCTTGGCAAGCACGGCGTGGCCATGAGGCACAACGCCTTCGCCGTCCGCAAGGAGCCAAATGCAGGACTGCCCGCCTCTCCGGGACGTTGATCTTGTCGCCCGGGAACGTGGCTTCAATCCGGGCCCGCAGGCCGGACTCCGCCGCCAATTGCAGCAGTAGATCGAGCGTCTCGTCGGTAATGCGGTGCTTCGAATAGTCGAAGTAGATACCGCCCGCCCCCACCGTCAGGCGCTCCCCGCGCGTTGGATCGTCCGCGCATAGATTGCGCAGTTGCAACTCCCGGACTTTCGGCTAATGGGCTGCAAGTGCCTGCCATGCCTTGAGTGGTATGAGTGGTATGAGTGGTATGAGTGGCGTGAGTGGCGTGAGTGGTGCAATATTGTTGCCGCCGGGATGAGAGGACACGGGGTTGAGTCTTTCCTGAGAGACCGCATTCCACAATGCGATAACCGGTACGGCGGGGTGGTGGGGGTCGAAGGCGAAAATGCTGAGCGATGCCGTGCCGAGCGTAAAATGCCGCGCTTCGGCCACCGCCAATCCGATCCAGCGCGCGGCCAGGACGCAGCCGAATTGGCCGTGCGAAAAGAGCGCAATATTTCCGGTCAGCGCACGCAAACGAGCGAGGAGCCGATCGGCGCGGTCGGAAACTTGTGCGGGCATTTCTCCGTTTGGGCAGCCGTCCCGATATACATTCCAATCCGGCCGCCCGCTGAGGATATCCAACGAGCGCTGTCCTTCGTAATCGCCATAGTCCCATTCGGCCAGATCGGGTTCGTTTTCCGAGGCTTTATCCAGCCCGACCAACGTACAGGTTTGCCGCGCGCGCTTGAGCGGACTGGTCAGCACATGATCAAACACGATGTCCCGAAGGAGCTTGCCAAGCTCACGTGCCTCGTCCCCACCATTTGCGGTCAACGGAATGTCCGTACGACTCGTGTGCCGGCCTGAGAGCGACCATTCGGTTTCACCGTGCCGAATGAGGTACACGCGCGGGGAGTTGGATGTGTTTGCTTTCATACACCCGTGACTTCCATCGCGGCATTGCATTCGCCACGGCGCGCGGCCAGGTTGCATCTGGCCCGTTGCAGCAGTGCCTGTTGCGCCGCTTTCACGTTGGCGAGCTGGCCCGACCAGATCTCCATGGCCGGTTGCTGAATCGCGCGGGCAAACGAAAACGCCACCGACCACGGCGGCCGCCACTTGAAACGGAGATTCACTGCGTTCAACCTGGCCAAGGCCAGTTCAGGGGTTCGCCCGCCCGATAAAAACGCAATCCCCGGAACGGCGGCGGGGATGGCTCGCGCGAGACACTTCACGGTGGCGTCGACCACCGCATCCACGGGTTCCTGCGTGTGGCAGGTCGATCCTGGGAGGACCATGCTGGGTTTCAGGAGCATGCCCTCCAACACCACTTTTTGTGTGAAAAGTCGGTCGAAGACCGTACGCAAGACTTGCTCCGTCCCCGCGAAGCACTGCGCCAGGGTATGTTTGCCGTCCATGAGCACTCCCGGCTCGACGATGGTGCCCAGTCCGGCCTCCTGGCACAACGCGGTATAGCGAGCCATGGCATGGGCATTGGCCTCGATGCAGGCGCGGCTCGGAATGCCGTCGCCAATCGCGATCACCGCACGCCACTTGGCGAAACGGGCACCCAGTTGCACGTATTCCACCAGGCGGTCACGTAACCCGTCCAGACATTCGATGACTTTCTCGCCGGGATGACCGGCCATGTCCTTTGTCCCCGAGTCCACTTTCTTACCGGGAATGACGCCCGCATCGATAACGGCTTTACCGAAGGGAATACCCTCACTCGTCGTCTGGCGGATCGTCTCGTCGCAGGGGATCGCGCCGCTGATGCATTCGCCAAGGCTCGCTGACGTCACGATCATCTCGTGGTAGGCGCGGCGCGCTTCCCCGGTCTGTGGAATGCGCAACTTGGCGAAGCGCTTGTCGCAGGTTGGATTGCTCCCATCCATTGCCAGCAGCCCCTTGTCGTCGGCAACCAGTGCCTTCACGGTGTCTATGAGCACTTTTGTATTCATGCAGGATTGCTCCATTTCCAGTTGCGAATCTCCGGCATGTCCTCACCGTGCTTGTCGATGTACTGCTTGTGCTCGATGAGCTTGTCCTTGAGCTGCTGCTTCAGGTAGATGCCCTTGTCGCCGGTCTGCGGCAGGCGGTCGATGGTGTCCATCACCAGATGGAAGCGGTCCAGATCGTTAAGTACCGTCATGTCGAAGGGCGTGGTGATGGTGCCCTCTTCCTTGTAGCCGCGTACGTGAAAGTTGTCGTGGTTGGTGCGGCGGTAGGTGAGCCGGTGGATCAGCCACGGGTAGCCATGGAAGGCGAAGATGACCGGCTTGTCCCTAGTGAACAGTTCGTCGAAATCCGTGTCGCTCAAGCCGTGCGGGTGCTCGATCTGCGGCTGCAGTTTCATCAGGTCGACGACGTTGACCACGCGGATCTTCAGCTCTGGCAAATGCTCCCGCAGGATGGAGACCGCGGCCAGCGTCTCCAGCGTCGGCACGTCGCCGCAGCACGCCATGACCACGTCGGGTGCTACGGCCTGGTCGTTGCTGGCCCACTGCCAGATGCCCACGCCCTGAGTGCAGTGCTTGACGGCAGCGTCCATCGTCAGCCATTGCGGCGCTTGATACTTGCCTGCGATCACCACATTGACGTAGTGGCGGCTGCGCAGGCAATGGTCCCAGATGGAAAGCAGGCAGTTGGCATCCGGTGGCAGATAAACGCGCACGACATCGGCCTTCTTGTTCACTACATGGTCAATGAAGCCGGGATCCTGATGGGTAAAGCCGTTATGCATCTGCTGCCAGACGTGCGAGGCCAGCAGGTAATTCAGCGACGCGATCTTGCGCCGCCATGGCAGATCCGC
>JBKQNQ010000059.1:0-5203 GCA_052145875.1 Thiobacillaceae bacterium
GTTCGGGAGTCACCGCACCACGATCATCAAAAACAAAGCAGTTGCCACGCCAATGCCTACCACCGCATTTCTCAAAATAGTTGAGAATCCCTCCTTGCAACTGATACGCCTGCTCGAATCCCTGGGCGCGCATGAAGGGCACCGCCTTCTCGCAGCGAATGCCGCCGGTGCAAAATGCCACCACAACCTTGTCCTTGACATGGCCAAACCGTTTAATTGCTTCAGCAAAATCGGAAAATCGGACGATATGAGGATTGAGTGCATGGTCAAAACTGCCCTCGGCAAATTCCACCTCGTTGCGGGTGTCGACAAATACGACGTCCCGACCCTGCTCCAACCACTGATTTAGCTCCTGTGGACTAACCGAAGGTGCATCCCCATTTCGGAATCCGTGCTGACGAAACGAAATAATCTCCCTCTTAATTTTGACTCGCAGCCGCTTGAACGGAACGAAATCTGAGAAACTGCGTTTGACTTCAATGCCAGAAAATCGCGTGTCAGCTTGCAAGTCCGCTAGCCAAGCATCAACATTGCCCGGCACGCCGGCCAAAAAGCAGTTGATCCCCTCAGGCGTCAGGAGTACGGTGCCCTTTAGGTCGAGCGCTTGTGCCCGGTTCATGAGGCGGGATTTTTGCTGCGGCAGGTCATCTAGTGTAACAAACCGATAGGTCGCAATATTTAGAATACGCATCTCAATACCTAAGAAAACATCCGCACATGTACATCATCGCTGTTGGCTGGGACTACGTGATTATCTTAATGGCAGTTGTGTCCAGCAGTTTCGTCAAGGCGCTCACAATTCTCGTCGGCTTGGGTGTTATCCCGATATTCCTGCTCATCTATATCATCGATGCCCCACGGCGGCGCGTGCGCCGCGCCAGCCAAGTGAACGGCCAGCCCGATTCCGATAAGACGTTAACCGATCAATAGCCGCTGCCAGATCTGGACGGCGAGTGCTGACATCTTGTGCGCAGCTGAACACCGATCCGACCTCAACTCAAACACACCAGAGCGTGGTTTGCGCCGATAGGATCGGCACTCATTCCCGCTTGGCATCCCGTACCGAATTACCCGCCCCTTCGCTGCCACCTCAAAGTAATATTCAGATTTTGCAATCCTGCATTCTGGCGGCCATATCTGGCCTGCGGCCAAACGAGTGCCCACCCATTGCAGCCAGCCCTTCGCGCCCGATGTCCACAACCACTTTTACAACCCGAAAAAGCGCGACGGGAACCGCGATGGGGGACGATGCCGCCGCATCGCCGTCTACAGTTAGTCCAGTTTGAAACCCGATTACTCAGCCACGGTGGCGAAAAATGACGGCACGGCTGCCGCTCAATCCGCCTGTCACGGGTGTTGCAACCAGATGAGTGTGGCCATCCGGCCGGTTGTCCCATCGCGCCGAAAGGAATAAAACCGTCGGCTGTCCGTATAGGTGCACAATCCGCCTCCGTGAATCCGAGTCACGCCAATACGTGCAAGACGAAGCCGCGTCAGCCGATACAGATCGGCCCACCATTTTCCGGGCTGACTTCCTGGTTGGAACGCTGCGGCGGCCTCGGCAAGCTCACTGACAAACGCCCCGCGAACGACTTCGCCCACTTCAAACGCGTCCGGGCCAATCGCAGCCCCCATCCAAGCCATGAGTCTTTCAGGGGGCACATTCATTGACTCGACCGTAGCCTCCAGTATTCCCGCAGCGAGTCCGCGCCAGCCGGCATGCGCCGCTGCGATGACCGAGCCGGACTCATCGCAGAATAGCACTGGCAGACAGTCGGCGGTCATTACCACACAAACGACGCCACGCGTGCGCGAAAATGAGGCATCGGCCTGCGGGCAGATTGTGCCCGCATCAGCGCATGATACAGCGGTTCCATGCGCCTGTTGGAGCCAGCGCGGCTCCGAGGGCAGGGCTTCTTTGAGGAGCCTGCGATTCTCCAACACCCGGGCTGGATCATCGCCTACGTGATCTCCCAGATTCAAGCTGTCAAACGGGGCCCGACTCACCCCCCCCAGCCGCGTTGTCATGAACGCACTCACACCGTCTGGCGCAGGCCAGTCTGGCTTGATCACATCCAAGTGCCGCCCTTGCGCATTACATCGAGCAGGGCATTGAGGTCCGGAGGCATTTCAGATTCCCACTCCATCCTCTTTCCGGTATACGGGTGCACTAAGCCCAACCGGTGGGCGTGCAGCGCGTGGCGCGGAAACCGCATGCCACGGCCCCGGCGGGTGGATCCGTAGACTTTGTCGCCCACCAAGGGATGACGCAGGTGTGCCATGTGTACGCGAATCTGGTGAGTACGGCCGGTTTCCAAACTGCAGTTCAGCAGCGTCGCTGCGGGAAAACGCTCGAGCACCGAATAGTGAGTCACAGCCGGTTTGCCCATAGGATGAATTGCGCGCCGCGTGCGGTTAAGGGGGTCTCGCGCCAGTGGCATGTCGACCGTACCGGAACGGTCAATCTCACCTTGTACTACCGCAAAATAGTCGCGCTTGACCGTTCTCGCCTGTAGCTGGCGTACGAGATCGGCATGCGCTTTGAGCGTTTTTGCAACGACCAGCAGTCCCGACGTCTCTTTATCCAGCCGATGGACGATCCCCGCACGTGGCAGCTCCGACACTTGCGGACAATGATGTAGCAGCGCATTTAGCAACGTGCCGTTAGGATTGCCGTTACCCGGGTGAACTACCATGCCGGCCGACTTGTCAACGACTAGTATGCTCGCATCTTCAAACACCACCTTGAGAGGAATGGCCTCGGGTTCATCTGGCGTCGTGCCTGGCTCCGGATCGGGCCAAAGGATGATTCTTTCTCCGCCCCAAATCTTGTCGCTGGGGTCTTTCAAATCACCGTCCACGTGTGCCTTGCCCGACTTGATCCACCCTTGCAGCCGACTGCGCGAAAATTCCGGGAAGAGGTCGGAAAGCGCTTGATCCAGGCGCTGCCCGGCCAGAGTCTCTGGAACAATACATTCGCGCCGGGCTTCCTCCGAATTTCCCTTATAATTCACTGAGTTTTCCAATTCTTCCACCATGACTCCTATGCCTACTTCAATTCGGTTTCGCCGCTTTATGACTTTGGCGAGCCTCGTCGCGTTCCTTGGCCTATCCGCATGCGGGCTATTACCGGAAGTTCAAGACGAAACCGCCGGCTGGTCTGCGCAAAAGATCTACAGCGAAGCCAAGGACAACCTTAATGGAGGCAACTACGAACGCGCGATCAAGCTCTATGAGACCCTCGAATCCCGTTACCCATACGGCCGCTACGCCCAACAGGCTCAACTCGACATCGCATACGCCTACTATAAGGACAATGAATCCCTCTCGGCGATTAACGCCTGTGATCGCTTCATCAAGTTGCACCCTAATCACCCTAACGTCGATTACGCCTACTTTCTTAAGGGCTTGGCGAACTTTTCTGGGGAAAGTGGCCTGTTCGGCGGTCTCGTTGAGCAGGATCTAAGCGAGCGCGACCAGAAGGCCGCTAAGGACTCGTTTGATGCGTTCAAGGAGCTGACCACGCGCTTCCCTGACAGCAAATACACGCCGGACGCCTTCGCCCGAATGAAATACTTGGTCAATGCGATCGCAGAAAGCGAAATTCATGCTGCCAAGTATTACCTCAAGCGCGAGGCCTATGTGGCAGCGGCCAATCGGGCTCAAAACGTGCTCCAGAACTACCCGTCCTCCCCGGCTGTTGAAGAGGCCTTGGCGATCATGGTGGTATCCTACGACAAACTTGGCGTCGATGGCTTACGGGATGACGCAAGGCGGGTGCTCAAGCTCAACTATCCCAACAGCAAGTACGCTCAGGGTGTCGATCTGAGGGAGAAAGCCTGGTGGAAATTCTGGTAAGCACTAATTCCGCTTGTTCACAGTCCGGTGGCTTTCACGGGCTGGGTGCTGGAACTTGCGGTGCCGGCGCACCCCGTTTCGCAGGGAGGCCGGGGACACCGCGGTCTCAGCCGTTGACGCACGGGCGCGTGTCCAAATCCCTAGCTCAATTAGGGGCGCCGCGCTCACGCCGGTTTGCGCGTTCTAGATCGCCGTTTCACCGGACTCACCGGTCCGGATCCGAATCACCTGCTCCACGGCGTATACAAAAATCTTGCCATCGCCGATCTTGCCGGTGCGCGCAGCACTAACGATGGCCTCAATCACCCGATCCGCGAGGTCGGCGGTCACGACAACGTCAATCTTGATCTTCGGCAAGAAGTCCACCACATACTCGGCACCACGGTAAAGTTCAGTGTGGCCCTTCTGTCGCCCGAAGCCTTTGACCTCGGTCACGGTTAACCCGGTAACCCCGATTTCGGATAAGGCTTCGCGAACCTCATCGAGTTTAAAGGGCTTGATGATGGCTTCGATTTTCTTCATGTGACGTGCTCCTATACGTTTTTCTCGGGTCGATACCGCGATGTTATCGGATAGCGACGGTCCTTGCCAAAATTACGCGGGGTAATGCGTACACCGGGTGCCGACTGGCGACGTTTGTATTCGGCCAAATCAATCATGCGTATCACCTTCCTGACTACCGTGGCATCGAAACCATCCGCCACAATGGCGGCAGGGTCATCGTCAAGTTCAACGTAGCGCTCGAGGATTGCATCGAGGATGTCATAAGGCGGAAGTGAATCTTGGTCGATCTGATCGGGACGCAACTCTGCTGAAGGTGGACGGTCGATAATCCGCTGCGGAATGACTGGCGACAGGCTGTTGCGATACTCGGCCAACCGGTAAACCAGTGTCTTGGGCACATCCTTGAGCACACCAAAGCCGCCCGCCATGTCACCGTACAGCGTGGCATACCCTACGGCCATTTCGCTCTTATTTCCCGTGGTTAGGACCATATGTCCAATCTTGTTTGAAAGTGCCATAAGCAGCGTTCCGCGAATACGCGCCTGAATGTTTTCCTCTGTGGTGTCGGTCGCCCGGCCTGCGAATGCCGCTGCCAGTTGTGCGATAAACGCATCATAAACCGGACGGATCGGAATCTCGGTATACGGTGCGCCTAGCGTGTTTGCGAGCACGCGTGAGTCTTCGCGGCTAATTTCAGCGGTATACTGCGATGGCATCATTACAGCATGAACGCGATCGGCACCCAGTGCATCGACTGCAATTGCAAGTGTTAGCGCCGAATCGATACCGCCTGAAAGCCCGATTAGGGTGCCCGTAAAGCCGTTCTTGCCAACGTAATCGC
>JBKQNQ010000060.1:0-3307 GCA_052145875.1 Thiobacillaceae bacterium
TAGAAAATGTCGGATCAGCCCGCTGCAACGAAGTAAGGATCGCGGCGGTATCACGGCAAGAATGAGGCCTGCAGCTAAGGGGCCTCACTTTTTTTGAATGAAGTGGAACCCGGCTGCGATCGACCACAACAGGTCAGCGACGAGTCCGCCCCATGCAAGTGCGGTGGTGAGCCAGCGTGCGCACGTTTCCTTCAAACACTTCTTAAATGGGGACCGGAGCGGTGTCTTCAGAATGCCTGAAGCCTTCGAACATGAGCGCATCTTCCAACAATCCAGGCATGCCATGCAATAAAGAGGCATTGACGCCCCACTGCTGAGAAGCATGGCATTACGGGAAAAGGTGTTCCCCCGTTGTCCATCCGCACAAGGGCCCACGATTGATTAGATTCTTAAGTGCGTGTAGGTCACGCCATCACGGCGGCGAGGCTAACGGCCAATTTGCACTTGAAGTGTCAGCTCAACCTCGGAAGAAACCATCACCAGCGTCACGGGAAAACTCTATTGAACCCGACACCGTGAGATCAACACGCGCTGAAGCCGAATCTACGCGTGAAACTGAGCTTCGGAAAGACACTGTCATCCCATCGAGATATGAAAAAAAAGCCGCCGCAGGCCATCGCTTTAGTCCAGTTTGATCTAGATTGTCACTCAGGAACAACGAAACGCCGATCGCCGACTAAGGATGCGATCTGTGGCCCCTTGACCGTTGGTTGCCCTGGCTCTTCATGATCGCGGGGCTACTTGCTTAAGGGCTCTCGGTCCATGCGGTCGCACCGGAGGTGTGGCGAATCATTAGCGAAGGGAAACCATGAGCAAGGTACGGGTTCTGGTCGGCACTCGAAAAGGCGCCTTCATCCTAGAGTCAGACGGCAAACGTCAGCGTTGGGATGTCAGTGGCCCCCATTTTGGAGGGTGGGAGATTTTCCATCTAAAGGGATCGCCCGCTGATCCAGACCGACTGTATGCATCGCAGTCAAGTGGCTGGTTTGGACAATTGCTGCCGCGCTCCAACGATGGCGGCAAAACTTGGGAGGTTGTCGGTAACAAGTTTGTGTACAACGGCGAGCCTGGTACTCACCAGTGGTACGACGGCACGCCCCGCCCCTGGGAATTCAAGCGAGTGTGGCACCTTGAACCGTCGATGAGCGATCCCGATACGGTGTACGCCGGCGTCGAAGATGCGGCGTTGTTTATTTCGAGTGATGGGGGCCAAAACTGGCATGAACTCGAAGGCTTGCGCGGCCATGATTCCGGGCCGGGTTGGGCACCCGGCGCTGGCGGAATGTGCCTGCACACGATACTTCTGGATCCGAGCAACCCGCGCCGAATCTTCGTCGCCATCTCCGCTGCAGGCGCCTTTCGGAGCGACGATGGCGGGAATACCTGGCGGCCGATTAACCACGGCTTGCGGTCGGAATTTATCCCCGATCCGACTGCCGAGGTGGGGCATTGCGTGCATCGCATCGCGATGCACCGGTCGCGCCCGAACGTCCTCATCATGCAAAAACATTGGGACGTCATGCGCAGCGATGATGCCGGTGATTCATGGCACGAAATAAGTGGAAACCTGCCGAGTGACTTCGGGTTTGTGATCGAGGTTCACCCACATGAACCCGACACCGTTTTTGTCATCCCGATCAAGAGCGACGCGGAGCACTATCCTCCCGATGGCAAGCTGCGTGTCTACCGCAGCCGCACGGGTGGGAATGTGTGGGAGCCCCTTAGCAAAGGTCTTCCACAACAGAATTGCTACGTCAACGTATTGCGTGACGCGCTGGCCGTCGACTCGCTCGATGCATGCGGCGTGTACTTCGGCACGACGGGAGGACAGGTCTACGCGTCGTCCGATGCTGGCGACAACTGGGCTCCTATCGTCCGCGACCTCCCGGCCGTGCTATCTGTGGAGGTCCAGACGTTCCCATGATCCGGGTGATACTTCCGCATCCGTTACAAGCATTGGCGAACCTCGATGCGGAGATACACCTTCACGTGGATGGTTCCGTAACGCAGCGCTCGATACTCAACGCGCTCGAAGCCCGATATCCCGTGCTAGTGGGAACGATTCGGGACCAGGTCACGCAGAAGCGCCGGCCGATGGTGCGTTTTTTCGCTTGTCGCGAAGATCTGTCCCAGACATCGCCGGACACCCCGCTGCCCGACCCGGTCGCGTCAGGCATTGAGCCTCTTCTCATCGTCATGGCAATAGCTGGTGGCTAACCGCGGCCGGGCTGCAATGCCGGCTTAGGCCCGCGATACCTTAACCCTCGACCCCAATGGCCGTCGAAAACCATGACATGAAGCTAAGGCTTTCTATCAAGAAACGTTGGGGAGCCATCGGGCTGCAACGGCTGACAGTATTCGGCGCCGTTATCCTGTTATCAAGCGGAGCATCAATGCCGGCCCCCGTCCCAGCAACGGCTTCCGGGAAGGAGGGTCGGGCAGAATGCGAAATTGGAGTGAGCGATCCATTGATCGTCAAGGATGTGGATCGCATGATCAAGGCAGCGCGCAATGGGATCAGAATTGGCTATATGGCGGATTCTTATATCTTTGACGATATTAGGGAGGGCGGACTCGTTCCTTTGCTTACCGATTGGTTCCCCGCTTATAGTAGTTGGTATCTGTATTACGCTGGCTGCCGCCCAATTCCTGCCCCGCTTAAGTGGTTCATAGAATTTGTGCGCGAATATCTAAACCTGGTGGCACGGCAGGGCCACCCGCGCCGAGATGATTGGCACATCATCCCAATTTAGTTTTGGAAGTTCTTACATGGAGAGGACCGCCTTCCTGTCGGGTTAGAATTGGCCAACCGCGCCAAAATCCTATCGACAAGAAGCGTTGGATTCTTCACGATCGGCCGATCTTTTCTAAGAGGAACGGTTCACCGAAAGCGCTTTTTCCCACACGTACGGTACGACTGTTTGCGGCCCCGATCCGCGCGAGCGGAACCTTCGAACCTCCGCTATCCGAAGACCGCTCCCCGTTGGCCGGAATTCGTAGTGAGAAATGTAGCACGTCATTGGGCGGGTGGGCGGCACACTCCGATCGCTTCCCACACTTACTACCGCCGGCGGGCAATGGCCCAATGCTTTTTGGGTCTCATCGAGTTGTCTCAGAGTCCGATGTCCATGACAGTCGGGAGTCGCTTGCCGCAGCATTAGGGCGGCATGACCAAGATCCGTAAGCGACCAACCGATCCACCTGTAGTTTCTTGTTGAGTGCATGCAATCTTGGCGCTTTTTCGGGGGCGCGGGAGATGGCGAAGCGGCACGGAGCGGAATTCTGGCGAGGGCATCTGGAGGCGTGG
>JBKQNQ010000061.1:0-2618 GCA_052145875.1 Thiobacillaceae bacterium
CTCCCCGCACGGGATCCATCCACGCTTGCGTGCCCCACGCGCCGCCATGACCAAGAGTACCGGGCGACAACATGGCCGCAATACCCGGATGGGGAGCCCGCAGGATGCATGTCCCGATTCCCCAACCGTAGTTTTCACCATATTGGCCATACTCCGCAGATTGGAAAAACCCCGTGGGCAGGTCGCCAGTCTGGACCGTGGTGAGGAGCTTCATGGCCGCCGGGCTAAGATAGCATTTGCCCTGGCGCACGCCCCCACCGAGGAGCATCTGACAAAACCGAGCATAATCGGGGCCGGTGGAGTAAAGCCCGCCATTGCCAAACGGCGGATGGCCCACCACGCCGAAATCGGTGTGTGGCGGCGCAACCGTGAGTGCGCCAGTGGCTTTGTCTTTGTTGTAAGCAACGACTAGATCTGCGGACGGCTTGTTCGCGGGATAGAAAGTCGTGTGCTTCATGCCGAGCGGATCAAGAATGCGCTGCTGGACGAAGGCATCGAAGGACATCCCGCTGACCACCTCGACGATGCGAGCAGCCGTGTTGATGCCGGATTGAGTGTATTTCCATTTTGCGCCTGGCTCGTATTGCATAGGCACGGCCAGATAGAGCGGGATCAAATCGGCGAGCGTATGCGCGTTGTGGACAGCATTGCCCTCGGCTTCGCCTAAACCGGAGGTGTGGGTGAGCACTTGGGCGATGGTGAGATTGGCGGGTTGCCCAGAGGGCGCTTTCAGGTTGGCTAATGCGGGAATATATTTCGCGATGGGATCCGATACGTTAAGTTCGCCTTCATCCTGCAACATCAGGACTGAGACGGCGGTGATGGGTTTTGTCATCGAGGCGATCCAGAACAATGTGTCCGGATGCATGGGTTTTTTGGCGGCAATGTCCGCCAGCCCGGTCATTTCCAAATGAATGACTTTATCCTTTGTGACGACCACCGTGACAGCCCCGGAAATCTCGCGAGCATCCACTGCAGCTTGCATGGCCGCACCGACGCCGGAGAGTCTTGGTGACGCGCACCCGGCAAATAATGGCAGCAGCAGCAGCAGACTGAAATGGAAACGCACTTTGACGGTCATCATTTTAGTTTCTTATTCTAAGGGCGTCAAAGAAGCAATGCGGAACCATTCGGCTCAACACCTGTCGCATGCAGGGGTCCGTTGGCCGTCAATGCCGTGGCACTCCCGGGACACGATGGTGGCTTCCCGGGCCGGCTCATCCCTCCGCAGACGGTCGCCAACGACAACTTGAACCGGGTGTTGGAAGACGATAGACAGTTGCTGTCCCCCCGGTCACGCTAAAACCAGCCCGCCCGAGCCCTTAATGGCATTTGTTGCCGCAAAAATTGCAAACTTTCTGCCAAGAACCGTTAAGACACCTGTCCCGCCCCCGCTGGAATCTGCACATGCCATTGCGGCGGTGATCGCTGAAGCGGAGCGGGCACGCGAAGAGAAGGGAAGCGCGTAATCCTGCTTAATCTTTCGGGGCACGGGTTGCTCGACCTTAGCGCCTACGAAACCCACTTGCAGGGCAAGATTCAGGATGTCTAAACCGCAGTCAACCAAAACAAAATCCGATGAAAAAACCTATCAGTCTTCTCGCCGCCGCGCTGGCGGTCATAGCCGGAAGCCTCCAAGCCCAACCCGACGCGCATTACGTTCCTGGCGTCGAAGGAATCAAAGGCGCGTCGCTGCCGCCGCCCGGCTGGTACTTTAGGGACTACAATGTAGTCTATGTGGCCGATCAGGCAAACAACGGCACCGGACAAAGCGCTGGCCCTCCGAATTTCCATGCGCTGACGTTTGCCAACGTGCCGCGTGCGATTTGGATCACCGACACGAAATTTCTCGGCGGCAACGTCGGCTTGGACGCCCTGCTTCCGCTTGTTTACCAAAGCGTCAGGGCGGGGTCAATCAACGGGAACACGTTTGGCATCGGAGACTTCTTCGCCGAGGGCACGCTTTCATGGCACCCGAAGCAATTCGACTTCTCGGCAGGGTGCGGCCTGTGGATGCCGACGGGCGATTCCGCAAGTCCGCCCACGACACGCGTCGGATCGGGCTTTTGGACGCCGATGCTCACGGCGGGCGCAACCTGGTATCCGGACGAGGCCAAGACCTGGTCAGTTTCGGCGTTGAGCCGGTATGAGTTCAATACCGAGGATCGCGATACGCACGACACGCCCGGCCAGGCGTACACGCTGGAATGGGGCGTCAGCAAGGCGATCATCAAGACGATTGATGGTGGTGTGGTGGGCTATTACCAGCAGAAGGTCACGGGCGACACAGGATCCAATCCGGCGGGATTGACGCCGCACAACCAGGTAGCCGCAATCGGTCCTGAAATCAGCGTAGCGATTCCAAGTGCGACGCTGTTTGTGTCACTCCGTTATGAGTATGAATTCATGGCGGAGAACCGCGCACAAGGGCATACCGTGGCGCTCACCCTGACAAAACGATTCTGATAAGATGAAACCCATCTCATTTGCCATCGCTATATGGATGGACACTTTGAACGGGACATAATTATTGCGCTCTTGTCACAGTATTGATCAGTTAGTGTCCCTTTATTTCTGTCCGTCCATATACCATATGCAGCGCACGACAAGTTAAAGTC
>JBKQNQ010000062.1:0-2509 GCA_052145875.1 Thiobacillaceae bacterium
CTCCCGCGCGCGTCTGCCGAAGCTCGACATGCTTGCGGGCGCACATTCCGCCGATTCCAGTCGTGCCCATGAGTTAGCGAGCCATCAACTCGATCCCATCTCGCGGCGGACCAAGGCCTTCGCCTGCTCGTCGGCCTCTGTCAGTTTCATTCTGGGTGTCGGGCGTAGCCTGACCAGGGTGGTTGGGCGGCCATTTCTTCCCATGATCGGCCATCGGCCGTCCATGGGAAAAATGTCCGGACAACCCTTACCCTGTACTAACGATCACGATTCTGAATTCGCGAATGGATTGCGCATGGACTTCACATGGGTTGAGACTGGGAACCCCGGACACCGGGAATGGGCATAAGAACGTCACGGCTTGGCTTGCCGATGGCGCCACCGTGGGTCCGTGTATCAATTTCCTCGGCTGCCGATTAGGGGTATCTCCAGCTTAAGTAAAGGTGGCCCCCATGAAGAAACGATCCGACGATCTCTCAGTGACCGAACGGCTCCGCAGGCGAATTGAAGCGGTCGCGGACGCGGCCGAGCGGGAACGAAGTCAAGACGAAACCCAGACGAAAGCCAAAGTGATCCTTCAGGCCCTGGCCGGAACGCTGGCCAAAGCGGCAGACCGGGGTGCGGCTTACGATACCCTGGTGTCGGTGGTCATGGAGGAACTCGGGATCGGACGCCGGGCTGCGGCCAATGCGCTGCGACCGTTCTTTAAACATGGCCAGCCTCCCTCGGGTACTGGGAAGGAAGAGAGCCTAATCGTCATGGCATCCCCCCTCTCGGATACGCCCAGGTCAAATCCCCGACCCGCACCCAAGGGCGGCAAGCAGACTTCATCCCCGATTCAAGCGACGTTGACCTCAAGATCAATGAATACCGCTTCAGCGTCTTTGGCATCCTCTGACCGTGATGAAAAATCGCTGCCGCCCCTGCCCGCCGATCTCATGCCCAAGGATGGCAAGATGCCCCCTGTTCCCGCAGCCAACGAATACCGCATCGAGCCCCGATCGGATGGCGTGACGGTGTATGTTATCAATACCGATCGCTATTCCCTCCTGCCTGGCATTGACCCGACCGCGCCCTATGGGCGTTATGTGGATGGGCGCCCGATGAATGAGTACGGGGCACCGATTGGAGAGGGTCCGCCGGTGATGTATGGGAAATTCCTCGGGGAAAACTTCTAGCCGCCTGTTGCACCGCCGAATCCGTCTTGCAGGTGGCCGGATCGAAGCATGTTTCCGGTTGCGCGTCTTCTGACACGCCGAGACATTATGTCCTGCGATGTTTCGTTGACACTGCGCACACCAGAAATCCCCAATCCACTTGAGCCACGCCTGGACTCGTTCCTGGCATGATGACTTCGATGCTATGTACCGCGTGCAAATCCGCTTGACGAGGTACGCCAATGGCGTATAGTTAACGCATGGTTTTCATTGAGACCCCGACATTCACCCGTTTAATCACCGAGCTGCTGGACGACGACGACTACTCAAAACTCCAAATAGAGCTAAGCAACCGACCGGATGCTGGCGATCTCATCAAGAATGGCGGGGGTATCCGCAAGTTGCGCTGGAAACGAACGGGTACAGGCAAGAGCAGTGGCATACGGGTGATCTATTACTGGATCACCGAAGACAACCAGATATTCATGCTCGCGGCGTACCCCAAGAGCGTGAAGGACACGTTGACTGACAAGGAAACCGCAATTCTGCGCAACCTGGTGAAGGAGTTGTAAGCAATGGACAAAGCACTTTTTGAATCGCTCAAGCAAAGCCTGAAGGAAGCGGCCGCCATTCGGCATGGCAAACTTGCGCCAGGCAGAGTGTTGGAAGTGAGCCTCCCCGACGCAAAATCCGTGCGTACCAAAGTGGGCTTGAGCCAAAGCGAATTCGCTCAACTGATTGGGGTAAAAGTGGCCACACTCAGAAACTGGGAGCAGCATCGGCGTCGTCCCACCGGGCCTGCTGCCGCACTGCTGACCATTGTGGAGAAAGAGCCCGAAGCGGCGCTACGCGCCCTGCACTCCTAGGTCAGCCGCACGGCGTATGTCGATGACGCCGGTGTGTGGCCTGAAGTGCTGAGTCCCCAACCGAGGCCAAGGCAGTATGTGCCCTCCGATACGCACATCACCGACCTTCGACGAGCAGCGCATTGATGGTTCCCACATCCGCCTCGCTTAAGCTGCCGGCGGCCGCCTTGAGTTTCAGGCCCTGGAACAGCGTGTCATAGCGTGCCTTGGCCAGATCGTGCAGCGTCGTATAGACTTGCTGCTGCGCGTTGAGGACATCGCTGTTGATCCGCAGTCCCACCCGATAGCCCACCACATTGCCCTTCACGGCGCTTTGACCCGAACGTAGCGCTGACTCCAGCGCATCCACCTGGGCCAGCCCATTCTTGATCCCTTCAAACGCCTGCCTTGCATCGGTGGCGGCCTGGCGCCGCGCCACCTCCAGTTCGGCTGCGCTCTGCTGGTGCTTGGCTATCGCTTCGTCAATCTTGGAACTGGTCTCGCCAC
>JBKQNQ010000063.1:0-3816 GCA_052145875.1 Thiobacillaceae bacterium
AACCACACCCGCCGGTTTCTCCGCGATGGACTCACGGGGCGACAACGTCGGATTGGTTGGCCCCAACGGTACCGGCAAGTCGACGCTGCTCAAACTCATTGTCGGTGAGATATCACCTGATTCTGGCAAAGTGGTCCTGGGTACCAGGTTATCTGTGGCCTATTTTGACCAGTTTCGAACCCAGCTGGATGAGGAAGCGACTCTCGCAAATGTCATCAGTCCCGGCTCGGACTATGTGACGATCGGGGGCGAGAAAAAGCATGTCATGTCCTATCTGGGCGATTTTCTGTTCGCACCGGAGCGGGCGCGCTCTCCAGTTAAATCACTCTCGGGCGGTGAGCGCAATCGCCTGCTATTGGCACGCCTGTTTGCCCGGCCTGCGAACGTGCTCGTGTTAGACGAGCCGACCAACGATTTGGATGTCGAGACGCTGGAACTGCTGGAAGAGTTGCTCGACGGCTATCAGGGAACGGTGCTGCTCGTGTCGCACGACCGGGAGTTTCTCGACAATGTCGTGACTCAGGTGATTGCCTGGGACGGTGACGGCCACTGGGTCGAGAATGCAGGAGGCTATGAGGACTGGCAGCGCTTTCTGGCTACCCGTGGTGCCAGATCAGGAACGATCCAGCCCGCTAGCCAGGACCAGCTGAAAGGCAGCCCCGCGCGTAGCAAACGTTCGGCCAAGCTTAGCTACAAGGAAGCCCGTGAGCTGGAAGCGATTCCGGGAACCATTGAAATGCTGGAAGCTGAGCAGAACAAGCTGCACAGCGAGCTTGCTTCAGCCGATTTCTATAAGCGCCCGGCTGATGAGGCGCATGTCCTGCGGACCAGGCTGGATGAGATCGAGCGGGAGCTGGATCGGCTTCTGCTCCAGTGGGATGAACTGGAGCAACGTGGAAGGGCTTAACAAATGATTGCGACTGCCGTAAATTATCCCATGTCACACAGCAAGGATTAGCAATGTCCGACCTAAGTGCGCTAGAAGAGCAGTTTCCCCGCCTTGTTCCCGAGATTACCGCATTTTGGGGCTCACCCACGTGTTATGAGAAGCTGCAGGGCTTGCTGATCGACAGTCGCGGAAACCGCCGGGGATTTCCTGAGGACGTTCATGGTGACTTGTCTTTACTGCTTGCGCTCACCCGCCGGCCGAAAGGTCGTTACGATATTTGGAGTGACGTGCTGGATGCGGAAAGAAGTTAAGCGCCGGGCTTCCAGCGCCGAAGCAAGAGTGAATTGCTCACCACCGAGACGGAACTCATTGCCATCGCCGCGCCCGCAATGACAGGGTTGAGTAACCCGAAGGCAGCGAGCGGCAAGCCGATGACGTTGTAGATAAAAGCGAAGAACAGGTTTTGGCGGATCTTTGCCAAGGTGCGGCGCGACAATTCGATAGCATCCGCCACGCCATTCAAATCGTTGCGCATTAGTGTGATATCTGCGGTTTCAATTGCGATGTCAGTCCCTGATGCCACCGCAAAGCTCACATCCGCTGCGGCCAGTGCAGGTGCATCGTTGATCCCATCCCCCGCCATTCCAACTGTTCGACCTTTGCTTCTGAACTTGCGGACCTCGGCTGCCTTGTCGCCGGGGAGTACGCCCGAGACAAAGTGTTCAATCCCTGCCTCTCGGGCGATCGCTTCTGCTGTAAGCGGGTTGTCGCCGGTCAACATAATGACGTTGAGCCCCATCGCTTTTAGACGCGCCACGGCGCGCACCGAGCTTTGCCGCAGGGTATCCGCAACACCGATCCAACCCGCGAACGCTCCATCGTCTGCCAGGCCAATCCAGGTTTGCGGACCCTGCGGTGGAGAACGGACATCAATTCCCTGCTCGCCCAGCCAGGCAGGTGAGCCCAGCAACATAAGCCGCCCATCAATGTACCCGAGGATCCCTTGACCGCTTAGGACTTCAAAATTGCTGATCTGCGACAGTGGAATGTGCCTTTGGCTGGCTGCATCGGTGATGGCCGTCGCGAGTGGGTGTTCGGAGTTTTGTTCCAGACTTGCAGCCCACTGCAGCAACCGATTCTCCAAGATCCCCGGAGACGGCAGCAGGCTAGCCAGCTGGGGTCTGCCCTCCGTCAGGGTCCCCGTTTTATCCACCAACAGCGTGTCAATCCTTTCCGCTCGCTCAAGGGCTTCTGCATTTCTTATCAACAGCCCATGTCGCGCGCCGCGCCCCGTCCCGACCATGATGGCTGTGGGCGTCGCCAACCCAAGAGCACAGGGGCAGGCGATCACCAACACGGCCACCGCATTTATCAGGGCCGGCGTAAGATTGCCGGAAAATAACCACCAACTGATAAAGGTCATGAAAGCGATTCCCACTACCGCTGGCACGAAAATGCCCGAAATGCTATCGGCCAGTTTCTGGATGGGTGCTTTCGAGCCTTGAGCCGCTTCCGTGAGGCGGACAATTTCCGCAAGCTGGGTATGGCTACCGACACTCAGGGCTTTGACAATGAGCACGCCGCTCGTATTCTGGGTGGCCGCACAGACCCGACTGCCCCGTATCTTGTTTGCCGGGAGCGATTCTCCCGTGAGCATGGACTCATCCACGCCGGACGAGCCGTCTAGTACCTCTCCATCAACTGGAATGCGCTCACCCGGCTTGACCTGCACGATGTCACCGGGTTTTAGTTGCGCAACCGGCCGTTCGACAAACTCATCGTCGCGTCTGACCCAGGCGGTATTAGGTGCGAGCTGAATCAACTGTTCGATGGCAGCTCGGGTCGCTCGCTTAGCTCGTGCCTCCAAGAGCTTGCCCAGCATAACCAAAGTGATCACGGCAGCGCCGGCTTCGAAGTACACATGCTCACTCGAGCCTAAAAGGGTGACCACGGTGCTGAAGCCCCACGCCATGCTGGTACCGAGTGCCACCAATACATCCATGTTTGCGCCACCGCCTCGGAGTGCATTATAGGCACCCCGGTAAAAGCGCCAACCGGCAATGAATTGCACCGGTGTTGCCAGGACAAATTGCAGCCAGCGAGGCAGCCATTCCATGGAACCGGCTCGAAAAATTCCCAACATTTGCATTAGCAAGGGCAGGGTAAGCAGTGCGGCGCCAACAAAGATCGTCACATCGCGTCGATATTTCGCTGCCGTGCGAAGGTTCTCTTGTTCGCGTGTCGCGTCCGTAATTTCGGCGGCGCCATAGCCGGCCTTTTCCACCGTGTGGATGATGTCGGCGACGCTCAGCCATCCCGGTGCGCTGACGGTCGCAACTTCGGTGGCCAGATTAACGACGGCGTGCACCTCGGGCAATTTGTTCAACTGTGCCTCGATCCGGCCGGAGCATGAGGCGCAGGTCATGCCGGTTACGGCCAGGTCAATACGCCGCGGTGCGACAGCAAACCCTGTTTTACTGACCGCATCGGCAATCCGCTTGGCGGTGACCAGCGAGGGGTCGTATCGGATGCGAGCGTTCTCCGTGGCGAGGTTAACTGCAGCCTCGACACCGGGCAACTGGTTTAGATGCTTCTCGAGCCGGCTCGAGCACGCCGCGCAGGTCATCCCCTCTATGGAGAGTTCAAGCGCATGAATTGCCGTCGGATATTGTTTGTCCTGCATTGATTGAAGATGAGGTGCATTCACTGCGAAGCAAGCTCGCCTAGCGTCGTCACCGGGCCCGGGTGGGTGGCGGAACCACATTAGAAGCGCTCACGATGAGGAATTCACGCTCGCAGTAATGTTATCGACGCGCATATGCGGGAACAGGATCACGTCGCGAATGGCGGGCGAGTTCGTTAATAGCATGACCAGACGATCAATGCCGATCCCGCAGCCGCCAGTGGGGGGCAAGCCATATTCAAGC
>JBKQNQ010000064.1:0-7911 GCA_052145875.1 Thiobacillaceae bacterium
CCAACCGGTACCCCCAAAAAGTGGCGGCCACGCCCACTAAGTGACTTGAAGTGGGGAAGAAGTATGCGAGAACGCGTGTATCCCTTTAATTTCCTTGGCCTCGGCCAAGCGGCCTCCCAGCGCCGTACCGGACCCTGCCACTCGCGGCTTACATCTCGTCAGCAGTGAGTTTGTCAGTTAGGCATCGCGCATGATCGGACCAACCGGTGCCAGAAATGAAGCGTTGCCCTTCTTGGTCCGCAATCCCATTCCATGGACTGCATGGAGCGCAGGCGTGCCCGCCAAGCCGCTATCGGCAGGAAAACGCGGGGTCGGCTAATTTTTTGGCGAGGAAGAAACCCGATCGGATGGTCCGGAAGTGGCGAGCCTTGACCCCGGCACTGGCAACGATCCGCTGTGGCTGCTTCCTTCCGGATCTGACCAGGTTCACGGGGCTGCCATGCGGGGGGGCCCGCCACCGGCTATTCTACCTCATTGTTCATCAAGGGGCTCCTTGATGCGCCGCGCTTGGACTGCGGCGGCAAGAACACGCAGCAACGGTTCGGTGTCATCCCAGCTGATGCACGCATCCGTGATCGACTGGCCATACGCAAGGGGCTTGCCTGGATACAAATCTTGACGGCCAGGCTTCAAGTGGCTTTCGATCATGACCCCAATGATGCGGTGATCACCCTGCGCGATCTGACGGGCGACATCGTGCCCGACTTCCATCTGCCTCTCGTACTGCTTTCTTGAATTGGCGTGGGACAGATCAATCATCACCTGTTGCCGAAGTCCGGCCGTTGCGAGGTCCTTGCAAACCGCCTCGACACTTCCTGCATCATAATTGGGCGTCTTCCCGCCGCGCAGAATGACATGACAATCTTCATTGCCGGAGGTTTTGAAAACAGCGACGTAACCGGCTTTCGTGATGGAGATGAAATGGTGACGCGCCGCGGCCGCCTTAATGGCATCTACCGCAATCCTAATGTTTCCGTCCGTGCCGTTCTTAAAGCCGATCGGGCAGGAAGAGCCTGACGCAAGCTGACGGTGCGACTGAGATTCCGTGGTGCGGGCACCAATGGCGCCCCAAGCCACCAAATCGGCAATGTACTGAGGAGACACCAGGTCAAGAAACTCCGTTGCTGCAGGAAGCCCCAACTCATTGATCTGCAGTAGCAGGCGACGTGCCTGATGGAGGCCTTCCTTAATGTCGAAACTCTCGTTCAAGTGGGGGTCATTGATCAGGCCTTTCCACCCCACGGTGGTACGCGGCTTTTCGAAATAGACTCGCATGAGAATCACGATATCGTGTTGAAGCTCGTCTGCCAGGCTTTTTAGCCGCGTCGCATAGTCAAGTGCCGCCTTAGGATCGTGAATCGAACAGGGGCCGACGATCACGACGAGGCGATCATCCGCTCCCCGCAGCACATCATGCACCTGATTGCGTGCGCGATAGACGGTTTCCGTCACCAAATCGGTGGCGGGTAAGTCCTGCATTAACTGCATGGGCGGCAGGAGCTCATCGCCTTGCTCAATGCGGGTGTCGTCAGTTCTGTAATGGGTCACGTTTGCTCTCTTTGCGCCCCCAACAAAAAACCGCCAGGGGGCTGGCGGTCTTTCGGGGAATTCTCAGGCTTGCACTAGCCCTTCCCGACCGCCGATAGCGCAGGAAAGAAAAAAAAGAAATAGGTGTAGGCGGTTTTCATGGGAGAAATCCTATCAGACGGCCTGCCCATTGTGCTAGCCACTGAATGGAAAAGTGACGTGCGCCCGCACCCTCGTGTGGCATCCATGCTCAAAGCGTCTCGTGGGCACCATCGCAAAACGGCGCATCGGCAGACCACCTGCAACCACACAACGCGACTCGCTTCCTTTCGCCAACATTAAATTCCACGGGCTGAATCGCCGTACCGTCATGGGATCCGTCACAGAATGGCTGATTCTTTGACCGCCCGCACGCGCACCACCAATAGGTTCCCGGCTCTAGTTCAATTTCATATGGGGACTTTTGGGCAATCACGGGGTCATCCATCGGGCGCTTCCTTCTCGTCGTTAAGCAATGCCCGCCATTATAGGCTGTGTCGCATTCGCCGTTCCCATGGAACATCCATGGTTATTCCGGCTCACGGCCAACCTCGCAGCACGGCGCCCCTGGCATCGGTGAGCCGCTAATAACCGTCCCGGTGACCGGATTAGGGCGAAACACCGTCACGCCCTTAAGACCTAGACGCCAGGCTTGCCCGTACACATCCTGAAACTCGGAAAAACGCGTGGCGGACGGCGCATTAATCGTCTTGGAAATGGCGTTGTCCACAAACGGTTGGATAGCGGCCTGCATCGCAAGGTGGTCGGCGGGCGTTAATTCGTCAACCGTCACCATGGCAGGCGGCAGACCCTGATGCTCCCTTGCCCACAGACGCAGCGAAAATGCTTCCAAGAGATAGCTACTCAGGGAGCCATTAGGCCCACGAATACGGCGTTCGTAATTCGCTGCAGGCAAAGGTTCGATGCCGCTCGATACGTTGTTGGCCAGCAGGCTAATCGTTCCCGTCGGGGCGATCGCAAGCAAATGACTGTTGCGCACACCGTGGCGTGCGATGCCCTCACGCAGGTCATCCGGCAAATTGCGAATGAACGGCGACGCCAGATAGCGCGCCCGATCGTATAGAGGAAACGGGCCTTTCTCCCTGGCCAGTTTGATGGAGGTTTCATAGGCCGCGTCGCGGATCGTTTGAAGGATCTCGCCTGCCAATTGACGCGACGCGTCACTCCCATAGTGCAGGTTAAGCATGATCAATGCATCGGCCAAACCCGTGACGCCCAGCCCAATGCGCCGCTTCGACAGCGCCTCGTGTTCCTGGGTCGGCAAGGGATAGCGTGACGCGCTGATGACGTTATCCAAAAAGCGGACAGCGTGCGATGCCGCGTTTCCCAACGCCCCAAAATTCAGGTGAGCGTCCGATGCAAATGCCTGAGACACGAACTTGGTGAGGTTTAGAGAACCGAGATCGCAGGCACCGTAGGGCGGCAGCGGGATCTCGCCGCAGGGGTTGGTCGCACTGATGTGTTCACACCATGAAAGGTTGTTGAGCTCGTTGATGCGATCGACAAATAACACTCCCGGCTCGGCACAATCATAGGCAGCGCGCGTAATGCGCTGCCAAAGCGCCCTGGCCTTCACCGTCCGGATGACCCGACAGGGCTCGGTCTGCTGCGCGCCACTCCACTGTCGTTCGACGATCGGTCCATCCATACCCGCGGAACGCACCGGAAACACCAGCGGCCACATTGCATCCAGTTCCACCGCTCGCATGAATCCATCGCTGACGAGCACCGACACATTAAAATTGCGCAACCGATTGGGATCCCGTTTTGCATCAACAAATGCTTCGACATCGGGATGGTCGCAGCGCAAGGTCGCCATCATCGCGCCGCGGCGGTTTCCCGCTGAAATAAGCGTCGCGCACATCGTGTCCCAAATGTGCATGAACGACACGGGCCCCGAGGCGGTGCTGCCAACGGTTCTTGCGGCGACACCGGATGGCCGCAAGGTTGAAAAGTCATAGCCGACCCCGCCACCCTGCTGCATCGTCAATGCGCCTTCTTTCAGCGCAGTGAAAATACCATCGAGGGAATCCTCGATCGTTCCCATGACAAAACAGTTAAATAGCGTAACCGTGCGCCCGGTTCCCGCGCCTGCCAGGATGCGGCCTCCTGGCAGGAACTTGAAATCGGTTAACAGCGAATTAAAGCGCGCCTCCCACTCGCTGCGAGCAATGGGTTCCACGTCAGCGAGTGAGCGTGCAACTCTCTGCCACGTCTCTCTAATGCTGGCTTCCGGCGCTGCGGCTTCAACCGATGCCCTGTATTTCTGTTGCCAGATTTGCTCGGCGACGGCGATATCGAATGGGGTGGCAGGCATGCGTGGGAATCGCCTCCTGCATTCCATCATAGACCGGAACCGCGAACTGCCCCTGGCGCCGGCTCTTGGATTCAACCCCGGCAGGTGAGGCTAGTGGTCTGGATTTCTCGCCAGAGGCTTAAGAAACGTAACGACGTTGGAACCCGGCGCATGCTTCGTGGAGCAACTGCCTTCACCCACCCCAGCGTCGCGCTCCGCAGCATGTAACAAATTGATCACTTCCACATAGAACTTGTCTTTCACCATCATCAACGCCGTCAACCCACCGTCATTACGCGCAAGCACATCCGCGCCACTGTCGAGCAGCGCCTGACACACCGCTGTTTCCCCATAGCCCGCTGCCAACATCAATGGACGAATGCCGTAGGCGATTTTGGCGTTCACGTCACAGCCCGCGCTGGCTAATTCGCTGACCACATCGGAGAAGCCCTTGTCCAGCTCGCTGTTATAAACGGCCTTGTGTAGCGCGGTCCAGCCGAGATCGTCGGTCGCGTTGACGTCCGCACCCGCAGCAATCAGGGCCTTGACCATCTCGATATCACCAAGGTATGCGGCGTTCATCAGCGGTGTTGCCCCATAACTGTCGCGGGAATTGGCTTCCGCACCTGCGGCAATCAGTTGTATAACTTGACCGACGTCACCCGCGCGCACGGCTTCATGCAATTGTTTAGACATACCATTTCTCCACAAATCAATTTGCGAATCCGGCACTGCCGGAATACCTGAGTATTATAGTAGGATATCGGCCGCGCGTGCCAGCCCGTGCTTTCGGCGCTCGCCAACGAAACGTCGCGTTGGGCAACCGTCATCAAAGCTCGCGATCGTCATTTATACACAATAGCTGAACCAACATCCACGTTTAGGCGAGGCATCCATGGGACTCGCTGTTTCGATCCTGGGCAGCGCGGTGGCCGGCGAACTGCAGCAAGGTGCCGCGGGAAGCAAGAGCGCGCGGCTTAAGCCGCTGCTCTCCATGATGCTGCACAACGCGGCAGGCGCGAGCGACGGCAGGGGTGTGAATTGGGCGTTATCCTTAATGGTCGGATGGGTGGCCCCGGCCCGGGGGAAAGCGGTCAGGCGGGTGCGCCCTTGGCCCCGCCCCCGAATCTTGCGGGCGCGCGGAGCGGACTCGCGGGCATTCAGGATCTATTTCGCAAGGCCGGGCTCGGTGATCTCGTCGACTCAAGGATCGGGAACGGCGAGAACCAGCCCGTTAGCCCGAAGTTTGAGGCGTCAACGCGGGGATCAGTGAGTGATCATGCCGGTTTCGGCATTTTTTCAGGCCGGATATGTTCCCATGTAATATACGATATTGTACTTGACTATCGCTAGTTGTACCCTATCATATAATCCATGTATATCGAGACAGTCCCGAACCGCAACTCGCCGCCGGCGATCCTGCTGCGCGAGGGCTATCGGGAAGGCGGCAAGATCGTCAAGCGCACCCTCGTCAACCTGTCGCACTGGGACCCTCAACTCATTGAGCACTTTCGTATTCTCTTGAAGGGGGGCATCGCCGTCGAGTCACCCCAGGCGCTCATGACGCTGGAGCGTTCCCTGCCGCATGGCCACGTGGCGGCGGTTCTGGGCACGGCTCGCCAATGCGGTATCGAGAAACTGATCAGTGGTGCCCCAACACCCCTGCGGTCCATCGTCCTGGCGTTGATCGCGGCGCGAGTCCTGGAACCCGGGTCGAAGTTGGCCACCTGGCGCATGCTGCAACCGCAGTGTGCGACGCATTCACTGTCGCAGGTGCTGGGCCTGGGCGAGATCGAGGTGGATCAACTCTACGCCGCGCTCGATTGGCTGGGCGAGGCACAACCACGCATCGAGACCGCCCTGGCCAGGAAACATCTGGCCAACGGCGTGCTGGTGCTCTACGACCTGACCTCAACGTGGGTCACCGGGCGCCACTGCGCACTGGCCAAGTATGGTTACTCGCGCGATGGTCGCGGGGATTGCCCGCAGATCGTCTTTGGTTTGCTCTGCAGCGCCGCGGGTTGCCCAGTGGCCGTCGAAGTCTTTGAGGGCAACACCGCGGACCCCGCCACGGTTGGGGCGCAGATCGATAAGCTGAAGCAGCGTTTCGGGCTCTCGCATGTGGTTTGGGTCGGCGACCGGGGAATGATCACCGCGGCGCGTATCGAGGAGGTGCTGCGCCCGGCCGGGATGGGTTGGATCACCGCCTTGCGCTCGCCGCAGATCGCTGAACTCATCGAGGAGCGTGGTCCTTGGCAGCTCGCGCTGTTCGATGAACGGGGCCTCATCGAAGTGGCCAGCGATCGCTATCCGGGCGAGCGACTGATGGTCTGCCGCAATCCGGCATTGGCCACCGAGCGCTCGCGCAAGCGGGACGAACTCCTGGCACTGACCGAAGCGGATTTTGCCGCGATCGCCCAGGCCACCACGCGGCGTCGCAATCCCCTGCGCGGTCAGGACAAGATCGCGCTGCGGGTCGGACGCGTGATGGACCACCGGCACATGGCCAAGCACTTCGAGCTGACCATCACGGACACCGCCTTCAGCTTCACCCGCAAGCAAGCCCAGATTGACGCCGAGGCGGCCCTCGACGGCTTGTACGTGATCCGCACCAACGTCCCCAGCGAGCAACTCCCCGATACCGAAACGGTGTCTGCCTACAAGAGTCTGGCCCAGGTCGAGCGCGCCTTCCGCTCCATGAAGACGGTCGATCTTCACGTCCGTCCGATCTACCACTGGAACGAAGCCCGGGTGCGCGCCCATGTGTTTCTTTGCATGCTCGCCTACTACGTCGAATGGCATCTGCGCGACGCACTGAAACCGATGCTCCATGACGACGAAGAACTCGAGACTCAACGCGACAGCCGGCTCAATCCGGTGCTGCCAACGCAACGTTCAGCGCGCGCCAAAGCCAAGGTCGCAACCCATCGCACCGACGATGGCCTGCCGGTTCACAGCCTGCACACGCTCCTGCAGGATCTCGCCACCTTGACCTACAACATCACCTCGACCCCCATTAATCCCGAAGCCAAGATCATCGTCACTACCCGCCCGACCCCGACACAAACCAAAGCCTTTGCTCTGCTCGGCATCGACCCAGGCTGTTCCCAGTAACCGCATCACACCAATCCTCTTTCGTCTGCAATATCAAGGAACTCGCGCGTTCATGGCGTCAAACTTCGGGTTAGCCCCGACCAGATCAAACAGGCCCTGGGCGCTTCAGGCGATCTCGCTCACCTCTCGCAGGCGGCAGAAATGACTGAGCCGGAGGCGGCATAGCATCTGTCACAACTGCTGCCTATGATCGTCAACCACCTTACACCACAAGTTGGCGTGGTCGGCCGGCTGAAACAGCTGGCGGGCCAAGCTGACGCTGTATCCTGCGCGAAGCGCGGCGAAGGACCGCGACGGCTTTGATTCACCGCACGCTTTCATGCGACGGATTCAGCCGTGCCCGGACACCGGAATACGCTGTGACCGAACACGACGCAAAGTGAGTTCCGACCCCACGCCACCAGCTGCAGCGCGCCCATGCGTGCGATCGGCCAAGCTAAACCAACTGGCGTAGAGGCCGGGGTCCCCGCATCCCATCTGATGCAGGAGTTGGTCCCCCTCTCGGTACCGTCCGGTTCATTTGACGGCCCCCCCAACTGGGGCGGCATCGTGAGCGCTCCCAAACCAATCGCGCTGGCACCGCTCGGCAAAACTGAGCAAGCATTTTGCAACAATCACTGGGTGAGCCCGCGTCAGTCACTGCCTGACATGGCCGGTACTTGTTTTGCGGCGATCAGGCCGCTCAGTTTGCCTGGTGTTGATCAAGATGATTGAGTGTGATGACAAGCCCAATTGTAGCCACCACAAGGAAAAGCGGACCGAATAGCCAGAACACCAGTGGGATTGCGAAGAAGAACGCTCGCATGCCAACGGCGATCATCTGCCCAGCCTGATTCAGGCGCTTCGCGACGTTCTCATGGGATAGTACCGGATGGTTGACCTGATCTGCCAATGGAACATTGAGCATGAAGAGG
>JBKQNQ010000065.1:0-3290 GCA_052145875.1 Thiobacillaceae bacterium
CTCGCTTCCATCGTCCGTCTGCACCGCAATCCAGCCGTTTCCCTGCACGGCTACATCCAGGTTGCGGCCGGTCTGTTCTATGGCGCCTGAATTGAAATCGGTCCCTGCGGTCGAATCCACGACAAAGGCTCTCGTTGCCATCAATCCACTTCCCAGTACGGGGACCGCACGGAACTCATCGAGCTGGGCCCGAAACCCCGTCGTACTCGCATTGGCGAGGTTGTTTGCGGTCGTAGCCTGCTGTTCCAGGGAGTGCTTGGCCGCGGTCATCGCGGTGTAGATTAGCTTGTCCATGTGCGTGCGCTAAGCGGATCAGGCAGGCAAGTTCACCAAGGTGTTCATAATTGTGTCCTCGGTCTTGATCGTCTGGGCGTTGGCCTGGTAGGCCTGCTGGGCGGTAATCATGTTGACCAACTCCGCGGTAAGGTCGACGTTCGAATTCTCCACCGCTGACGATTGCAATACGCCCAGCGTGCCGCTCCCGGCAGTGCCAATTACCGGCGTGCCCGATGTGGCCGATTCCGCAAATCCGTTATTGCTCAGCGGCTCAAGCCCTTGCGGATTGGCAAAGCCCGCAACGACAACCTGGCCCAGAACCGACGTCTGCCCATTGGTATAGCTTCCCTGGATGATCCCGGTTGATGAAATGTTAAATCCGGTCAATTGGCCGGATGCAAAGCCATTCTGGTTCATGGCGTTGACGCTGAACGCCGAGCCAAATTGCGTCGACCCAGAGTAGCCCAGCGCGAACGTGAGCGGTGTTGTCGCGCCCGTCGTTACCGGGGCGGACACCGTGAAGGGAAGTGTCGTGGTGGTAGTGTCAATGGAGCCGTTGGTCTGGAAATTGAGGGCCCCCACCGGCCCGGCACCGATCTGTTTTCCGTCGACCGCCGCATAGACGTTCCAACTTCCAGCCGCTGTCTGCAGGTAATAAGTAGACATTGCATGCGCGTTGCCCAAGCTGTCATAAATGGTGGTAGACGTCGAGTTGTTATAAGTCGTCGGATCGTTCAGATTAAACCCCGCTGCGGGCAAGGAGCTCTCGGTTGAGTCCAGGTTCACCTCCGCATTCACCGTAGATGTCGTCTGCGGCGGGACGTCGGCGGACGAGATTTGTAGCGGGACCGGTGCCGACGTATCCAGCACGCCATTCGCGTTCGCCGTGTAGCCGGTGAGCTCTGCGCCGCTCGAGTTCACAACGTAGCCGGTACTGTTGAGCTCGAACTGTCCGTTTCGCGAAAACGTGATTGCCCCATTGTCGTTCATGCGGAAGAATCCGTTGCCATTGATTGCGACGTCAAGCGGATTTTGCGTGGTGGTTATCGTACCTTGGGAGAATTGCTGAACGACGCCGGTTACCTGGGTTCCGATGCCGACCTGCGTGCCACCCGATCCGTTGAGCGCCGAGGCGTACATATCGGCGAACGTGGCCTGCCCGTCCTTGAAACCCACAGTGTTCGAATTGGCCACGTTATTGCCAATTACATCGAGATTCTCCGAGGCGGCGTTAAGTCCGCTCAATCCTTGCTGATAGCTCATTGATTGCTCCTTTTGATTTAAGTTGGCGTTGGGCTTGGCTTAGAGGACGCCCTGTACGTCGCTGTAGTTCACGGTACCCAGGTTATTGATCTGCAGCTGAATGCCTGTGCCGCCATTTAGCACGCCATTGACTTGCCCGACGCTAAGAGGCTGCGCCTGAATGGCAGTGGCACCCTGAGTCGCCTTGATCTGGAAGGTATAGGTCCCGGCAGCCGCCTGGCTGCCACTATCGGTTAGGCCATCCCAGCTGAACAATTGTTGACCGCTCGACTGGGCTCCCAGATTCATGGTCCTAACTGTTTGACCGGTGCTGTTTTGAATCGTGACGACGACCTGGCTGGCCGCGCTCGGCAAGGTCATTCCGATCGCACTGCCTGATGCTCCAGGCACTACCGTGTTGCCCGGGACCAGCACGTTTTGCCCGATGAGGTTTGCCGCCTGCGACATTTGTCCGCTGTTGAGTGCAGTGGCCATAGACTGCATGGTGGTGTTCAAATCTGTTATGCCCTGCACGGTACTGAGTGCCGCCATTTGCGCGGTAATTTGTGAATTGTCCATTGGGTTCAGCGGGTCCTGGTTCTTCAGCTGCGCGACAAGCATGGTGAGGAACTGATTCTGCATTGAGGCCGCAGAGCTCGTGGATAAGACGCTGGAGGTAGATGCTGTACTGGCAGCACCATTCACAGGTCCGGTTACGGGAGATGAATTTTGTATCGTACTCATGGTTTACTCCTTATTGGCCGAGGGTGAGCGTCTTGAGCAGCAGTGTCTTTGCGGTGTTCATGACGTCGACGTTGGATTGATAGGATCGCGAGGCAGAAATCATGTTGACCATCTCATCAACCACATTGACATTGGGCATGGTGACGTAGCCCTTATCATTTGCCAGTGGATTCTTGGGGTCATAAACCGTTTTCATCGGCGAGGGGTCGTCGATCACGCCGGTGACCTTTACGCCATTGGCATCCTGCCCCTCCATTGGAACGGTGCTAAAGATCACTTGCTTGGCTTTATAGGCCTGGCCATCCGAGCTGACTGCGCTGTCGGCGTTGGCGATATTGCTCGCCACGACGTTAAGCCGCTCCGCCTGGGCGTGCATCGCCGATCCGGAAACATTAAAAATATCAAAGAGCGACATGATTGTTTACTCCTAACTAGTCCTGCATTGCGGCGAGCATGTTCTTGATCTGGTAAGTGAGCATGGTCAGGTTCGCCTCGTAGTGCACGGCGTTGTCAGCAAACCGCGCTTGCTCCGTATCCAAGTCCACCGTATTGCCATCCACACTTCCCTGATCCACGGTCCGGTACAGTACTGCGGCCGAGTCCAGGGCGCCCTGGGTTCCAGCCGCCCCGATGTGCCCGGGCGCAGTCGTCGCCAGCCCAGTTCCGGATGCGGCACCCGCGCTGCTTTGGGCCAGTGCCGATTGCAGGGCACCTTTGAAGTCGATATCACGCGCCTTGTAATTCGGGGTATCAGCATTGGCGATGTTTGACGCCAGCAATTGCTGGCGGAATCCGCGTAAGGACAGCGCTTGCTGGTTAAAGCTAAGCATCTCATCCAAACTGTTGCTCATCTCGTGACCTCCTGTAGGCCGGGTTTGCCCATTGCAGTGATGTGAATCCTAGGCCGCCTGCCGTCAAATCAATGCGCAGATAAGAGGGACAAACCCGCTGTTATTCCCGCGCTAGACAGCCCGCCCGATCCCTACATTACGATTGGCAGAAACCCGTTAAAGACACAGGGATACACA
>JBKQNQ010000066.1:0-6402 GCA_052145875.1 Thiobacillaceae bacterium
GATCATTGTATATGGCCGCCTTTACCTTGGTGGTGACGTCGCTGTCTTCTACGTACTGGCCAGTATCCCGCGGCGTGGAGGAACAACCCACGACGGACACCAGTGTGGCGGCCAGGAAAACTGCGGAAAGATAGTTACTGATCTGTTTCATGGTTGAGTCTCCAGAATGTAGGGATGAATAACTTCGACGGTTATTGCCATCGTGCCAAGGCGAAACCTGAATGACAACGTAACAATAATGGCAACCAAATCGGCTCCCCATCCCGACGGCGGTACAGGCCCAGGTTCCAGCGCGGCCGGTCCTCGCCCGGGTATTGCCGTCCCACGCTGCGCAGCACCACGCCGCCGGGGAAGCGCCGACAGAGCCCGCTCAGAAAAGCCATGGCACGATGTTCCTTCTCACCCCCCAGGGCCTGGCTCATCCACTCCGGCGACTGGGCGGTGCGGTCGGTAAAGGTGGGCTCGGAGCCGACCCAGATGCTCAGTCCCAAGGCTGCGATCTGGGTATCGTGGCGGCGTACGGCCGCGTCGAATTCCTCACTCGTCCACATCGATGCCCATCTCGATCTGCAAAACGGAATGCCCCACGCTTGTCACAGCCTGCTTGCTAGGCCAAGCAGTGATTGTAGTCCGTTCGGGACGCTTGACAGGGTCGAACGGGACGGGCTGGCGCTGGCCCTGATCGATGACAATGGACAACCCGCGGTGGAAGTCCTTTTGCCGGCGGTATAAGGTTGTGTCCATGATTCAACGCAAGGGCAATTTCGCATGCGGCGCTTAAATATCAGCCATGTCACCGAATACCGGTTTCCCAATCCCGTGACGCTATTGCCGCATCGGCTGCTGTTGCGCCCCAGGGAGAGCCACAACGTCAGGATTGAATCATCGATTCTGGAAATCCTTCCCGCCCATACCGTGCAATGGAAACGTGACGTATTGGACAACTCGGTTGCGGTGGTGAGCTTTTCCGCGCCTTCCGATCGGCTGCGCATTCACAGCACTGTGGTTATTCAGCACTACGAGGACAACCCATTTGATTTTCTGGTGGATGACTACGCCGTCATCCATCCCTTCGACTATGCGGCCGAGGAACGGGCCGAACTCGCACTCTTCCTCAAGCCCGTGCACCCGGCTGACCAGCCAGCGGTCCAGGACTGGCTAAGTGGGCTGGGCCTGCAGCAACCCATGCAGACCTTTGCGTTGCTGGACCGTTTGAACCATGAGATTGCCGGCCGGTTCTTTTACCAAGTGCGTGAAGAGCCGGGGTTGCAGCCGCCGGCGTTGACGCTGGCGCGCAACAGCGGCTCGTGCCGTGATTTTGCGGCCTTGTTCATGGAAGCATGCCGCCACCTTGGACTGGCCAGCCGCTTCGTCAGCGGTTATCTCGACTCTATGGCGACCGAGGCCGGCAACGGTTCAACCCATGCCTGGGCCGAGATCTATCTGCCCGGGGCGGGGTGGAAGGGTTTCGATCCCACCGGTGGCGAGTTGACGGGCAACCGGCACATCGGGGTGGCCGTGGCAAGCCACCCGGAGGCGGTGCCACCGGTGGCCGGAAGCTTCTTCGGCGTGTCCGGCAAAGAGCCGGTCTTGAGCGTCGCAGTGCGGGTCAGCGCGCTCCCGGTGTAAGTGGAGGCGGCTTGCGTTTTGCGCGCGTCCAGCGGGCGGCACTTATCCTGTTTCCGCCTCGTTCACCTCGTCGGTCCACACCTTGAAGCTCTTCAGGGTATTGGGACCGAAGGTGCTGCTGATGGCGACGTCGGCGGCATCGCGGCCGCGGGCGATCAACACGCGTCCGATGCGCGGTGTATTGTTGCGCGCATCGAAGGTGTACCAACGTCCGTCAAGGTAGGCCTCGAACCAACCGGCGAAATCCATCGGCCCATAGGGCGGCGGCACGCCGATGTCGCCCAGGTAGCCCGTGCAGTAGCGTGCCGGGATGTTCATGCAGCGACAGAAAGCGATGGCGAGATGCGCGTAATCACGGCAAACGCCGGTTTTCTCCTGGAACACTTCATAGGCCGTCTTGGTGGAACGCGCGTGCTGGTAGCCAAATGTGATATGCCTGTAGACGTAGTCGCAGATCGCCTGGACCCGCCCCCATCCGGTGGGTGAATTGCCGAATAGCTGCCAGGCGCTTTCGGACAGGCGATCGGTCTCGCAGTATCGGCTGCCCAGCAGGAATAGCAGGGTCTCGTCCGGTAGCTGTTCCACCGGGGTTTGGCGCGCCTGCGGGACAACAACATCCGGCAGACCCGTATCCCTCACCATCGCATTGGTTGACAGCTTGAGCAGGCCCTTGGGCGCGACAATGCGGCTGCACCAGTTGCCATAGCTGTCGCGATAGGCCGTGACCGGAACCGGCGGATCGGCGATCAGATGGTCGGGAATGATGATGTCGGAGACGCGCGTGTAGTGCACGCTCAAGGTTAGGATCATCGGGGTCGGCTGCGGGCAGTCGTAAATCAGTTCGTAGCCTATGTGGATCTTCATCGTGGGACTCCTGCTGGCCGCTAGCGCGGCCCTGGTACGGGTGCTGGCGGTTTGGGTTGCTGGGTAAGGGTCGGCTAGGTCGAAATTCCTGCACAGCGGCTTGCAAGTGCTGTGCACAGCGAATCAACGATCACTCTGCGCAAGGCAGTCCAAGGTCGACCTGCATGGATGACGTGTTTCTGGTTGATCTCCAGCTCGATGCCCACGTAGGCATCGGCTGGGAAACACCGACGCAACCGGGCGGTCAGGCCATCGCCTTTACCCGCATAGGGGTAGTTGCGGCGGATGGTGAGATCGGGCGCCAAAGTGTTGAGGGCCGCCTTCCAACGCTTGCACAGATCCACCTCACCCGGTCGGGCCGGGTCATAAAGCAGGCCAATATCGGCGTTTCGGAGCTTGCCGTCCAGTTCGGGTGTAAAGCTGTGGGAGGAGAGATGGATCACCCGGCCATGGTCGGCGATCGCCTGCCTGACCAGCCCTTCCACTTGCGCGCGATAGGGCAGGTAATAGTGAGTCAATATCCGCTGACGCAGCGCGTCCGGCGCTGTGCGGATCGGCTCGGCATGAACACGCGGATGGCCGACGGACCGATTCAGGTCCACCAGCAGACGGCTGATGGTACAGACTACCCGCGGCGCTGCCAAGGCCGCCGCCAGCGCTCTTGCCATGGCCAGCGCGCCGGGATCAAAGCCGCGGTGCGAGTCAAGCAGCGCCTGATGCCCCGTAAACAGCTCGTGATACGGCGCAGGAATCCGGTTGCCGCCATGCTCGCAGGTGATCACGAAGCCAACGCGCGGCAGACCGCTACAGTCCGCCGCGCATCCATCAGGCGCCGTGTTCTCCGCCAGCATGCGCAATGTCCCTACCAGTCCAGGTTGGACAGTCGGCTGAATACCTGCCGCGTGCCTTCAGTCCATTGCTTGCCGAGCGCACTGAAATACGCGTCCCCCTCATCGAAGCGGCGACGCATCCGCACTGCAAGACTGTCGCGCTCATAACAGATCAAATCGATCGGCACGCCGACGGAGAGATTGCTGCGCATGGTTGAATCGAAGGAGACCAGGACACATTTTGCCGCGTCGTTGAGCGAGGTCGACCGGGTAATGACCCGATCGATGATCGGTTTGCCGTACTTGGTTTCCCCGGTCTGGAGATAGGGCGTATCCAAGCTGGCCTCGATGAAGTTGCCTTCCGCATAGGTGCGGAAGAGACGCGGGGTGCCTCGCCCGCAATCTGGCCGCCGAGTATGAACGAGGCGTTGAACCCGATGTCGCTGTCCGCCAGGTGTTGGCCATCGCGCCGATCGACTTCGCGCATGGCGTCCGACACCAACATGGCGGCATCAAACATGGACTCCGCGCCCCAGAGATTGGGCACGCCTTCCCGCGCGTTGCGTTGTCTCAGCAGGCTGATGACGGCCTGTGTCCCGGCCAGGTTGCCCGAACTCAATAAGACGATGACCCGGTCACCGGCGCGTTCAAACACGGTCATCTTGCAGAAACTAGCAAAATTGTCGATCCCGGCATGGGTGCGCGAGTCCGACGCAAAGATCAGGCCGGTGTCGACCATGACACCTATACAGTAAGTCATCGCTGTATCTCCCAGTTTATCGTTCTCAAGTCAGGTCTCGTAGGTCACTTTGAATGGCGTCGCATGACTATGGATGCGGCGACGCACACTGGAAACGCGCAATCCTCCCGCGCTCTGGATCTGCATTCCGTCGCAGCCATATTACCCATGTTCCATGACCTGCGTGATTTCGAATTCGTGCTTGGTCAAGCTTGCGATTATCATTGGACAAACCTATTGTCGCCGGTTCCGGGGCCCAATTCTGTACGCTATCGTACGTAGTGTGAACACTGCGTACGCTTGTCGCGGGGGTCACCGGTATTCAAGCCCAGGAGGTTGTGGCAGTCAGTTATTTGCGCCAAACATGGCTGAATACCGCGTTTCCGCCAATGCGGGTTCAGCCTATCGGGTGACATCAAATACCCCAAGGCCGTGGCCCTGGCATACGGATTCTTTTTCCGCAGTGAGTTGAATATTGTCACCGCATCAAATCGGGCCCACCCCAAAAGAAACGTACTTCCCGGGCCCAGGGACACTGCACGTCCGAGCGCAATCCAAGGAATTCGGCGATGACACCGACTTCCAGAAGCGCAAGTTCATCCAGGCGCAATTAAGAATTTGGCACGTTGCCGCCTTGATGGGGAAGGTCGAGGGTGGCGGGCCCCAGGTACCTCCATTTAAACAAATAGCTATATTACGATAAAGACATCTTGAAACCAGTGTTCAATGCCTTGCCTCCGGTCAAAGCGAGCGCCTTGTAAAGTGCTGGAATCAAATACAGCTGATTTTTGACACGAAGACGGTCCGGTCACCTTCACTTTCTCTGACATGGTCAACTCCATTACAATCGAACCCGTAGACACAGCCATCTCGGCCTGCTGAGTCCGCTGGCATGCGAGCAGCTTCAAACTGGGAGCTGGAAAATGTCTACAAGAGTGGGGGACGCCGATATGCGATCAATGTGGTGAAGAATTGCATTTTCATGAACCAAGTCACAGCCCAACGTGTCGCAAGTGGAACGGCACAAATTTGATCGACAGAAGTGGCGAAGCAACTGGCCCAGGGCCTTCCGAGACCGGTATGTGTTATTGACAATAACTCCGAACAATCCCATGAAGAGCGCACATGAGGGGATTGTGGCTTCTCAGTCTACGCAGCCCTTGGTTGTGCAAGGTGCGCACGAAAAGATCGACTGTACCGTGGTACAAGGCGGGCGGCAGAGGCAGAATTGCCGACTGATTTAAAAATGCATGTATAGGAAATGATTATGTTGCGTCTAATTGGGTTGGTAGTTGTGATCGTCATCATCGTGCTTGGATGGCCACAGATACATCAGTGGTATGAGGGAAGGATTACAGGAAAACAAGCAGTGGGGGAGATTCGAAACACGGTTGGTAACAAAATAATTACAAATGGTAAGAAGGGTACATCTAATTGACTCCACTGGTTGGAGGAACGAGAGACCAGAATTCCGCTTTACCGGACTGCTCAAAAACTATGCTACAGATCCAGAAACCCCACAAGTCACATAAGGCCTAAGCGGCCATTCAGTTGCGGTAATGGCTAGTGTTGAGGATTGGAATGGCTTTCCGGGCCTTCTTCATGTAAAGCTCAGAATTACATCCGCATCACCGTCGTGGGGTTGCAGGCACCCCGACGCTGTCTAGTGTCCGATACAGGCTGAATGCGTGAAGCCACATCGATTGCTCGGCGCAGCCCGGAGCTGGGCTTGGCACGACGGAGGCGCTGCATGATCACCCAGAAAAATAGTTTCAACAGTCATCATGGCTGTCTCGGCGATGCCAACGACCACGCTCAGTTCTATGGGCCACCATCAATACAGGACATCTGTGAATGAGTTACCAACAACGAGGGTTGTTTGGGTAAAATTGATCAGGTTTTTCAGTTTATGCGGGCAGAGTCTTTCGCAGTGCTGCCGTCATCCGAGGGGAGTCCCATGTTGCACGATTTCACGCCGTCCAGCCTTACCGGAGACTGCTGTGATGTCCTAGTGATTGATGGCCGCCAACCTGCCGCTGTTCGCGAAGCTGGGCGTACGCGCCGAGATCGAGGCCATCGGCATGGAGAAGTGGAGGGCGGCGTTCGTCTCCCCCTGGCACGAACACCGCCAGACCTTGGACGCCGACGCCTGGGACAAATCCATGCCGCTCGCCCACCAGGTGCGCCGTTTAGAGTTCGACGAGATCCTGATTCGCAATGCCGCTGGTAAAGGCGGGAACGTCATCGAAGGTTGCCGCGTGGGCGACGTGGAATTCCTGCCGAACGATGAAGGTGCCTTCGTCCGGGCGGAACACGACGACGGTCGCAGCGAGACTTGGC
>JBKQNQ010000067.1:0-12081 GCA_052145875.1 Thiobacillaceae bacterium
CTCAAGCGGCAATCCGATCCACGATCGAACCGATCAGGAAAAGGGCTTCGCGTATCTCTCCTACCTCGTGGACCCGACCACACGCGTCAGCGCGATGTTTGGCACTTATGACGGCAAGTTCCAGATCCCCAACAACCCGGGGCAACCGCCTGACCCAAATGGGTTTGGTTACCTCGCCGGCGCCGGAGTGGCATCCTTCAACTCGGCGTCACTCAATGAGCAGCAGCAGGAAACGAACCGTTACGGCATCCTCTCGCTGCAAAGTTCAGTCGGCTCGGACTTCGATTATCAGCTGTCGCTCTTCACGCGCTACACCAGTGTCCATTTTATTCCCGACCCCATTGGCGACCTGGTGTTCAACGGCGTAGCGTCCAACGTGTTCGACAGCAGTTTCAGCACCGGCATTCAGGGCGACGGGAGCTACCGGCTAAACGACGCTCACACGCTGCGCATGGGCTTCATGGCAAGCAGCGAGAACATCGTTGCCAACAACGCCAGTACCGTATTTCCGATCAATTCCAGCGGCGATGTGACCGGCTCTCCCTACACCATCGTGGATGACACTGCGAAAAACGGCAATACCCTTTTGGGCGCCTACCTCCAGGACGAATGGCGCGCCACCGACAAGCTGACGGTGAATTATGGGGCGAGGGCGGATCATTTAGCCGCCTTTGTCAACGAAAGTCAACTGAGCCCGCGCCTGGGCCTGGTCTATAAGGCGACGCGCCAGACCACGTTACATGCGGGCTATGCCCGCTACTTCACGCCGCCGCCGACCGAACTGGTATCCCCGACTGACATCGCCTTGTTTGCGGGTACGTCCAATGGACAAGCAGTCACCCTGGACTCCTCGGTCAAGGCTGAGCGATCGAATTATTTCGACGCGGGAGTGACCCACCAGCTAACGTCTACGACAAATCTTGGCCTTGATAGCTTCTACAAGCATGACAGCAACTTGATCGACGAGGGGCAGTTCGGCCAAGCGCTGGTGTTCACGCCGTTCAACTACGCCAAAGGGGAAGACTACGGCGTTGAGCTGACAGCCAACTACAAGTCGGAAAACCTTGCCGCCTACACGAATCTAGCGCATACCGTGAGCCTCGCGAAGGACGTCAGCTCTGCCCAATTCAATTTCAGCCAGGATGCGCTGAATTACATCGCCAACAATTGGGTGCATGTGGACCACGATCAGGCTTACACTGCGTCGGCCGGTGCTTCGTACAGCTGGTTGGGTGTGCGCTGGAGCACTGACGCCACCTATGGCAGCGGCTTGCGCAGCGGCTTTGCCAACACGGACCACCTGCCGGGCTATACCCAGATCAATTTGGGCGCCACACGAAAAGTAAACCTGGGAGGCTTCGGTCCGGTCGAAGCGCGTCTCGTCGTAATCAACTTGGCCGACCACAGCTACGAGCTTCGTGATGGCACCGGTATCGGCGTGTTTGCCCCCCAGTATGGGCCACGCCGGGGCATCTACCTCGGCTTGAGCAAGAAGTTTTGACCCCGTGAGCGACGCCCTGCACAGTGGGCTGAGCAAGCGTTTATGAGTTTTGGAGCCGGGTGTCTGTCCCCGACTCTCCTAGCTAAGTAAAAGGAGTATCACAATGCATGATTTGCAGGAAGCAATACAGGCGCTCAAGTATGGCGGCGCCATGGTTTATCCGCTGCTGGCCTTGGCGGTCCTGGCCATTGTCGTCATCCTAGACAAGGCCTTTGTATACCGGCGCTATGTACGTCTACCCGCCCCCTTGTTGGAACTGGTCGAGACCTACGGCTTTGGCTGGGCCGATCTCGAGCACCAGTTGACACAACTGGGGCAACGAAACTACTTCACGCGCTTCTTCCGCGTCATTATGGGCAACCGCGCCAAACCGGTCTGGTGGGTGGAGTCCCGTGCAGGCGACGAAGCGCAACAGATTGAAAAAGCGTTGAGCCGCGGATTGTGGGTGTTAGAAACAGTGGTGACCGCCGCCCCGCTACTTGGGCTGCTGGGAACAATTACCGGCATGATGCATGCCTTCAACCTAATTGGGAGTGCCGGGCTCGTTGATCCCAGTGGCGTAACGGGCGGCGTCGCCCAAGCGCTGATCGCAACGGCCCTTGGACTGTTCATTGCGCTGATCGCCCTGTTCGCCTTTAATTTCCTGTCACGCCTTCAGGCCCAGACGCTCGACGAAATGGAACGGCTGGGAACACGCTTGGTTGACCACATACGTCTGGATGCGCACCAGCAGGAGGACGACCATGAAGTTGCGTAGACCTCGCACGTCCAAGCGGGGACGGATCGAGATCATTCCAATGATCGACGTGATGTTCTTTCTGCTCGTCACATTCATGCTTGCATCGCTGTCCATGCAGAACCTGCATTCCTTGGCAGTCAACCTGCCCCAGGGACATGCGGCGCCGCTGCAAGCAAAAACACCCGTGACGCTGACCATCACTCCGGACAGCCGAATTTTTCTCGACACGACGCCTGTCACCCTGCAGACACTCGCGCCGACGCTGAAGCCCCGGTTGCAGAGTCCAGATGCAAGTGTGATCGTGGCGGCCGACAGCGCCGCCCCCAATGGGGTGACCGTCGCGGCGATGCTCCAGGCAAGGGCCGCCGGTGCGCAGCATTTTCTGATCGCCGTCAAGCATGTCGACTAAGACGGGCACACTGAATTGGCGCCAAGACAGCCCATGGCGGCGGCTGCCTTGGACCCTGCCAAGCGCAATGCTCACCTGCGCGATGACCCTATGGGCCCTCGCCTCATTCATGGAAAGGCCCGCGCAGCAACCGCCGGAGCCCCCTCCAATCGATGCGCAGGTTGTTGAACTTCCCCCAACGCCGCCAGCGGTGCAGCGCGAACCTGAAGCACTCCCGCCGCCCCCCAAGCCGATTCCGCAGGTCAAGCCCGAGCCGGTCATCCCACGGCCGCAGCCGGCGCCAACGCAGGTCGCACCGGTAAGGCTTGTGGCACAACCGACCCCACCCCCAAGCGCCGCAACCGCACCTCCGAATGCAGCCCCCCCCGTCTCACCGGCGCCACCCCGCCAGGAAGCGCCGTCATCCGGCGCACTCTCCGGCAACAGTGGGGCCCGAGCAATCGAAAGCCCGATGCCGCAGATTCCCGATGAGTTGCGCGATGAAGCGCTTGAAGCGACCGCAATGGCACGCTTCCACGTCGCCGCCGATGGCAGTGCGACAGTGGAGCTCGCCAAGCCAACACCAAATCCACGACTCAATCACCTATTGCTCAATACGCTGAAGAATTGGCGCTTTTTTCCAGCAATGAAGGATGGCCAGCCGGTCTCGTCCATCGAGGAGATCGCGATCCATATCCAAGTCCAGTGATGTCGGGACGGGCCGTTGACCGGGCAGTCGGGTGGCGGTTTCGCGCGGCAAAGCCGTGGGACGTCCGTTAATACCCAGGAGAAATTAGCGGGATTACCGGCGGGCGGGCGAGGCCGCAGGAGTTGCCCCGAGTAACCACGACGCAGGCTCGATCGAGCCATGCGTCTGCATGGGTTGACCATTTCTTCAGATCGCCATCCCATGTTGCGCATCGCGCACGAGTGCAAGCCTTGCCTACGCGTTGATTCCTCGCGCCCCATCCAGCCTGCGGCGCATCCTAAGCCCCACCAGACCGAGACCGGCAAGCATGAGCGTCCAGGTATTCGTCTCGGGCACCGCCGAGATCGCCGTGGAATAAGAACCGCCCGAGGGTCCTGCCGTCGTCCCGGAAACCTCGAGGGTATAGGGGGCATCTGCAGTCAGCGACGCGCTAATGGTGACCCCTGAACCTACTGGACCCGCCACCAGGCTCCCGACACTGCCGCTGCCCGTGCCATTGTAGAGAGACACGGCTAGGCCGTTGATTTCCAGAATATTAGACAGCGTCAACGTCGTGGCAACACTCGAGGCATTACTACTGCTCGTGTAGAAATTGAAATAGTCGGTGAAGGCGGTGCCTCTGGGGTCAGACGGAGGGACATGGCTAATGAGGCCGATGTAAGTGTCATTAGCGTAACTTTCCAATGCACCGACATCCGTTACGACGTTCGTCGCGCCCGCGACCCCGCTTCCTAGCGCGAGGAACGCGGTCACAGCTACCCGTGAAAACAAGCACTTGACAGCGTTCAATTCAATCCTCCTGCCGGTCTGCCAAAAAAGACTCCATCGACACAAATATTGACTCATCGCGCCAGCCAGTCTCCGGTGACCATCCGCATATTTCCTTGTTGGCAAAATCGCCGCAACAATCATGCCATAAATAAATATCCATTGTTATTCAATGAGCTAGTCGTATTCGTGTCTTCTCACCCCAAGAAAGTGTAAGCCAATCCGACACTTGTTCGCCCTGCGCGCTCACACCACTCTAGGATGCGGTAAGCGCCTTGGCGAAATTAGTGGGTGGGCACAGGAAGGCTGCAGCGATCACGCTGCACCCTCATGGGGGCTCGGCAGGCACACGCGTGGCTCCCCCCGGGCCGCCATCACGAAGCTCCCACGGCAATGCGCCTCCCGTCGCGGCTCACGCGACCGCTTCCTGAAACCTTAATGCATCCTCAACATCAACTGCCACAATACACGACACGCCAGGTTCGTTCATGGTCACGCCCGCCAAGTGCTGCGCCATTTCCATGGTAATGCGATTGTGAGTGATGAATAGGAATTGGGTCTCGGATGACATCCGCCTGACCATATCGCAATAGCGCAGGGTGTTGGCATCATCAAGCGGTGCATCCACTTCGTCTAGAAGGCAGAAAGGCGCAGGATTGAGTTTGAATAGCGAAAATACTAGCGAGAGCGCGGTGAGCGCTTTCTCGCCCCCGGAGAGTAAATGAATACTGGTATTGCGCTTCCCGGGCGGTTGGGCGACGATCTGTATGCCCGCATCAAGCAACTCGTCGCCCGTGAGCACGAGTTCGGCATGGCCCCCCCCAAAAATTTGTGGAAATAACTCCGACAGGTGCGCGTTCACCGTATTGAATGTCTGGGTGAGCAACTCCCGGGTTTCCTGGTCAATCTTTCGGATTGCCGATTCCAAGGTCTCCGTGGCCTCAAGCAAGTCGTTGTGCTGACTACTGAGGTAGTCGTCGCGCTCCTTGGCCTGATCAAGTTCTTCCAGGGCAGCCAGGTTGACGGCACCCAATTCCCCAACCGCGCTGCTAAGCTTGCTGATGTCCGTCTGGAGATTTCCCGCGCGCGGGTTGTCCCGCTCGAACTGCAGGTTCAGCGCGTCCTGATCCGACTGGGCTTCGGTAAGTTGGGTGTCGAACTGCAGTTCGGTCATCTGCAGCTCCTGATCCTTAAGCCTCAGCTGCTCCATTCGCTCACGCAGCGGCGATAACCCCTGTTCGCAACCCAAGCGCAGCTCATCTTCGGCGCGCAGGCGATTGGTCAGGTCCTCGAGATGGTTGCGGTAGCCACTTAGCGCTGATTCTTTAAGAACGCGGGCGTCAAGGGCAACTTGCAGACCGGCCGCCAATGGGCCTTCATCCACTTGGGAAAGCTCCAACTTGGCCCGGAGGAGATTTTCGGCAATGGCGCCCTTTTCCAGAGATATTACCTCAATCTGTTGAGATAACTCACTAATTTTACTGTTACATGTGGTTGCGGTAAAATGCGCTTCCTGCAGACCACGTTCGGTCTGCCGCTGATGTTCGCGCACTTCGCTTAGGACTCGGTCGGCACGATCCCGCTCCTGGAGTGCTTCAAAGACCCGCTCCCGCGCAAATTCGATTTGGCTCCGGTGCTCGCCCAGCCGTTTTTCGGTCGCCTCGGCTTCAGCATGCTCATCGGCAAGCTGTCCTTCCACTTCGGCAAGCTCTGCATCAATCTGGCTGCGGCGCTGCGTGATCCGCTCGTACGCCTGTTGCAAGCGAACCACTTCCATCTGTGCCGTATGCTGGCGGTTTTGGAGCTGACTCGCTTGATGGCGCAACTGCTGAAGCAATTGTTGTCCAGCGAGCATTGCGGCCCCGGCCGCTTGCAACGCTGCGACATGCTGAGCTTCGCCCTGGTGGAGGCGGCTCGCTTCGTGCTCCAATCGCTGGATATCGCGGCTGCGCGCGAGGACCCCCTCAACCGCGGTGTGCGGCCCATGAAAGGTTACGCTGTGCCGGGTAAAAACGTGTCCCTGTGGCGTGACAAGCCGATCACCCGCAGCGAGGTGCACCCGCATGGATAAGGCTTGCTCAGGGGTGTCCGCCACCCCAACGTGCGCAAGCCACTCTGCTATCACGCCTTGCAACTCGGGGTTCTTCACGCTCACCTTGGCTGACAAATTCGTGCCCAGCCCCGTTTCCGTTCCGCTTGCGATGAGCGTTAGCCGCGCCGGGGGCGGAGATCGGAACCATTCGGCAGTGGGCGCCGCTTCCAACGCGTGGAGCTGGTCACGCAATAAGGCTTCGATTGCCGCTTCCCATCCCGGTTCGACTTCCAGCTGTTCAAACAAGCGCGGCTTAGTCCCGAGCCCACGGCCACTCAACCACGCACCGAGTTTTTCATCGGCCTTTAGGCTTTCCTGTATCTTTCTTAGCGCCGACAGTTCTGCTTCTGCCTGATGCAATTGTTTGCGGCACTGCTCCAGTTCCTGATTCGCCCGGTTACGTGCCGACTCCAGTTCAGGCCCTTGCGCCTCCTGCTGCTCCAGCTCGGACTTGGTCTGACCCAGCTTACTTGTGAGTTCAGTCGCCTCGACTTCCTTGATTCTTAGTGCGCCGCCATCGGGGCGGGGCAAGCTATCGCGCTCCCGCACCAGGCGCTGCTGGCGCTCCTGCAGCTGCGTAATTAACTTGCGCGCATGTGCCAGATTGGTTGCGTCCACCTGATGGGACTGCTCGGCCTGCGACAATTCACGCTGTGCCTCGCCCACCGCGTGTTGTCCTGCCTTGAGCGCTTCTTCCCGTTCCGGCAGTTGGGCCGTTGCAGCTTTGCAGCGCTGCTCCGCCGTAGCAAGCAACTCTGCCAAACCGATCCGCTTCTCGTTCCATTCCGTCAGTCCCGCTTCGGCTGCCTTTCCTCGCTCGGACAACACCGCCTGACGATGCTCCAACTCTTCAAGCTGCTTCTCCAACCTGCCACGGTTTTCGCGCAAGTGCTTGAGCTCCTGCTCAATGCGCGAGACCTCCGCCTGCGTCGCGTAAAACTCACCTTGCAGATTATTGAATATGTCCTGAGCGGAATAGTGTTCGGTACGCGTGCCCTCCAGATCCTTTTCGATCCCACGCAGGCGCGCTGTCTCGGCTTCCAGACGGTTGCCGACTTCGCCGAGGTCCCGGGCCAGCCTCCCGCGGGCCGACTGTGCATCGCGTTTTTTCACGTACCACAGCATCTGCTGGGTCGCGCTCAAGTCGGATTGGAATTGCTTGTACTGTTTGGCGACTTCCGCTTGGGCGGCGAGTTTCTCTATCTGCTGGGTCAGTTCACGGCGGATGTCCTGGACACGAGTCAAATTGTCGCGCGCATCCTTGAGGCGGGATTCAGTTTCCTTGCGCCGCTCCTTGTATTTGGAAATGCCGGCTGCCTCTTCCAAATATCCCCGCAACTCTTCAGGCTTTGCCTCGATGATCCGCGAGATCATGCCTTGTTCAACGATCGCATAGGCACGTGCCCCTAAGCCGGTACCCAGAAAGAGATCTGCCACATCGCGGCGTCGCACGTGAATATTGTTGATGTAGTAGCTCGAATCGCCATTGCGGGTCAACACCCGCTTGACAGATATTTCCGCGTATGTCGACCACTGGCCTGCGGCCTTGCCCAGACTGTTATCGAAGATCAGTTCGACCGAAGCGCGCGACACCGGCTTGCGCGCAGTCGAACCATTAAAGATCACGTCCTGCATGGATTCGCCGCGCAGGTGCTTGGCCGACGATTCGCCCATTACCCAACGCACCGCATCAATGACATTGGATTTGCCACAGCCGTTGGGTCCGACGACGCCTGTCAGCTGCGCCGGAATCGGAATGGTGGTGGGATCCACAAAGGATTTGAAACCTGCAAGCTTGATGGATGTGAGACGCAAGATTGGAATTCCGTTGTTTATAATTGCAAAGACTCACCGGCCCCCTCCGGCCGGCCCCGTGATTCTACCCGAGCGTGACCATGTCGTCCCAACCATCCAAGAGCCTTGAAACCTTTCCCAATCCAAAACGTGAGCGAGATTTTCATATTCACATGGAAGTCCCTGAATTTACGTGTCTCTGCCCCAAGACAGGGCAGCCAGATTTTGCAATCCTCTACCTCGATTACGTGCCCGACAAGCTGTGCGTGGAACTGAAAAGCCTCAAGCTATACATCTGGACATTCCGAAATGAAGGTCACTTCCATGAGGATGTCGCCAACCGTATCCTCGATGACTTGGTCAAAGCCACCCGTCCCCGATATATGCGGCTGACCGCCAAATTTTTTGTCCGGGGCGGGATTTTTACCAATGTCGTGGCGGAGCATCGCAAAACGGGGTGGGCACCTGCACCTCGAGTTGACCTCGACGGGTTCGAGTCGCAATCGAACACGCGTGGCTGACGCCCGGTGTTCCCCGTCTGCCTTTAATCGAACGCTCGGGCGCAGCGGGGCCTAATGTTTTTCCTCGGTCTGGACTTCGGCACGTCCGGCGCACGCGCAGCGGTGCTGGATAAACACGGGGTGTTGACGTTTGAATCAAGCGTGTCGTATGCCGATTCCACCCGCCCACAGGATTGGCGCGTAGCACTCTTTGAACTGATTACCCGAGTGCCAGATGAGATTCGAGCGAGCCTGTCGGCCCTGGTCATCGACGCGACGTCGGGGACGTTATTGGCGACGAACCCTGCGTTTGAGCCGGTGAGCCCTGCGCTGCTGTATAACGACCAGCGTGCCGCGGCAGAAGCCATTGAGATCTGCGCCCAATGTCCTGCCGCAGCTGCGGGAAAGACGCCGCCCCTTTGGGCGCCCCCGGGACTTGCAAGACGCGTTTGGCTGGCACACCGTTTCCCAGCGGCCACGCATTGCTTTCATCAGGCAGACTGGCTAACAACGCTCCTCAGTGACGTAGCGGGGATAACGGACTATCACAATGCGCTCAAGTGCGGGTATGACGTAGAGAAATTGGCGTGGCCCGCGTGGGTCACGGCACTCCCAGGAGGGCACTGGCAACAGTCGGTGTTGGCGCCGGGCGCAAGCATTGGACGGGTGAGCGCAAGCGTTGCCAGGCGCTTCCAGATTGATCCCGCCTGTGTCGTTTGCGCAGGAACGACTGATAGCATCGCGGCATTCATTGCGTCGGGGTGCGATTCCCCCGGCGAGGCGGTGACGTCGCTTGGCACGACGTTGGCACTTAAACTCTTGTCGAGGAATCGCGTAGAAGACTATGAAAGTGGAGTGTATTCCCACCGTTTCGGCAAGCTATGGTTGGTGGGGGGCGCTAGCAACACGGGGGGCGGCGTGTTGAAGCAATATTTTAGTGATGGCGATTTGGCCGCGCTTTCGGCGCAGATCAATCCCGATTATCCAACCACCTTGGATTATTACCCGCTGGTGCGAGCGGGCGAGCGCTTTCCGATTAATGATTCTGAACTAATGCCGCGAATGGAGCCCCGCCCGGGAGATGACGTTGCGTTCCTCCAAGGACTCCTTGAGGGCATGGCGAGGATTGAGGCCAGAGGTTATGCCAAGCTCCAAGGTTTAGGCGCCTCGCCGCTAGTGCGTGTCATGACCGCGGGTGGCGGCAGGCGGAATGATGCGTGGCGCCGCATTCGCGAAAAAACGTTGGGCGTGCCCGTACGATTTAGCGAACACGGCGAAGCCGCGGTGGGCGCTGCAATGCTTGCAAGGAGCGGAGGCCAGTCGCTGGGCGATTGTTAACCGGTTCAAGCCTCTCTAACCTGCGAACTTGGGATCGGGTCCGCGCACGAATCATGGCGCCGCTTCCGCCGGCTGGGGTTCCATCCGCCCCGAGAAGAGACTTCCTGCAATGATCATCGCTGCCCCCGTCCACTCATGGGCAGTTAAGCTCTCATGGGCCAAGAACCAGGAGGACATTGCCGCGACCACCAGTTCAAACAAGAAAATGACAATGGCCTGATTGGCAGGCGTATGGGACAGCCCATATTGAACGGATAACGTCATCACCCCGAGGGCGAGTCCCACACCCGCCAAGATTAGCCACGTGGACAACGATGCGGTTACGGCGAATGCGAACGGCCTGGCTTCATAGCCGAGCGAAATCAGCGCCACGGCTGCCACGCCAGCCCAGATTGCGAGTGATTTAGCCCAGGTGTCGGCCCCCTCAACTTTCCGCGTGACGACATTGGACAGTGCAAATGTGGCTCCGGCCGAAAGCGCAATCCACTCCGCATGATTAGCCGGAAGCGGCAAGCCGCTGCCCTTTGGCCAGAGCATCGTGAGCGCCCCAGTCAAGGACAGCGCCATGATCGCCCAGCCCCCACGGGAGAGCTTCTCATGGAGCAGCCAGCGTGCCAGGATCACCGTCCACACCGGTGCCAGATAAAATAGCAGCAGCACGCGCATGATTTCGCCCCCGATGACGGCGAGGACGTAACCCATGTTGGTCCAGCCAGCTGCCAACGCGAGGAGTGCAAGCCAGCCAAGGTTGGCGCGAGCGCTGAGCACATGCCGCCACAGGAACGGAAAGGCCAACAAGAACGGAACCGCGTACGAGGCGAGTGACGACACCACGCCCCCAACTCCGGCACTTTCCAGCAAGCGGTAGGGGTACCAGATCAGCCCCCACATGGAGGCACCGAACAATAGGCCCAAAACAGGCAATAGGCGGGAAGTCATATAGAATTCGTTCTTTCGAAATTCACCACTCGGTTAAGGCACACTGGAATGAATTCCAGACTCGATCTACTCCAACCCTATCCCTTTGAGAGACTTCGAGCCCTGTTCGCTGATGTCTCCCCGAATTCGGCATACGCACCGATCAATCTTTCCATTGGTGAGCCCAAGCACGCAACGCCCGAGTTTATCAAACAGGCGTTGACCGACAATTTAGGCGGATTGTCGAGCTATCCACTGACGCAGGGCACCGAGGCGTTGCGCAAGAGCCTCGCCGCCTGGTGCGAACGCCGCTACGGCGTTACGGTTGACTACGCCAGGGAAGTGTTACCCGTCAATGGAAGCCGCGAGGCCCTGTTCGCCTTCGCCCAGGCGGTGGTCGATCCAGCGCGTCACAGGAAATTCGTCATTTCCCCCAATCCGTTTTACCAAATCTACGAGGGCGCCACCCTCTTGGCCGGCGCCACGCCTATCTACCTCAATACCACGGCCGTGAACGGCTTCGACCTGGTCTGGGAATCCGTTCCCGAAGACGTTTGGAACAAGGTGCAGCTTGTCTACCTATGCTCACCTGGCAACCCGACCGGCAGGGTCATGCGCCTTGACGGCTGGAAGCGCATTTTTGACTTGTCCGAGCAGCACGGATTCGTAATTGCCAGCGACGAATGCTATTCCGAAATTTATTTCGACGAAGCTCTGCCACCCCTAGGCGCGCTCACTGCCGCAAAGCACCTGAATCGCCACCACAAGAATCTCGTGGTATTCAACTCGCTTTCAAAACGTTCAAACGTGCCTGGCTTGCGGTCCGGCCTGGTGGCAGGGGATGCCGAGGTCCTCAAACGATTTCAGCTCTACCGCACCTACCATGGCAGCGCGATGAACCTAGCCGTTCAGGCCGCCAGCATGGCGGCATGGGACGATGAAGCCCATGTCGTCGAAAACCGCACGCGCTATCGCGAGACATTTTCCGCAGTGACCCCGATCCTCGCTCCTGGCTACGCGGTGGAAGCGCCAGAGGCCGGATTTTATTATTGGCTCAAGATCCCTGGCAGCGACGTGGATTTTGCCCGTGACCTCTTCCATCAATATCATGTGACCGTTCTTCCCGGAACTTTCCTGGCACGTGAGGCGGATGGCATCAATCCAGGAACGGGTTATGTGCGGATCGCTCTGGTGGCGTCAAAAGCGGAATGCGTCGAAGCCGCCCAGCGTTTGGCTGCGTTCGCAAAGGCCCGGTAAGTCGCGACACTATCCCTTTCACATCCCAAGGACCCACTATGGACGAACTCCAGCCTATCATTGAAGAAGCCTTTGAG
>JBKQNQ010000068.1:0-3847 GCA_052145875.1 Thiobacillaceae bacterium
ACCGACTTCATTTGCCTGCGGGTCGGGCACTCGGAAATGCTATGGTCGCGAGCCGTGGCCCATCAGGTGTGTGCGTTTCTTACGCGTGGCCGTTTCGATCAACGGGGAATCCCTCGCTCATGAAGCGACTCGCAGTATTTGGCTCGTTGCTGCTTGTTGGCGGCTGCGCCAATTTGAGCTACTACTTCCAAGCCGTCAAAGGCCAGATGGACGTGATTCATCGCGCTCAGCCCATCGAGCGTGTCCTCGCCGACTCGAAAACTGATGATCGCTTAAAGCAGCAACTGAGTGAGGTACTCCGGATACGTAAATTCGCGACCACGGAACTGGGCCTTCCTGACAACGGCACCTTCCGACGCTACGCTGATCTGCAGCGTCCCTTTGTCGTATGGAACGTGTTCGCGGCACCAGAATTCTCTACGCAACCCAAGGAATGGTGCTACCCGTTGTTTGGTTGTGCCAACTACCGCGGCTATTTTTCCAAGAAGCGGGCCGAGGTCGCCGCCCAGAGCCTTAAGCAAGATGGCTACGATACGTACATCGGAGGTGTCCCGGCATACTCTACTCTCGGCTGGTTTGACGACCCGGTGCTCAACACATTTGTGAATTACCCGGATACGGAGCTTGCCACGCTGATATTCCACGAGCTTGCACATCAGGTCCTCTACGTGTCGGGCGACACCTCGTTTAACGAGTCATTTGCCGTCACCGTGGCCCAAGAGGGTACGCGACGCTGGCTTGCTCGTCTTGGAACGGACCAACAACGTGCCGCCTTTGAGGTGCACGAGCGGAGCAAACAGGTCTTTATTGCGCTGGTGGAAAAGTACCGCCAGCGCTTGGCGCAGCTCTACGGCGCGGTCCTTTCTGAAGAGCAACGGCGTGCGCGTAAGGCATCCGCGTTTCGGGCCATGCAAGACGAATTTCAGACGCTCAAGTCGACATTCAGTGGCTTGGGTTATTACGACCGGTGGTTCGGCCACTCCCTTAATAATGCGCAGCTTGCCTCGGTTTCCCTTTACACGCAGCTGGTGCCGGCCTTTCAGAGTTTGCTCGCTCGCGAGGGCGGAGATCTGCCGCGCTTCTACCGCGCGGTAAAAAGGATCGCTGCCCTGCCCAAAGGGGAGCGCATGGCCATCCTGCTCAGCCTTACCAAGACGGACAGGTCGGTAGCGCCGTGAGTACGTCGGATCTGCTGCCATTCCCCTAGATGGGCCGTTACAACTTAAGGGCAGTAGAGGGTCGGCCTGCGCGGAGAAATGCCTAAGCCAAGTATGTTTGTCCAGACGCGGCAATTGAAGGCCGCTGGGGCCCTCGTCTGCCTGACTGCGGGGCGAGGACGCCGATCCACGGACACGGCAATCGAGCCGTTCTTCAGGCCCCAACGTCGCCTCGTCGCTGTATCGAGACATTGCTGCCACCACCCGCATTCGGAGGAGTTGGAGGTTCAGTTTCTGTTGTCCCTTCCGCCGATAGGTGGACGCCTGCATGCGGCGTCTCGTCCATGAACGCACCGTAGCCCCCGAGGACCGATTACCGAGCCCTCAGGCAGGGCGGGGGAATCGTCGGCCTCCCCATCGTTTTGCTGGCTTGTTATTCGAGCAGGCATAAGGGACACGGAACCCGTGCCTCAAAGACGCCCCATCGGCATGCGGCTTGGGGATCATGCTCGCGGCGGGACATCGCCGCTTCGACGAATTCTCAGCCGCGAAAGCAGACGCTCGGTGGAAGATTGCGTCTTTCATCTGGGACGTTCGAGTCCGGAATTCGAGGAAGTGTTGTTAAGTAGTCACACGTATTTAATGAATTTCCGTTTGCGCCTATCTTCGGTCTTGCATTATCCGGTTTCATTGACTCAATGCGTGGAGCTTCGATGTTCATAGTCATATGATGCGCAACACGAACAAGCCAACTGATCTGAACAGAAGTGACTTCTTTGCGGGGCACAGCACTGCTCATGTGCCCTACGCGGCGATCGTTTTGGATGAGGATTATCGTGTGTGCAGTTACGGCCGCACGGCATCGTTGCTGTTTGGATTCGGGGAGGTTGCCATGATTGGCAATTCAGTTTCGCAGATTCTGCCTAAGCTCGAAGGTAAACTGGCCTGCTGCCATGAGGGGTTACCGGCTTGCCCATCTCTGACAGTCATTGAAACGGAGGCTCAGCATGCGAGCGGCTGGACCTTCCCTGTTGCCGTCGGCATTCGCGAACATAATCCCAATGGGAGCTCCCGCGTTTTGCTCCTTGTGAGAAACTTGGTACGACCGAAAAAAAGAGTCCGGGCGTGACGGCCTGGCAATCAGTCTAACAGGGATTCTGTCGCCGCGGCGCCAGGATCACCGTATGGATCGGCTTCCGGAAAAGGCGAAGTACAAGCGAAGGCTGCTGATCTCGCATTAATCGCCGTTCTGTGGTCCGCCCCTTCTGAACAGCGGCGGCTTGCTAGGCACCTGTTCTCAACAAGCTCTGGTCTCCTCCCCTTAACCCGCCTAGTTATCCGGCGGGTTCTTATCTCACGTCTTGCGAAGCAATGCGGCTTCGCAATCTGCGGCAAGCTGGGCAAGCTCCAGTAGATTACCCGTCGCCGTCTTTTGCAAGAGACGTGACCGATGGACTTCCACTGTGCGATGGCTGATCCCAAGGCGCTTGGCAATGGCTTTGCTGACAAGCCCCGCGAGAGCGAGCGCCATGACCTCGCGCTCGCGTCGCGTCAGCAGTTCCAGCCGCCGACATTTTTCGGCCATCGCCTCCTGATGGTCGAGCAGATTGATGTCGCGCTGCAAGTACGCCTCAACCCGGTCGAGAAAGTGGGTTGGGTCGACGGGCTTTGTCAGGAAATCCACTGCGCCAGCCTTGATGGCCCGCACCGTCATCGGGATGTCACCATGGCCCGTCAGATAAATGATAGGCAAGTGACTGCCGCGCCGATTCAGCTCCTCATGCAGTCCCGGGCCACCCATTCCGCCCATACGCACGTCCAGCACCAGACAGCCCGGGCACTCCGGGCGATAGGCGCTCAAAAACGACTCGGCGCTGTCGTGGCATTCAACCTTGAGACCTGCGCTTTCGCATAGCATGCTAAAGCTTTCGCGCACGGCCTCGTCGTCGTCGACAATATATACGACGGGCTGATTCATGTTGCGAAGGGCAGGGTGAAATGAAAGCGTGCGCCTGACCCCGTATCAGACTCCACCCAAAGCTGTCCGCCATGGGCTTCGATGATGGCTCGACTAAGCGGCAATCCCATGCCGAGCCCTCTGGCCTTGGTCGTGAAAAAAGGATCGAATATTCGACCGACGATCTGCGCGCTGATGCCAGGGCCGTTGTCGCGTACGGTCGCCCGTGCCATGCTTCCGTCTCCGAAGGTGCTAATCGTGACGGTGATGGCGTGGGGATTAATTCCACCATCGCGCATCGCTTCGATTCCATTTTCAACCAGATTGGTCAGCACCTTCTCCACTTGGAGTCGATTCGCACGCACCGGAGGGAGATTTGGCTCAAGTTCAAGCTTGACGTGGAACCGCTCCTGACCCTCCGCCTCCATCCTTGCCAGAACCTTATTCACAGTATCGTTTAGGTCAACTGGCTCGGTCGGGGCTTGATCCTTGCCGATGAACGCCAACAATTCACGCAGCACTCGACCCGCCCGCTGAGCCTGTTGCGCGCTGCTCTCCAAGGCTTTGTGCAGCTTGTCCATCTGCAGTGTGTCGGCACGCAGCAGGCGCAGAGCGGTTTCGTTAAAGGAGGCGACGGCGTTGAGCGGCTGGTTCAGTTCGTGGGCGATCGCCGCAGCCGTCTGGCCGGCCACATGAAACCGCATGAGCCGCTCAAGTTCATCATTCGTGGCAT
>JBKQNQ010000069.1:0-6620 GCA_052145875.1 Thiobacillaceae bacterium
CCTGGGTAATCCGTCGCATCGACCGTCGAATCAAACTCACCGAAGTTGGGATCAACCGTGAGCACGGTTGCCGAACCAACGGCGTTGTTCGCCTGGGTCCCGATCCCGAAAGTCAATGTTCCATTCACCAAGGTTGCGCCCGTCGATGCCACAGCGGGCAACGTTGTTATCGTTCCGTTATTGTCGACTGCGAACAGTGCCACGGGATTCCACGCCTGTTGCGCAATCGCCACCGCGGTCGATGCACAGCCGGCACCGGTACACCCGTAATACAGGCCATTGGCAGCTTGCGTGGCGCACAAGGCGCCACAATCCTGGGTGAAGGTGCTGATCCCGATAAGCCCATTGGCGCCAAGGGACGACACGGAGTTCCAGCTTGGTCCGGTGTTGCTGCATGCCGCTGGCACGGACGGGAACGCCGGGTCGCCAATCACCTGAATCATGGCGTTTGAAGCTGTTTCCCCTCCAACTTTCACATCGGCCGCCTTGATGGTGCCCCAGGTGTACCCGCCAAGGAACTGCATGCATTCGACAACCGCTTGGCCGGTTCCATTCGTGCTTTGGGGCAGTGCGGCAAGCAGGCCCGGCGTGAGCGCGGAGGCCAAGATGCGCACGCCCGACGAGCCCGTGTCCACAAGAACATGATCGATCGTCTGACAGGAGTTTGTACCCGGCGCGCAAAGCGTGATCGACGCATACAGGGCGTTAATCACGTTTGCCCCCGCCGGCCCCGCGTCCACCACGACGGCAATCTGATTGGCACCGCTTGCCGGATTGCCCGATGCGACAATACCGGCTCCCCCCCCGCCGCCACCCCCACCGCAGGAAACCAGTCCAAAACAAGCCAGGACGACACTGAGTTGGCAGACAAATTTACAAAGCAGGGAGCGCATCGATCGTGGTTCTCGCGTCTACTTGAGTTCGGTGGGATCGACGTTTGCGGGGACGAGCCCAGGTACCCAGGCCGCTCCCATGAAATGGCGCATGTGGCCGGACACTCTTAGCACAAAATCAGGCTGGTCGATGCGCCTAAGGGGCTGGACCATTCCATGCCCTGATGCGGCCTCGACATAGCGCGAATAATACGGCCCAAGGACTTGGCTCAGATCCGGCTTGGTTTGACCACTCCAGGCAACGCCAAATACCTTGGCGTCGGAGTTGACATACTGGCGCACGCTCACATTTCGCCCATCGTCCGTCATCTCGTACGTGCGATAAGGTCTTGCACTTGCCACCACCGGACGAAGCGCCATTTTGGCATTGACCGCCTCCGTTGAGATGTCCGATTCGTCCCCCCCCAGCTTCGCGTAGGTGGGTAGCGTGACGAGGGCGCACGCGCTAAACAACAGTCCGATCATCACACGCATAACCAGCCTTCCGTCTGGGTCGATCTCACCGCTTAGCGATCGTCGCGACACGGGACGCTTTGAAACGATGCAGCGTTCACTTCGGGTCATCGCGAAGCCCCGAGCCGTCATCGCTTGCGAGTGAATTGTAATACGAGTGGGGCGACCATACTGCGCAGTCCGCGATTCCGCTAAGGCGTGCAGGCGCGGCCAACGCATCAATCTGTGATTGGCTGGACATTCGAATCGATCGACAGCTGGTAAGTTCCTGGACTGATTTCACGTCCCATCATACCCAGCAACGGGGCTAAGTCCTGCTGCGCTGCCTTGTCCGGAGTGGCCACGAGTCGGATGTCTGGGCTTAGGCCCGGGCGCCAGGTACCTGACCCGGTCAGCGTAAGCGCGCCGCCCATCGTGATCAGGTGGAAATCCAGGCCGCCACCCTGCCCGTCCAGGGTGAGCATGTAACTGCCCAAAGGATTGACGCGGCTTAGATTCGAACCGGCCGACTTCCAGTAGGCCCGTACCTTGCCGGCCGCATGGCTGCGGTCCCAGTGAATGTCTGTCGCATTCACCGAAATCATTCCCGAGAGGTCTGCCGCGCGTAGTGTCGGCGACACCACCCCGATCAACCCTGCGGGCAAGTCCAGCGTTGCGTCTTGTATGTAGAACTCAGCGAGGCCGAAGGTAGCGTTGAGAACCGGCGTATTGTCGCGCGTCGATCGTGCATTGATGTGCAACTTGAGTGCCAGCAGCGCTCCGGGCGCGATATCCCAGCTGACTGGCACAAGCGTCACCGCCACCCCGGTGGGAAGTATGGCCTGCAGGGTTCCCTCGCCCCGCCAGAACGTCCCGGTGGATCCCGTCATTGCGAGGGCGCCCCGCGTGGCACGCTGCAGCACGGCGTCGATCCAGGTTGACGGGAGCATCACAAAATAGGTAACGGCCAGGGCCAAGAGCAGAAGCAGCACCTTCGAAAGACCCTTCATCGCTGGTTCCCTGTCACGGTGAGTTCGAGTTTGGCAAATCCCGTCTGGTCGCTGGTGATACGACAGCGTGTGACCATCATGCCGTGGCGTTCCAGATCGGCTAGCCACCCGATCCACGCGTTGGTCGGAAGGGCTGCGGTATTGAGTTGAATTTCATTGTCAGCAAGCGCGACGAACTGGGCAAGACTTCCCGCAAGGCCGAAAGCCGCCGCGGACGATCTGACGCGTTGCTCCAGCCCCCCCCTAGCCGCATCGCCCAGTCTCATGCGAAGGTGTCGAATTTCTCCCACTTGGGCACGCATCAAGCGCAGTTGCGCACGTTCGGCCGGCAATCGCTTAGCGAGTTTTTCGCGGGCCCCATCGAGCGGCTCATAGACAAGTCCGTAACCGAGTAGCGCTGTCAGTAACGCCCCCCCGGCCAACAAGAACACGCGTTCTCTGGTGCTTCGCTCAGCAAGGTAACTCCGCGCGCGGTCGAGCGCTTCACTAGCCATGAATACCCTCCTTGGCAGTCGGTCTGATCGTCAAGCGGACACTATTAGCATTGTCCTGATCCACGGTCGAGCTGACGCTCAGCCCCTGCGTTGCCGCCGCCGTTTTTAGCTGGTCAAGCCAACTTGGGTCGGCACCGGCAATTGAGGCACTGAGCCCACCGCCCTCGTAGCTTAATGTCCGAACCTGAACCGTACCGAGGGCAGGCCACGCCATGCTGAGCCTTCCCAGCAGACCCACAAGAGCATTGGGCGCCGGATTACCGGACGCCGCCTGCATAGATTGGAGTCGTTCCATGACCTGCCAGGGCGGGTCAACGATAGCGGAATTGACAGGCAGGGCCTGCTCAGCCAATCCATGCATTTCGTGAAGGATGTTGGCATTTTCCCGCGACAGCATGGCCCAATCCAATGTGACTCCGACCAATTGGATGGCGAGAAGGGCGACGCCCCCCCAGATCAGAGGTTGGGTCAGCCTGACCCAGTCCAGGCGCCTAAGACCGGGGGTATAGGTCCCCTGCATCAGGCTGGGGAGTTCCGGCCACGGGGCGGTAAGCGCATCCCAAGGGCCGGCGGCCTCCACCGGAGTCCCCAGCGTGGTGCGCCAGCGACTCCAGTCGGGTGCCCCTGCATTCTCGCTTGCATAAACGTGCACCGCGTCAGGACGCCCGCGCTGGGCAAGGGCCAGAATAAGGCCGGCCGGCGGCTCGCCCTCATCCAATGACATGCCTTCGCATTTGCCGAATCGCGCCATTGAGTTGTTGCTTCGCCAGCACACCGACCAACCATTTGCAGTCCAAGGCAGAAGCAGATATTCAGGGAGCGCGCTATCTGGATGCAGGCCAAACTCCGCAAGTTTGGAAAGCGTCCGTTTGAACCAACTTTCATCGAGGACCGCCAGGGTGGCCAGACCATCGCTTGGGCGATCCATAATCACCGCATGGATCGCGTCAGCATCGACCAACGTTGCCGCCTCGACGGCCGCAGGGAGCAAGGGGGCCAGCCTGCGCTCGGGCAGATCGGGCAGGCGCGCATCGAGAGTGAGCACAAGCTCTGCGGCCAGAACGAGACGGCAGCGGCGTGAACGAGGCAAGTCGTCAAGTTGGTTGCCGGTGCTTTGAACGTGGCCCTTGTCGTCCAGCAGTGCCCAAGCGCAGCCATTCCCGTCCGAGAAGGTGTCTCGCCGTAAATACAGGCGCAGTTCACTCATAGCTCAGCTCTCCATACAAGGCTTGGTAACTTTGCTCCGGCCCGGTGGTACAGCGCCACGCTACCGACGGCCAAACGGTCTTGTCGGACCCGGGCTCGCACCAGAAAATATTGGCTGGTTACGGATGCCAGCGCTGCCACTGCGGTCGCCCCGGTGGGCAGCGCTTGCATAAAATCCTGAACATTACGGTAATAGATGCGGTCTCGCTTTGCAGCCAGCGTGTAGGCTTGCTGCAAAGACAACCCCCCGACGAGTGCGGTCAGAACCTCAGGGCTTGCCGTATTGACGTTAATGGGCGTTCGCGTGGGAAGTGCCGTCACGTAGGGGCGCAGGATCGCGAGGACATTGCGATCAAATCCCTTGACACTCAGGAGCTCGTTCACATTCATCAAGGGATGGTTCGCCGCCTGGTAGGGTGTCGGAAGACTCTCGTAATAAGGTGACTCCGCGCTGCTGGGGTTTAGGGGAATATTATCGGTATCGATCCAATCGGCAACGGCAAATGCCAGGTCCGGCGAAAGGTGAAGGGTGTTTAGCAATCGAAGGAAGATGGCCAGTTGCTGATTATCCACGCGCCCGTTCAAAACCAGGTTGTTCAGATTAAAGCGTCGCTCCTGGTCTTCCATCCAGCCCGACAGCTGATAACCTTCGGCCTCCACCGGCGGCAACCGGGTGGCCCAGACCGCACCGAGGTAGTCCACACTGCTATGGAGCGAATCTTCCAAAAGCACTGCCGCGCCCCATTGTTGCGCCGCACGCAGAATGCGGTGAGCCTCATCCACGTGGGTCAAGTTATCCAGCCGTCGCCACTCCACCCGGGTGCGGAACATGAAACCACTGGCTGCCACCGCGGCAATGGCCACGACGAGCATCGCGACCAGAACAGCTGCCCCGCCCTGCCGTGACGCAAAGGCTTGGCCTATGGACGGAGTTGTGTGATGGCGGGCCATGGGTGAAATCATTGGTTTTCTCGAAACCGGATCATTGCACACCGATCACGCGTCGAATAGGGGTGCCATCCGCCTCGACAATGTCAAGCTCGGCGGCGCGCGGCAGGACCTCCTCTGGCTGCGGTTGCCAAACGGTCAGCCACTGGCCTGCCGCGTTCAGGTATTGAAAGGAGCACGCACGCAGCCCGCTGAGTAACCTGAACTCGTTCGGCGCAAGCGTGGGATTGTTGATGTCGGGCCAGACCAATCGACTCAAGGATGGCCCCGAGCAGCGGTATCCGACCTGCTGCAGCGCTTGATCCGCGTCCTCCGGAAGCTGGCGGACCAAATCGAATTGCTCCGATCCGTCATGTTCTATCCAGGTGTAGAACCGGCTGCTGCTCGAATTCTGTGGATCATAGCCCGCCGTGGCATTCGCTAGATCTGAGTCCATCAGCGTAAAGGCCGTGGCGAGGGTATTTAAGTGATCCATTTGTGCCGTGGCGTGTCGCTGAGCACTGAGCACCGCATCAAGCGCGCGATAGGCCACCACCGCAAACAGCGAAAGCAGTACCATGGCCACCAACACTTCCATAAGCGTAAACCCACGGGCGTTCATCATTTCGGCGACGTCAAGAACACCACGCTGTGCTGCAGTGTCCGGCTGGGCTCCTGAGCGTCGGAGATCATTACATCTAAGCGATTGAAGCGTGGGTTGGGTGTCGTTTTCACGGCCTCCCGAACCAGGAACCGGTGATTGGCAAAGACCGCTTCGGAACTGGTCGTGTCCGGCGCGGGCCAATCCCCGCGGGCAACGTGCTCCGTAACGATATTTTGGGCCAACCAGAGCGCCAGCATATGGTTGCGATATTCGCCCACCCCTTCGGTGCCCATACCGGAGGCACGCAGGGCGGCGGTCAAGCCGATCGCGACAATCGCCAGGGCAACGAGCATTTCCAGCAGCGTGAAACCACGAATGAAGAATTTCACGTGCCGCCTTCCGGGGCGAGTGCAGCCTGAAAGTGGCCCGCCCGGCCCGTCACCGTGACGCGAGCCTCATCCAAGGCGATTTCCACAGCAAGATCGTGCGTGCTCTGATTGCCCAATGGGACGCGTTGTCCAAACTCCAGCAGTTTTCCGTCCACCTCAATGCTTCGGATGTACGTGCCGGTCGGCAATTGGCGCGGATGCAACAGATCATCGCCACTTATGACCGTCCAGTCCGGTCCCTGATCGGTCAGGTCCCGTTCCGCGAATTCATAACCTCCTTCGTTGCCGATCCAGGCCAAAGGCGTGCCACGCACACCCGATTCTTCGCTCGCCATGCCCAGCAGCGCTGCCAAACGCTCGCCTTCCTGACGCACCGCACCGCGGTGGTCAGGCCGCAGGGCGATTACAGCCACCGCGATACCAATCGAGATGATGATCATCACCACCATCAGCTCGATTAAAGTAAAGCCCTGCTCGGTTGCCTGTCGCGACGGACGATTAAAGCATCCAGGAGCCAATATCTGCATCCTTGCCTTCTCCACCGGGTTGGCCGTCCGCACCCAGACTGATCACGTCGAATTCGCCATGACTACCGGGGTTGAGATAGACATAGGCATTGCCCCAAGGGTCCTTAGGCAGTTTCTCGAGGTACCCGCCAAGTTTCC
>JBKQNQ010000070.1:0-3469 GCA_052145875.1 Thiobacillaceae bacterium
CGTGATGAGTTCGCTGACCTCCACCCAGCGGGTTTCAGACTGATCCGGGTAAACCAATAGGCGCAGGGGCACGCGCAGCTCGTAGGGCGGGGCCACTTGCTCAATGGTTAGGTCCAATGCGCCGCCCGTCCAGCGTGCCTCGCTGAGCTTGAGCCGTGGCGCGCCCGCCTGTCGCACCCATTGCCGGAAGAAGGTTCCCAAGTCCCGGCCCGCAACCTCGGCGAAGGTTTGCTCCACATCGGTCCAGCTGGCGCGATGGAAGCGGTAGCGCTGCCAGAACAGGCGCACACCCTTGGCAAAGGCATTGGCGCCGATCTCGTCCCGCAACATGAGAAACACCATGGCTGCCTTGTCGTAGCCGATGATGGAAGAGATCCCATGGTGGCGCGCAGTGAAGGCGGTAAGCGCGGTGTCTGCCGCCTCCGGCACGGCAGCCAAGTCTCGAAGCCAGGCTAAGCGTGCCGCCCGGGCTGCATCTTCCGATTGCTCCTCCTGATAGGCGTAATCGGCCATAAAGGTGGTTAGCCCCTCAGACCAGTTCCCCGTAGCCCAATCGGGGATAACGCCGTTGCCCCACCAATTGTGCAAGACCTCGTGGCCCAATGAGGTTGCGCGGATGAACGGAAGGCGCAACACCTCCCGGCCCAAATAGGTGAGGGTCGGCATCCCAAAGCCGGTGGGCAAGGGACTCGCCACGACACTAAAAGTGTCGAAGGGATAGGGGCCGATAAGCGTGCTGTAACGTTTGATGTAGCGGGCCGAGTCGTCGAGGTAGCCGGGCGCCAGGTCTGCCATGTCCGAGTAGAAATAGGTGCGCAGGCGCAAGGCAGCCTGGCCAGGCCTGCGGATCTGCCGCTCCGTGACCTCATAGGGACCCGCCATCAGGTCGATGCCTTCGGCGGGGTGGGGAAAAACATAGTCGGCTTGGTAGCCGTTGCTTTCCGACTCATTCACCAGGGTCCCGGGGACCACGCCCCGTTGCCCTGCCGGCAGGTACAAATGCAATCGGTAGTTAAAGGGCACGCCGGGGTCGGGATACCAACCGCTGCCTGCGGGTAGAAAGCTCCCCCGAGCATCGAGCATGGGCGGCAGCTTCGCCAAAACTCCGCCTTGATCCAAGTCCTGAAGCGGACCCAAGGTCCCGTGATAGGCCAAGCGGAGCGTGTGACGGCCGGCACCATTTAAAGCCAGATGCAACGGGCCTTCGCCGAGCCGGGGTAAGGGCTGCATCTGGCCGTCGATTGTGAGGGCAGTTACCGTCAAGGAAGGCACCAGGCGGAGGTCCAGACCCTCAGATTGAAAGGTTAGCGTGGCTTGCGCGGCCAGCGTGCGCTGCCCGGGGTCCAGTCGCACGACCAAGTCCAGATTAGGCTGCGATCCCCCCCAGGCGGAGCCGGCGATGAAAAGCAGCAGACCAGAGAGGGCGCGCATCATGGGTGGCTTGGCGCGGCGGTTTCAGGTTGGGGTGGGAAGCGCACCACGATCTCCAGGGTCGCAGGCCCGCGCCGAATCAACAGGGGTAGCCACGTGCCCGCCGGTTGGCGCTGCACGTGGTCGCGCATCGCTTCAATGGTCTCCACTTTGCTGCCAGCGGCTTGGAGGACGAGGTCGCCTGGCAGAAGGCCGCTGCGCTCAGCCAGACTGCCCGGCATTACCGATTCGATTCTTACTCCGCTGTTGGCCACGGCAAGGCTGACCCCAAGGCGCGGCGGCGGGCCAGCCACCTGCTCAGGCTGGGGCGGAATCAGGAACACAGCATCTGCCAGACCAGGGGTGATTTCTGCACAGCTGCGGTCGCTGGGTACGGTGACGAGGCTGGCGATGTTATCGGTGCCCAAGGCGTGAAGCTGGTATGGCACGCCGTAGCCGTTGCGGACGTGGCCGGCCCCCAGGATGCCTACGACCAGCGTGTCGGGATGGGTCTGGCGGAACCGAGTAATACCCTCGGCCATGGCACGATCCCACAGCGTCTGGGCCTCCACGAAGTGCGCAAACTGGGCTGCTTGGTCCTGCTTGGCATCTTGCAGTGGAGGGTGGACGTCGAAGATTGCCTGCAATTCCGCTCGGTATGCGGGCGCTGGCGCAGCTGGCCGATCCACGCCCTCGCGCTGCGCTGCTGGCACCGCATCCCAGCCCGTGGCGCGCACTTGCCTGACGAGGTCGTGGTCCACATTAAGGGCCAACATTGGCAGGTGATACTGACGGGCGAAGCGGAATAGCGGCAGGTAGAATTGCGCGTCGTAGCCCCAGACGTCTTCCCACTGCGCCTGTTTCAGGAATTCGCCTTCAGACAATTGCCCTCCAACCCAACGATCAAGGACCGGCTGCACTCGGCGGGGGAACATCTCGAAGCCGATGGCCATGTCAGGGTGACGCAGATGCAAAGCCGTCACCATCTCCAGTTGCCAACGGTGGTCGTCGGCGCGCTGATGGTCCTCGCCCAATAGGATCACCTGCTCATGGGGCAGGCGCTGCAGCAGGCTGTCGGGGGACGCAATGGGTTTCGCCGCTGCAGCTGCTGAGGTGGGCGGGTTGAGCCATTGCCCAGGTTGCCCGCAGGTTTCGGCAGCGCACGCCGCTTGAAGGGTCCAGGGCAGAGTGCAGACTTGGATAATCAGAAAAAGCTTGCGTTTGGCCATAATGGATGTTGACGTCGCCGAAGTGAGGAGCATTGTGCCCTTCCCCGGCACTCAGGCGGAGGCAGGCAGAACCTTGCCATGAATAAAGTTAGAGAGCCTTGTTTAACGAAAGCGGATCTATCCCTGGCATTCAGCATTTTACAATCGAATCGGCCCTTCCTGCCTGACCACCGCGGCAATTCCAATGAGGGCTCATCGATTCAAGTGAGTCAATCATGACCCGTTGGAACCATGCCAACGTACCCCCGGATTCTTGCAATTATTGGGAATCTAGGCATTTTTCGGCTGGCTCACAAGCCAGGCACCGGTCAGCAGCGGTATTCCCCAAAGCGCTGAGGCAAGATAAACCTCATCCAGGCGCAAACCATGCTGAACTAGCCCAAGTCCGTAAGAGCCGAGCCCCTCGCCTGCCATCAATGCGGCAACGATAAGACCCGCGACCTGGGTCTGTTGCATCGGGAAGCGCGCCAAGGTCAAACTCATCACAAATGGGTAGAAGACGCTGCACGCGGTTCCTGCAAGGGCGAACGCTCCCACCAGAGCCCCAGCGCCGGATATCCACGGTAACCCGGCAAAGCACGTATTGCCGAGCCCATCTTTGCACCCCCAGTGGCAACTGCAATCGTTGCTGTCACCCTGTCACGTCGTCGCGCGGCACCACTCGCCTACATCAGTGGAAGCCTGGGAACGTTGATTGGAGCCGATTTGTTGAATCTTGGGAAGATACAAGGCCTCGGTGCACCGATTGCGTCAATTGGGGGGGCCGGGACCTTTCACGGGATTTTTCTGACCGGGCAATTGGCCGTGGTTTTCGCAAGCATGGCGTTCAA
>JBKQNQ010000071.1:0-4022 GCA_052145875.1 Thiobacillaceae bacterium
CGTGCTTTCCCGTATTGGAACCCAAGCTTAAGCGGCGGATAATCCAGGAAGGATTGCGCCCCTATTTAAAGGACAATCTGCAGGCTTGGGACATGAAACCGGACGGCACTTACCTTCACCGCAATCCCCGCCGCGCCAAACCCTATGGTGCACAAGCCGAATTGCTCGCCCTGTTATCCCGAAGCGACCAATAACGGTCATCTCCTCGTCATTGTCATGTCATATACCTGTGGCCTTATGGGCGCATGCATGAACAGGCGCTAGACCGAACGGACGATCCTCAGCGTGCCTCACCCGGTTCAGCTTTGCCTACAGCTGTCGCGGCTAGCCCCATTCTTGGCACGACCTCGACGGCGATTGAGCCTTTGCTCGAAAACACTCGGCATTACCGCACCCTCTGGATATCGGACATTCACCTTGGCACAGCGGGCTGTCAAGCAACGTTCCTGCTGGATTTTTTGAAGCACAACGAGTCTGAGACACTTTACCTGGTCGGTGATATTTTGGACGGCTGGCAGTTGCGTAAAGGCTGGTACTGGCCTCAGTCACACAATGACGTGGTGCAAAAGCTCCTGCGTAAGGCGCGCAAGGGCACCCGCGTCGTATTCGTGCCGGGCAATCACGATTCCATGGCCAGGCAATTTATAGGTCTGGCGTTCGGCGACATCGTAGTGGCTGATGAAGTCATTCATGTTACTGCCACAGGCAAACGGTTGTTGGTCACCCATGGTGATATGTTCGACGGAGTGATGCAGCACGCGCGATGGTTGGCATATGTGGGCGACTCGCTCTATACGCTCACCCTGGTATTGAATCGGTGGCTAAACTGGGTTCGGCTTCGGTTTGGCTATTCGTACTGGTCGCTCTCGCAATATCTAAAACACAAAGTCAAGAATGCGGTCAGTTTTATTACCGCCTTTGAAAGGGTCATGACCGAGGAAGCAAAACGACGTCAGTGTGATGGCGTGGTCTGCGGCCACATTCACAAAGCCGAAATCCGAGACATGGATGGCCTGCTTTACTGCAACGATGGTGATTGGGTCGAAAGCCTGTCCGCTCTGGCGGAGACCGCTGACGGACAACTGGAGGTGATCTTTTGGACTTACTGCCGCGATGCCCCCGCAAAGAAGAAGTCACAAACGGCGAAGGTGCTTTGAGGCACGTCAATTTCGTTCAAGGAAGGATAGAGGAAAACGCATGAAAGTTATGATTGTGACCGATGCCTGGAAACCCCAGGTCAATGGGGTCGTTCGCACACTCACCACCACCCAACGAGAGCTCGAAGCACTTGGGCACGAGGTTGATCTGCTTTCCCCGCTGGAGTTTTCCACCTTACCTTGCCCGACCTACCCCGATATCCAACTTTCCATGTTTCCCCGCAATCGAGTCGCCAAGCGTATTCGAGACTATGCACCCCACGCGCTACACATCGCGACAGAGGGGCCACTTGGCCTGGCGGCCCGCCGCTATGCACTGGGTCATCGCTTGCCTTTTACAACGGCCTACCACACGCGTTTTCCCGAATACGTGCAAGCTCGGTTCGGCGTTCCGCTCGCCTGGACTTACCGATTTCTGCGTTGGTTCCATGGACCTTCGCGAGCCGTGATGGCGCCCACCCCAAAGGTTAAGTCAGACCTCGAAATCTACGGGTTCAACAATGTCGTCCTCTGGTCACGCGGGGTTGACCTAGACATCTTCCGCTTGGTCGACACGCAGCGTCTTAATACCACCCCGCCGATCTTTCTCTATGTCGGTCGCGTGGCGGTCGAAAAGAATATCGAAGCATTTCTGGAATTGGACTTGCCTGGTTCCAAATGGGTCGCCGGTGATGGCCCCGCGCTGGCGAGCTTGCGTGCCAAGTATCCAGACGTAAATTACTTGGGCGTACTTGATCAGGCCGCACTAGCGGAGGTGTACGCATCGGCGGATGTATTCGTTTTCCCAAGCAAGACGGACACGTTCGGCCTGGTTCTTCTGGAAGCCTTGGCCTGCGGCCTCCCGGTGGCAGCATATCCCGTCACCGGGCCAATTGATGTGCTGGGTGATTCGGCTGCTGGGGTCATGGATGAGGATTTGCACAAGGCGTGCATGGCCGCACTTCAGGTCGATCGCAAAACCGCGCGCGCGCATGCCGAACGATTTTCCTGGCGGGCTGCGACCGAGCAATTCGTCGGCCATTTGCATGTATCCGACGAACGCGCCATTGCCCCTACTGCAGCGGCCGCGACGCAGGCGGAATGACACCCCCACAACGGCGGTGCCTTGTGCGGGTTAGAAGCGCCAAATCGGCCGCCGTCGTGCACTTCCTTAAGCAAGCGCCGCTCTTGCAGCCGTCGTCCGATACTGACTGACTTCGCTGGCTCAAGACACGTTTTTGGCCATCATTAGGCGACCGGAAACGTAATTTTCATCGACGTGCTGCCAGCACGCATCCCCACTGCCAACTGGATCGCATGCAGGAATGCCTGCGGCGCTATAACTGACATGCAACGGGTGAACGAGGCTGACGTTATCGGGCCCAAGCCACCGTCCGGATAGCGCGCGAGCCGGCAAGACGTCGTTAGGCGGCCTCCCTGAAACGAAACGCCAGGCCCAACGCCCTCCAGTCATTTTCCTCCTCCTCTAGCTCGGTGCGCGCCAACAGGTTCTGCTCAAGCCAAGGCGCCGGTAGCACCAGCCGAAAGCCCTTCTCCTGCCGCAGTAATCTCATTTCGGGGAGACTTATGTCCAACCTGCTTCGAAGAAACAGAACCGCCAGCCGAAGGATCTGGATCAACAGGAGATCATCCTGAGTAATCGGGTCAGCCGTTCCCGGCATCAAAGTCGGCACCTTGGCCAGGCCCCCGCGTTGGGCGCGAACAAGCAATGCCAAGCGCGCCTGATCGCTTTTCGAGAAACCAGGCATATCCGCATTTTCCAGTATATAGGCGCCATGCTTGTGGTAACTGGCGTGAGCAATTGAAATGCCGATTTCGTGCATGCGTGCTGCCCAGTCAAGAAACTGGCGTGCCGCTTCGACCCCATTTTGAATCAGGTGGGCAACCTGATCGAACAGTCCAAGTGACAGGCGACGCACCCGCTCCGCCTGCTCTGTGTCAACGTGATAGCGTCGCGCAAATTCTGCTACGGTGGATAGCCGCATGTCCGCATGATGGAAACGCCCTAATTGATCGTAAAGAATCCCGTCACGCAATGCGCCGACCGCCGGCTTCATGCTCTTTATCCCAAGTTCGGCAAAGACACCCGCCATGATGGCAAAGCCCCCTGCAATCACGGGTAACCGATCGGCCTTGAGTCCTGCCAGTTGTAGTGCCTGCACATTGCCTGCGCGCACCATCAGATCCCTGAGTCGGTTTAATCCATCCGCTGAAATAGATCCATCTGAGAGGCCATTCATGCCGAGTACGTCGGCCAAAGCGCGCGCCGTGCCGGACGATCCAATCGCCTCTGACCACTTACCTTGATAGGAGACAGCAATGGGCTGCGCCTCGGTTCGGGCAGCCAGTATCGCCTGTTTCATCGAGGTCTTGTCAATGCGTCCATCGGGAAAATAACGTCGGGAGAAATTGACGCAGCCCATATTCAGGCTTTCCATGATGACCGGCTTAATCCCCCTGCCCACAATACACTCGGTTGAACCACCGCCGATATCGATGACAAGGCGCTGATCTTTCGACGAAGGCAAGCTATGTGCAACACCGATGTATATCAGCCGTGCTTCTTCGCGGCCCGCAATGATCTCAATGGGAAAACCGAGGGCCGCTTCGGCGTCTTCAAGAAAACTTGGCGCGTCCTTGGCCTGACGCAAGGCACTGGTGCCGACGCATCTAACAGCCGCCGTCTCGAAACCTTTGAGTCGGTCCCCAAAACGGGTTAGGCAATCCAACGCACGCTTCCTGGATTCATTATCCAGACGCTTTTCTGCCGTTAGGCCTGCGGCAAGGCGCACGGGCTCCTTAAGCGCATCGAGCATATAAAGCTGGTTTTGCACGACCCGCGATACCTGCAGTTTAAAGCTGTTG
>JBKQNQ010000072.1:0-3175 GCA_052145875.1 Thiobacillaceae bacterium
GATCCCGGCTATCCTTGAATCAGCCCCATTAAGCGGAGGCGTGTTGGCCCATATCACCGACGGCCGGGGATTGGATATTTTCACCGACTTCGGTGATCAAGGGTGCAACTATTCCCAGGAGAAATTACCATGAATGTAAAGTGGATTATTGTGGTGGTGCTGGGCGCCACCGGCGCCGTTGCGTACGCTGCAGGCGAGATTGATATTCAACGCGGCCAGGCACTCGTCGAGAAGAACTGTGTGTCGTGCCACGCTTCAATGTATGGAGGGGATGGCAGCGAAATCTATCTTCGCCCCAATCGCATGGTCAAGAACTACGCCCAGTTGGCGAGCCGCGTTGCGGTGTGTAACGCCAACACCGGCGTTGGCTGGTTCCCGGACGAGGAGGCCGACGTCGTGGCCTACCTCAATCAAAAGTACTACAAATTCAAATGACACTGCGCGGAGCCAATGGCGGCGGTTGCACCTTAGTGGTTCTCCAATGCAACCGGATTCACGGGCCACACGCTGGAAGGCGCGTGACCCATCGACGGTAAACGCGAGAGCGGTCTGGCCCGTGGCCACGAGGTGTCCGTCTGAGCATGCGTGCGAGGCGCCATTTGTTGCAGCGTCAGCGGCATAGAGAAGATACCGGTAAAAAAGCCCTTAGCTTTGTATGTATGGCTGGCCGCTACTCGTTCGAGCATCGTCCTCGGCTACCAAACTCGCCGCGCGGTGTTGATCGCACGATACTGACGTCAAGGAGCGGGGTTCGTAAAGTTAAGGTGAATTCGCTCAATGCCTGCGAGGATGTCGTGGGAAAGCGTAATCTGCGAGGCGTCCAGGTTCTCACGCAATTGCTCCATCGTTGTTGCACCAATAATCGTGCTTCCGACGCACCAATGCCGATAGGCAAACCCCAAGGCCAGCTGAGTGGGAGTCAAGCCATGCTCGTGCGCGAGCGCCACATAAGCGGCCACCGCGGGGGCCGCGTTGGGTTTGCTGTAACGGCCCGCAAATCCAGCGTATAGATTCACTCGACCCGCCGTTGTCGGGTCACGCAGATATTTGCCTGACAGGAGACCGAAGCCAAGCGGCGAGTAAGCCAGCAGGCTGACCTCTTCTCGATAACTGATTTCGGCCAGGCCGTTCTCCCAGGTCCGATTTAGCAGGCTGTAGGCATTTTGGACCGAAACGGGGCGAGGCAGACCAAGCTGGTCGGCAAGTCGCAAAACCGACATCACCCCCCAAGGTGTTTCGTTGGAAAGTCCCCAATGGCGTATCTTGCCCGCCTTTAGACAGTCAGCAAGCACAACAAGGGTTTCCTGAATGGGCACCGTTTCGCGCTCATGTTCGGGTTGGAAGTGGTAGCTGCCGAACATGGGAACATTTCGATCGGGCCAGTGCAGCTGGTAGAGATCGACGTAGTCTGTCTGAAGTCGCCGTAACGATCCATCAAGCGCCTGCTGGAGGTTCGCGCGGTTGTAATGCAGCTGTCCGTGTCGGATCCAATTCAGCGCTCGCGCTGGGCCTGTGGCCTTGGTCGCAAGGATGACCCGATCCCTGCCGTGCCGTTTAAGCCAGTTGCCGACATAGCGTTCGGTCAGCCCTGTCGTCTCCGCCTGAGCCGGGACCGGGTACATTTCGGCGGTATCGATGAAGTTAATTCCCTGACTCACGGCGTAGTCGAGTTGGGAATGGGCTTCTGCTTCGCTGTTCTGTTGTCCGAATGTCATTGTCCCCAAACAGATCTTGGTAACCGAAAGGTCGCTGTTTCCGAGAAGGATTTCTTTCATTTTGCTGGGTCTCACGTGCTGCGATGTCTTATCGTCCGGGTTGTTCGTAGCCGTGTATCCTGATTCGACGGGGCCCACAGACTATACCCCCGCGCCAAGGCACGCGATCGATCCGTATCCCACCGTTCTCGGCGAAGGCCAGTTCTATGGTGGTCCAATCGAGTTCCTCGTTCCTTCGCCACAGCACCGCCAGGCGCGCCCGAATTAGGTCTGCAAGGGGCATCGGCAACGTTGCCGCATCCGCTGCGTCGGGAACCAGTCGCATATCCTTAAAGCCCCGGTTCAACCTGAATCCCGCGGGCTCATGGGCTCGTCGCGCCCGTATTTGGCCATAGTTCTGGTAGAGAAGGCATGGAAAATGGTTTCTCCCAGAAATTCCTTGAGCGCATTGCGATCGATCCCGCTTTGTTCCCCAAGTGGCAATGCTTCGGCAACGTCCTCGTGAACGGTTAAACAGGGCCACGGGGAAACTACGCAGAAGCAGATTGCTAGCCACCCGTGTCCCCTTGGCACCGAGTCCGATGAAGCCAACTGAAATCTTGGCCATTTCTTCGATGTGCTCCCGTCTTCAACCCGTCCGATTTCCTCCAGCAGACGACGGGGTCGCGCCGTCGTGGCAGTGTGAGGCTCAAAGCGCCATTGTAGATCACCAGGCCCAGGGGGCGTTGAGCGACACTGAGTGCAAGTGTCGCTTCTCCCGGCCGGGATAGAGCGGGATTCTTGGCCGATGCCCACCAGTCGATCGCCGCTTTCCGACGGTCCGAAAGGCACAATTCGCGCACCCGACAGACGGTGGGGAAATAGCGCCGTTTCCATTAGTCGTAACGCGAATGCTCGCCCGAGCCCAATCAGGTGGATATCGGCGCGGTTAATGACCGTCTGGCACGTACCCGATGCGCGAAGGTGGACCAGAATTAACATCGCTCCTGTCATTGGACATAGCCCGAGGCGACCGTGTTGGGCCAACCCGTTGCAGCGCTCTCCCTACGCGCAGCGCAGGGACGACCTGTCGTTCATGAGAACATGGATTTCAGCATGCCCAAGGTAATCGCTTGTTGGCCCTCACAAATACTTGGCATCAGCCGGTCGGCAGCGATCCTCCCAAGCCGAGTATTCAACGTAACTCCCGCTCACTCTTTCGGCTCGATATTCAGCTGGTCTTGATTCCCCGTTATGTCAGGACTTTCCATCGCCTCTCCGGGACAAGTTGAATGTGGGCACACCCATGGGAGCGGCCTATTCCAGTAGGGAGATGCGCGTCTCAGCCGTACGCCAGTTTCTTTCGGGGCGAAGCTGACGGTTCGCCACGCTCGCTCACTCGCAGGGAAAGAGTTGATGATGTCGATGCTTGAAACCTATCGCGCTCACGTGGCGGAGCGCGCCGCTCTTGGAATTCCGCC
>JBKQNQ010000073.1:0-12301 GCA_052145875.1 Thiobacillaceae bacterium
GCCTGCGCCACAGTGAGCAGCGGCAACACCCAATACAAGAAGAACAGCGACCAGGTTCCAGTGAACGTAAAGGTAACGGCAAGGGGCGCATAGAGCACCAGCCTGACCCAGCCGGGAGTGGCGTGGGGGCGCTTGAAGGCTTCACCTATCATGCGCTTGCCCTTAATGAGGCGTACCACGTTGAATCCCGCTAGATCGGTGAGAAATAGCGTCGCCAGGCGCAGGGCCGGCATCGGATAGGCCCACTCGGCTCCGCTTTTACGCAGAAAGTCAGGGTCCTTCCGGGTGAAATAGAACTTATGGTGAGACAGGTGGACCTGGGCGTAGCCTTCTACGCTGAGAACCATCAGCGGGTAGGCGGCCAGCAGATTGGCCAGCCAATCATAACGCGAGGAGAATCCCAGACAGTGTGCCTGCTCGTGAATCAGCAGGCCAAGCACAATCTGGCGGGTGGCAATGATGACAATGGCAAGCAATGTGGCCCATCGCGCATGCATGTGCTCCGCACACCCAACGCTTATAAGAATGATTGCCCAAGTGAGCGCCGCGGTGCGCAGCCAAACCCACGGGCGCGCGCCCTTGTAGGCCAGGATTTCGGCGAGCGCAGCTCGGGAGAGCCTGTCCTTGCCGCCTCTGAGGCCGAAGCGTGATGCGGTAAGGTTTTCCATGCTCCCCCTTGGCAATTTTTATTGATTAAGCGCCAACGCGTCTGCCCGGCAACGATAACGCCGGAATCCACGAAAGGCCGCCCCCATCGGCACGGCCGTGTCGCTCAATTTCCGAGACCGGCTCGCGGTGACGCTCGATCGCATCACCTTCGGGGCGCGTTCCTTCAGTGCCGCCCGTGACCCCTGTAGCAAGTATAAATGGCCTGCGCACATCGGCAACACGCCCCTTCCAAAGACTCGCTCACGCGACGAACGTTAACACGGTCCGGATATCCCAGCGGCGCGAATGGGCTGGTCACTTCGCAGCGGGACGATTCGTTTCGGATTTCGGTTCATGACCGGGCGGGAGGGACGCGCCCCAATCTAACCTACTTGCCTTGCACCGGCTAGAATTGAAATAGGACTCATGAGTCGTCGGCGCGCACAGTGAGAGCGGTGCGTTGAAGAGATCAGGCCTGCACGAATGATCGTCATGACACAGGGATGCGCCGGGACATTGGCTTGGCGTCATCGGAACGGGGGGTTCCTGCGGTGGATGCGGCTAAAAATATGGCTGAGTTCTTTCCTGATTTGACGAGCTTCATAGCGGAACTCGATGCTGCAGTCGAGGCGCATATGGAGTGGACGCGCCGTGTGTTGCGCTGCGCAGTACTTCGTGTATCGCCAGGGGAGGATGCACTCGGACCGCTGGCGCACACCCTTTGCCACTTCGGTCGCTGGTTTCAGTTGAATAAGGCTCATTTCGAACAACTTGATGCGCACAGCGCCCGCAGGATCGAAGTCGTCCATCAATCCATGCACGATGCCGTGCGATGCATCTGCACGGACATGCTGGCTGGGCTGCCGGGACAGGCCACCTATTTGGATACGTTCGAACAGACGCAATCGGAGCTCATCAAATCGCTGGCGCAATTTAAGACGCACCTGCTCAGCAGTGCAGTGCAGCATGATCCGCTAACCGAGTTGCCCATGCGTTCCGGAATCGAAGCTGACTTCGTTCAAATTCAGAAGAATTGCAAGCGCAACAACACCCGGTTCTACATCGGGATGATAGACGTCGATCATTTCAAGCGCGTCAACGACCTCTATGGGCATCCGGTAGGAGATATTGCTTTGCATCATTTGGCAGCGACTCTGAAACGCACGACGCGACCCGACGAACCGCTGTATCGTTTTGGCGGAGAGGAGTTCCTCGTGCTAATGCAATGTCAAACCACGGAAGGCGCGGCAGCGGCCGCGCAGCGTTTCATTGTTGCGGTGCGCAGTGCCCCCCTGCCAATTCAGGAAGGTGAGCCCCTGGCATTGACCATCACGTTGGGCTTGGCGCGTGTTGCCGAGGAGGAGGCCATGAGCAGCGCCGTCGAACGTGCCGACCGGGCACTTTATGAAGGTAAAAGAGCCGGGCGCGATCGCTATGTTATTGCGGAGGCGTGACGCGACGCGTTGAACCGTTGCGGGTGACGCTCGTGTCGTTGGTTGGGGGCCTTTCATTCCGAATCTTGGAACCGCCCATGAGCAGTCCAGATAGCAACGTCCATAACGTCCGCTCCTAGGCGCGATGCTGACGACCCTGGCCATCGCGGCAAAGCCCCGGAACGTCAACGCCGCTTGCAACGGTTCGCTTGGATGCCAGGCTTCCTCACCGAACCAGCAGGCATGATCGCGCTCTATCCGAGCGTCGGGGCTCACGCAAAGCAAAGTCCTGCGCGTGCTCGCCTAAACCATCCCCATTAATATTTTTGCGACGGGCCTTGCGGCAAGTTCGCAGTCATCCCAGCAGTCGGAGCTCGGAACCGGCCTGCCCGCAATGATTGTTTACTCCATCCATGCTTACGTTAACGATTCCGTCGCGTGCTGCTGTCCAACGTTGCCACAGATTAACAATGCCTATTCGATGGCTGCTTGGGCGATTTCGGGTTTGCGGCCCCTGCCTGAGTTCAAGGAAGCATACTTTCGGATGACCGTGACCAAGGTATCAATGTCGATCGGTTTGGTGGTGCAATCCACCATACCTGCGGCCAAGCACTTTTCCCGCTCCTCCGCCAAGGCGTGGGCAGTCAGTCCGATGATAGGCAGATTCGGCGACATTTCCCGCATGCGCCGGGCGGCCTCATGGCCGTCCATCACCGGCATCTGCACATCCATAAGCACCACATCAAACGCGGTCAGCCCGGCTTCCTCAAGCCGCCCCAGCGCCTGCTGTCCATTGTCCGCTAGGACCACATGCGCACCTTCGTAGCCCAGTATTTCCTCCAAGATAACCTGGTTAACCTCCACGTCCTCTGCGGCGAGGATCCTCAAATCGGCCAAGCGTGGAACCGTCTCAGCCGGGGTGCCGGCATGCGCCTCAATGCCGGGCACCGCTGCCGGCAGGGGCAGGCGCAGCGTGAAGGCACTGCCGACGTCCGGCGCGCTTTCCACTGCGATCTCCCCTCCCATCATCCCCGCGAGGGTTTGACTAATGGCGAGCCCCAAGCCAGTGCCCCCGTATTTCCGGGTGGTAGAGCCGTCGGCCTGCTCGAAGGGATTGAAGAGCCTGGAAATCTGCTCGGCCGACATGCCGATTCCGGTATCGACCACCTTGAAATAGATGTCGTCCCCGTCACGCGCGACTCTGAGACGAACTTCGCCATGGCTGCAAAATTTCACGGCATTGGAGAGCAGATTTACCAGGATCTGCTGCAGACGCTGCGCGTCGCCCCGCACCCATTCCGGAAGGTCGGGTGCGGCATCCACGCTGTAATCCAGACCCTTTTGCGTCGCCGCCTCGGCCACGAAGCTCGCGGCAGTCCCAATGGCGGGGGACAGTCGGAACGGTTGCGATTCGACACTCAATTTCCCCGCCTCGATCTTGGAGAAGTCCAGGACGTCATTGATGATGCCCAGCAACAGCCGGCCAGAATCGGTGATGCGATGAAAATACTCCCGCGACTCGCCGGCCTTGCTGTCACGTTGTCCGATCTGGGCAAAGCCCAGCACGGCATTCAATGGCGTGCGGATCTCATGGCTCATGTTGGCCAAGAAATCGCTTTTTACCCGGGCCAGTCGCTCGGCCTCAATTCGCGCCGCCTCCAGTTCAAAGGTGCGCGTTGCCACCAGTTCCTCCAGGTTTGCCTGGTGTTCGATTAAGGCCTGTTCCGCATATTTGCGGCTTATAAAACCTGCCAGAATATCGGTCACCGAAGAGATGAATTGCTCCTTTAACGGGTCCCGCGGGAAATCGGGTGGAAGATAGAGCACCAATACGCCCAGCAGCCGGTGCTCTGAAATGATGGGAACACTATAGTGGCCATGGTCCGCTATGCCCGGATAGGTGATTTCGTGCCGCTCGTCCACACAATGCGCATACTGCATTTGCCCACTGGCGGCCGCACTGCCACAATGGCAACGGCCAATGGGGGCTCGGGCGCAAAGCGACATGATTTGCGGTGACAGGTCGCGTGAAACGCTCAGTCGCAAGGTCTGGCCACCCTGCTCCACCAAGAAGATGCCGCCCTTGGGCAGGATGGAAAGCCACGAGATCGACAGCAACCGCTGCAGGCAGTGATCCAGCGTCTCCTCGAATCGCTCGCCGGTGAGCACCGCCTCGAGCAGGGCCCGTAGCGTGGCCTGCTGCTCGCGGTCCCACTGCATCAGAGTTTCAGCAACCTTGCGCTCGGTAATGTCCTGCACGGTGCCCAGGCCGGCGAGTGCTTCGTTGTCGGCAGTGAGCCGAATCTCGGCTCGCTCACGGACCCATTTGATCTGATCACCCACCACGATGCGATGCTCGATGTCATAGGGCCTGCCACCCTGCAAGGCAGCAGACCACTCCACCAGTGCTTCTTGCCGGTCTTCCGGATGCATGCAATCCAGGAAGAACTTCAGGTCGATCTTCGGACCGCGGTCGAGTCCAAATATCCGATACGTCTCGTCCGACCATTCCATACTATCGTGGGCGATGTCGAGGTACCAGCTTCCAGTTTGCGACACCGCTTGGGCACGCTTCAGGTTTTCTTCGCTGTGTCGTCGCGCCTCCTCGGCTTTCTGTCGATAAGACTCGAACTCGATGACCTCCAGGGCAAAGCCGATATTCTGGGATAGCCTCTCCAGAAGTCCCATTTCCTCCGTGTCGAAGAAATTTGCCGTGTCGGCATACAGGAAAAACGCACCACGCAACGCTCCAGCGACTTTAAGCGGGAAGGCGGCAGACGCACGGTAACCCATTTTTAGCGCCGCCGCCCGCCAGGGTTCCACGCGCGCGTCTTGTGCAATATCGTTGCACACATGAGCAGTCCCTTCGCGGACCGCCTGCCCAGGCGCGGCCCCGCCGCCAGCTCGAACGTCGAGCGTTATGCAAAAATGGTCAAGGTAATCATCGACCTGTCCACTGCGAGCAACCGGCTTGATTTCCGCGCTGTCCGGGTCGACCAGGCCAACCCAGGCTGCAAGGAAACCGCCCTCTTCCACAGTAAGGCGACAGGCCTCCGAATAGAGCCTTTCGGTATCATGGCAGCGCACGATAAGCTCATTAACCCCACTGAGCATGGCGTACAGCCGGCTAAGCCGGCGGATTTGCCTCTCATTGGTCCTCCGCACTGTAATATCTTGGACAAAGGCAAAGCTATGCTCCTCCCCTTCATACTTGCCGTGATGGGCGGTAATCTCGACCGGGAAAACGCTACCATCCTTGCGCCGGTAACGTGACTCGAGGTTGAGCACCCCCTTTTGCCTGATTTCCGCCCAGGCGGCCGGCCAGTATTCGGCCTTAAAGTCTGTGTCGAAATCCCAAACCGCTTTTCCGGTCAATTCATCGCGCGTGTATCCCAGGCTACTGCAGGCAACATCATTTGCGTAAACGACCTTTCCGTTTGCATCCGTCCACAGGAACGCTTGACTCTTATCAAGTATCTGCTGAGCGAGCTGCAATCGCCGTTGCGCTTCCTTGCGTTCCGTAACATCCTGCTTGACTGCCACGAAGTGCCGAACGCTGCCTTCTGCGTCGAGCACCGGGGTGATCGTCATGTATTCGTGGTATAAGGTCCCATCCTTGCGCCGATTGACGATCTCCCCGCTCCACACTCGCCCGCCGCGGATTGTTTGCCACAGCTCCTCGTAAGTCCTCGGCGTTTGTACCCCGGATCTCAATAGGGTGCCGGGCGTCCTGCCGATGATCTCATCCAGGGCGTAGCCGCTCAGGCTGCAGAACGCTGGGTTGGCCCACTGGGTCACGCCACGGTGATCGGTAATGACAATGGCATTGGCACATGCCTCCAACGCTGCGCTCTGGAGCTGGAGGGTCGCTTCGGCCTGCTTGGAGGCGGTAATGTCCTCGTAAATGCCGAGTACCCCGATAATTTCGCCTGCCATATCGCGTAGCGGCACTTTGGATGTGCGCAGCCAGGCTGGGCTGTCGCCAAGCGCGGTCTGAGACTCGACATAGGCGACTTTGGAATTTCCCGACTCCATTATCTGGCGCTCGTCCGCCTGATAGCGTGCGGCATGTTCGGCCCATGTGAGCTCGGAGTCGTCCTTTCCGATCAATTCCTCTGGTCTGTCCAATCCAGCATCGTTGGCGAAGGCCGTGTTGCCGCCCAAATAGCGCAGGTCCCGATCTTTCCAAAATATGCGTGTCGGAATGGTTTCCAATATGGCTTTAAGCAGGGTGTGCTGCCTGGACAGTTCCGCCTCCGCCTTCTTGCGTGCAGTGACGTCCCGGGCAACCGTAATGATCGCGCTGTGCCCCTTATGGGTGGTTAGCGCCATTCGGACTTCGGTCGGAAACACGTCGCCGTTGGCGCGTATTCCCCAGAACTCAAATTGCTGTGGCTCACCCTGGAAGGCACGGCTGCGTGCCACCGCTAAGGCTGCGGCGTCATTCCTGCCGGGCGCGGCGAGGTGCGCGAGGGTCTTGCCGACAAGGGCCTCGAGGGGATAGCCGTACATATCTTCGGCTCCCTGGTTCACATCCAGATAATGGCCTGTCTGGGATTCAATGAAGATGGCATCGCTGAGGTCGTTGAATACTCTGCGGTAGTTGATATCGGACTCACGTTTCTTGTGCTCGTCTTCGACCTCTTTCATCGCGCGTTCAATGGCCGGCACCAGGTGGACCAGACGGTCCTTGTAGACAATGTCGCGCACCCCTTCCTCGAGCAAGTCCACGGTGACGTCCTCATTCATGCCGCTCGAAACCACAATGATCGGCAGTTCCGGGTAATGGGTCCGGAGGTAGAAATAGGCCTGATAGAATGGAAAGCCCGCCACGCTTAGGCCGGAAAGAACCGCATCCCACGCTCCCTCTGCCAGAGCATCTGCCAGTTCGCCGCTGCTGGCGACGTGCCGGCAAAATACCCCAAGTCGATCCTCCTTCAGCCGGCGCTCGATCTGCAAAAAGTCCGTTTCACAGCCGACGATCACGATAAGACGCATTGACCGGCTCACAGTATCGCTCCCGCAACGCGCGGCCGGCCGGCCGCAAAAACCCAGGCGAATTTGGGCTTAAGGGCATCGTCCACCCCGTCGGCAATGGCGATCTTGTAGAAGCCTAGACCGAGCATGCTGCTGTCGTCTTCCGTCAGTTCCTTCTCTTCGCCAATGAGAAAGACGGACGGCGCCTGTTCAGGGCGAACCGGATCCATCTGCCTTCTCTTTCAACTCACCCTCGACCGCGCTACATTCCTCAAGAAAACCTGCAAGCCCCGGCTCGATCGCGCCGGGGTTCCCCCCGGCCCCGATGGTCTCAAGCAGCTCGCTTAGGCGCCCCAATTCAATTGCACCCACTGAACGTGAACTCGATTTAAGTGCATGGCACGCAGCGCGCGTGACATGGAGCGCGCCCGCGTTGAGGGCGTCCGGACCGTTCCCCGAGTGCCCGTGATCAAATCCCCAAATTTCAACAGGATCCGCTGTCGGGCCACCTTGTTGTCACCGAAAAACGCTCGTAGCACATGTGGGTCAAGATGCATGGTGTTATCACCGGTAGGTTCGCTTTGTCAGGCAGGTGAAATCTACATTTGACCGATTGTGGATGTGCCGAGACCTAAGTAAAGCCAGAATAAAGGGGATAAATACCCCCTAACTGCGAAACACGACCTCTGTCTTGACGGCGCCACTGGGACATTTCGCGTCAATTCCTGGGTGTGAATCAGACACCCAGGCACGTTCTTTGGATGAGCGTGGCGGAACGACCCGCGTCTGATCCAGGCGCGCCGCTGCAGAAACACCCGCACCTGTAGCCGTTTACGAAATGAAGCGACGGTTGTCACGCCTTCGTAACGTACGTGTTACCCAATAGCAGGGGAAGTGGGTTGCGATTTCCAGTCATGTAGGCCCGGAGGCACCGAATGCAGTTTGTTCATTCAAAGTTCTTCTTTGCATCATTTCGCGATGGAATTAGGGGCGATCGTAGCGCCATGAATCAGCCGGTGGAGCACAAGCATTGCGCCGCGTAGCTTGGGTCATGTCTATCATTGGCGTTGGGCTGGCCCTAGCCGCCCCGTTTGTACTAGGGGGAAGCACCGTTCTCAACGGCCTGCGTAACGTTGGACCACAGATGTTCATGATGCTGGCCGGATTCGCCGTTATCAGCGGCGTGGCGAAGGCCGGCAAGCTCCAGATATTGCTGGTCAGTCTCGGGTCTCGTCTCCCTCTTCTGCGCACCTTGGCGATAACCTTTGTTACGGATTTCGCTTTCCTGTCCTCGCCAGCGGGGGCGGCCGGCTACGTAACTAACGTCACGCTGCTGAAGGCGGCCGGCACATCATGGGCGGTATCGACCACTGTGGTCGGAGCCGAACAGGCACTCGATTTCGTCTTCTTCGCCGTAGCGCTGCCTGCCGCTGCCGTCTCCGCTGTCGTTCCCCTGGCGCAATGGGTGCCCGCTTTGCCGAGGTCTGCATACGGCATATTGGTCACCGGAGCCCTGTTTGCCCTCGCCGGCTTGTGGTGGAGCCGCCATGTCATTGGCGCGGCGCTGCATAAAATCGTATGCGTCGTTCCTTGGTTTCGGGCACGGCAAGAACGAATCGGCGAATTCGTCTCGGAATTTCGGAAACAAATAAGCACCCTGAATGATGCACCCGTTGCAGCGAAGCTCGCCTTGCTGCTGCTCACGGTCGTCCAGTGGATTACCCGGTACGGCGTGCTCTGGCTGGTGCTGCTGCAGCTTGGTTATCATGTGCCGTTCGGATTTCTCCTGGTGTTGCAGGCGGTGGTGCTTCATCTTGCGCAGTGGACCGGGGTGCCAGCCGGTGGCGGCAGTGCCGATCTGGGCCTTGCGGCGGCGTTAGCACCATGGCTACTGGGTTCAACGATGGCCACCGCACTCCTTTTGTGGCGCTTTTCCACGCTTTACTTTCCCCTCATGATCGGCGCCCTAAGCGTTGTGGTGCTGACTGCTCACTGGAGAACCCTTCCGATTGCAACACCTGAAACTCGAAGCTGAATCACTTCACGCGGAATACGCTTTAAACGGCGGTGCCACTGCGCCCGGCCCTGCGCCTATCTCCTGCATCATCTGTGCGTTCAATGAGGCGCCGCGAATCGCGGCCGTGCTAACCGTTGCCTCGGCGCATCCACTGTTGCATGAAGTCATTGTGGTTGACGATGGCTCGACAGACGATACGGCCGAAATCGTCAAGCGCTTCCCATCGGTAAAGCTCATCTCCCATCCGGTAAATCGGGGCAAGAGCTTTGCAATGGCAACCGGTGTCGCCGCGGCGAAATGCGACCTCCTCATGCTGCTTGATGCGGACCTCACTGGCATCGGTGTCGAACATATCACGGCTCTCGCAGCTCCCGTTTTGTCGGGTAAGGCAGAAGTGAGCCTTAGCCTGCGACACAATAGCCTTTTGATATTTCGGGCCACCGGGCTCGATTTCGTATCCGGCGAACGGGTAATCCGGAAGGAACTCTTGAGCGAGGCGCTGGAGGAGATTTGTCGGCTTCCCCGTTTTGGGATCGAAGTGTTCATGAATCGCGCCATCATCGCGCGCCGACTCTCGATTTCGGTGGCACACTGGCCCCAAGTCACGCAAGCGAGAAAAACGGAAAAACTCGGCTACTGGAAAGGCATTCGCGCCGAGTGGCGCATGATCGCCGATTTGTTGCAAGTGGCCTATCCTGCCCTCCTTCTTTCGCAAACCTGGCACATGCTTTCCCTGCGAGTCGATCACGCCCCACCCGTGGGATCTTGGGTACGGCGGGTAAGGCGATCTTACAACGCACCCTGGAGAAGCCTGCTGGCAAAGCAAGACCCAGCCCGGAATAGCAGTCGCTGAACGAAAGACCTCTTTCTCGGCCTTACACAAGCGATGACTTGAACGCTTCGCTTGGCGGGATACGGCAGCGATGCACCCGGTCTCGGACTGCTCGGATGATAGGATTACAGGGCGACGCGTTTGGCTTGGCAAGCGGCCGGTCGCAGGGTCCGAAAGCGAGAAGCCCCGGGGCGCTCCAGTCAGAGTGATGGGGCGTGTTGATGATGCTGTCGAATGGACTGACGCTCCTTCACGCACCGACAGTAGCCCCTCGCCCTAAGGGGAGGAACAGGGCCCGCCATTCTAGCGAGGCGTGCCGTGCAAGATGAGCATCAATCCTTGCCCGATACTTGTCGAGACCAGCTGGGGACTGACCGCATAGGCGCTGCCGGTGCCCGCCCGATCCATGCCACGAAAGGGGGTGACGGATTGACAAAGGAATTGAAGTGCGGGGCTGATTCCACTCTCGTCCAGCAATGCGGTCGTGTCCAGATCGGGCAGCAGGATCGATATGTGCTGACCCTTCAACTCGTCGCGCCAATAGCCGAATACCTCCAGCGTATGGGCGCAGCAATCCAGGATGTAACCCTCATCATTGACCCATACGATGCTGGGTAGCGGATCATGCAGGCTGACCCTATACGGGGACGGTTTTGAAAGAACCGGGTTAGGGTCGCAGGTCAGCGGGGTGTTGGCATCCCTCCCCCCCGCATGGGTCGCGACAAAATTTTCCTCATCATCAAACATCATCGGCCCTCCCGGCCTCGCGAATTCTGAAAGGTGATGAGCCCGATTCCGGCACGCCTTCAGGATCGCATTCCACGCCCCTTATTTGCTGAATATCAGCGTGTCTCGAAAGCATAATACAAGTTGCACGGTAACCGAATTGCCCTCATCTTTAGTTGGATAAAGGATGATTTATGCACGCCGATGTGCGACGTGGATCTCACGGTGGCGATATGCAAGCGGTGTTACGGAAACATCCGGGTGAGTGCCGCCCGGAGTCCGTAAACTTCGGCGAAACAATCATTTTCAACGCACGCTGATGGACCCCATGATCGCCTTGTGAGGCAGTAGGTCGATGGAGAGGCCTGCCGTGGCCGCTTCGATGTGGTGGCGTAATCCCTGATTGCGTCCTGCGTCGTATCCAGCAACGTGACGCTCGTTATGTCCGGACGATCCCACCATGCTCCGCGAGCTTGATATTCATCTTGCCTCCTCTTGAACCCAACCATCTTTGCCTTCTGCCGCTCGCCGCGCTTGGCGTTTCGTGACACCGCCTGAAGTTGAGCCTTAGGTGCGTGTTGCACCGCCTGCGGTGAAAATGCAACACCGCACAAACGAGCGCCGCAATCCCGTACACGAATTGCTTGCAACTGGCCACGCATCGGATCTGTCACCGCACGGTCGGTAAAGTGTGGTGTCTTCTGGGATTAGCGGCCGCCAAGAGCCCACGGCCCGTTTGCGGTTTGGCCTTCATCCGGTAGGAGGCGATTGCAGCCGAGGATCAGACTGACGAGCACGCCGCGTGGCGGGTGCTATTGTTGCTGGATGAGCACGCTGAACATTCGAGCACTTCGATCAAGTATCATTGGCACAGGAGCGATGGCGGCACTTCTGTTCATACCCGCAGGAACCATTGATTATTGGCAGGCGTGGCTTTTTATGGCGGTCTTCGTGGGGGCATCCGCGGCAATCACGGCGTACCTCGCGATATCTGACCCGAAGCTGCTTGAACGGCGCATGAATGTTGGGCCAACGGCCGAAAAAGAGCCGACACAGAAAATCCTCGTATCGATTTTCATGGTCGGATTCATTGCCTTGCTTGTTTTTCCCGCATTCGATCATCGGTTCGGCTGGTCTTCAGTGCCGTATGCCGTATCCTTGGTTGGCGACGCGCTCATCGCATTTGGATTCTCTCTCACCTTTCTCGTGTTGAAGATAAATACCTACAGCGCCTCCACCATCCAAATCGCCGAGGGTCAGAAAGTCATCTCGACAGGACCGTACGCGCGCGTGCGACATCCCATGTATGGCGGGGCACTTCCTCTGCTAATCGGGATGCCGCTTGCGCTTGGGTCGTGGTGCGGATTGGCGATACTGGTTCTCCTCATGCCTGCTCTCGTTTGGCGGCTTCTCGACGAAGAAAAGTTTTTACGGAAGAATCTGCCTGGATATGCGGACTATTGCCTAAAGGTGCGCTACCACTTGATACCCTTTGTCTGGTAGTCACGCCGGGCGCAGAAAATTTCAACCCTACGTGAGGGCATCTTAGCTTCCGTGGCTTCGAATCGATGTTCTGGAAAGCGCACCGTTGCGCGGGCCGACCTCACTTGCGCCTGTTGGGATTGGGGTGGCTGGCGACCTCCCCGTTCCCGCGTACGCAGGGACGAC
>JBKQNQ010000074.1:0-2502 GCA_052145875.1 Thiobacillaceae bacterium
CCGGTCTTCTCACCTCCGACCCGATCCACCATTTCACTGTGGAAGCCAAATGGCTGGCCCCGAGCGCCTCGGGCCCCTGGGTGCCGATGAACCGGCAAGGCTGTGGCGATCAGCCCTGGTTCATAACTTATGGGGTGTTCCGCAACTCCATTCGGTAGCAACAGCCACGATGACACGCGACCCGTGGGGGCCGTTTTGCTCATGTCCGTGAGGAACAATACGAGCCGCGGCCCCTGCGGTTCCTTCGCGTACGCCCGGTTGAAATTGACCGGGTCGGTTACGGATGAGGTGCTTGTCCGCTCGCCGCGGCGCTGTAGACAAGCTCCCAAACCGAGTCGGTGTCAGTCGGTGTCCTCATTTCTGACCTTCCTCCTCTCAGCCCCTCCCGCAGGCCCCGGAGATGGACCTTCCCTTGCTGGGCGGCGGTGTTCGCTCCTGGCAGGGCCAAAGCCGTCCCGCCAAGCAATCGAGGGTTGGCTCGATGGGATCAAGCGCGCTACGAGTTCTGAGCGGCACCGCGTCTGCCCTCGCCCGGAGCAGTTTCCAGCGGCCTTGCACGACCAGATTACTTTCCACCCCCCCCCACTGGTCCCCGAAGACCGCACCAGCAAAGAAATCCCAGAACTCCTCCAGTGCAGTGTCCGCACCGTCGAGACGCACCGCCAGAACATCTCCGGTAAACTGGAGCTGAGCGGCAGCCACAGCCTGCTCCGATTCGCCTTCGATCACAAAGCGCAGTTGTAGCCGCACCCGTTCGGACTTCGCGCTTCGGGCTTCGGATTTCGACCTTCTTTCGGCCTTCGGCTCTCGGAGTTCGGATTTTTCTTCTACGTGTTCCTACGTAGGCCATTCTACGTGTTCACACGTATTCCCAAGCAGCCCCTCTCCGGCCATACGCTTGGCCCTGTAATTATGAAAATCCTGATTTGCTTCCTGGCTCTTATGACGCCGGCGGTGGCGTTTTCCTGGAACCAGGCCACCCATGCCTACATTGCCGACAGGCTGGGTGCGCGCGTCGGCTATGACAATCTGAACGAGATGTGGGGGAGCGTCGCGCCGGATCTCTTTAACTTCGTCTTCGACCCGGCTCTGTGCCCGGGTTGGATATCGGATCAGACCCAGGGAGCGGATCCCGCCACGGTCATGAATATCTGGATGGCGGCGAGCACGGACAAAGAAAAGGCCCTTGCCTTTGGATTTCTCAGCCACAATCATATCATCATCAAGGCGGCCCTCAAAGAATTGAAGATCGTGGAGGTGCCGACGACGCTATCGCGTGATCTGCGCGATCGACCGCCGCATCTGCGACCATGGCGGGACGGATGGCGTCATCTGCGTTACCTGCTCATGTTGAGCCCCTGGGCCTTTGCGGCACCCGGTGCGCTGGCGGTGACGTTGTCTCTGGCGATTTGGATCTTCGCAGGGATGGCGATATTTCTCCGCCTCGGAGACGCCTCGCCCATTGGAAACTACTGGATCATTTTGGCCGGTTCAATGCTCGGATTGGGCCATACTGCGGTCTTGCTCGCTGTCGCCATCCATCTCTATGGGCGTCGTCAGGGCTATCGCCGTCCGTTTTCTTGGGAGGCGATGATCGCCAACTGGATTTCGCTCGAGACGATGCTCCTCGCAGGGGGCTGCACTTTTATGGCAGGCCTTGCAATTCTCGTTTTCGTCCTCGGCTATTGGTCCGAGCATCATTACATGGCGATCGGCAATATGCTTCCGGCCGTGGTCGGAACGACGTTGATGGTCATCGGGGGTCAAAATGCGCTCGGCGGATTTTTGCTGGCCGTTATCAATGGCCACGAGGCGGAATTCTTGAACGAGGGAAAATTTCAACTGGTTGCGACGCCGAATCGGCAAACCGACGGGCAAGAAAAGTCCTCGCGCTCAGCCGCGGGCTGAGATCGCGATCGTCGGTCGTTTCATTCTCGCCCGATGCTATGGAGATGCCGAGCGCATAGCGAGATAACGAGTTGAGACAAGCTGCCGCACTCCATCCCATCTCAGAATACTTCAACCACATTTGCCATCCCTATGCTCAGATTCTCGTCCCCACGCTCCGATCCCGGTCGATGCAGGGTGGCATTCCAGCTGCCGGGAGATCTGCGCGCGGCCTCGATCGCATCCGCCCTGACGATCGCCATCGGCACTATCGGCGCTTGCGCATTCGAAACAGTGTTCCTCCCCGCCACCGCTGAACCTCGTTTCGTTTGGCTCACGGCAATTCTCTTTCAAACGCAGGATGTCTTTTGGTTAGCCGCCATTGCGGTGTTGCTCCTGGGGTTTGCCATCACGCCTTCGCCAAAGTTGACCTCGCGGGCGAGAGAGTTCATTCTTCGTTGGCCTTATGCGGTCCTCATATGCCTTGCGATTTTTGTTTTTGTTGTCGGCGTGGTCGGCACTCATATTGTATTTGATGGCTATCACTTGGCGCGCGACGAATTTCTCGCTGAATTTGATGCAATCATTTTCCGTTCAGGCAATGTGATCGCACCA
>JBKQNQ010000075.1:0-3877 GCA_052145875.1 Thiobacillaceae bacterium
CTCCCGGGATGGACTCAGACACCAGAAGTTTGAGCGGCAGGTCAATGCCCGACTGGGGGCGCGCCAACATTAGCGGAGTTCCTGCCTTGGGATTGCCGAAGACGATCAATGTCGTCGGGGGCATTGCTAGACCTGCTGCCAACGCCTCAGCCTGTTGATTGATGACATCGAAGACCTTAATACCGTGGGTGGCAAACGCAGAAAGCAGGCGGCTCACGGTATCGGCGAACGCGTAAGGACTCGAAATGCTCAGTACGCCGCGACTGTCCACAGTGCCAGGAATCGGTGGGTTCATCGGAACCTCCTGCCGTTGCTTAACAATGCTATGTAGAGACCCAAAAGCCTGATTAAAAGTATAGAGAGAATTGTTGCCTTGAAAAGAATAAATAGAGTGCCCCGACATTTTGGGTTCTGGGTCCGCGCATGACGTAAAGGAAAGGAGACCAGCGGGCTGGCATATTCCGCTTCCAAATTTATCAAAGCGGCCGTGTTGAGCGAACCTTCCAGGGCGGTCGTAGTCCCCGGTGCTATTCACCGCTTGAACGCGTCCAAATCGGCTGATGCAAGTGACTCGGGCGGCGGCGAACGGCGGGGCCCCAGTGAAGGCCGTCGTCAAACGTTGTTTCCGTGGCACGCGACGTGCAACGCGGTGACGCGCCCCATACCGCGATGGTCCATACGCGGGCGTTCAGGTATCAATCTGACGCGCACCTGTCCTGCAGGCTTGTGGCCACGACTCGGTGTGGCCCGTCCTCGGCAAAGCTTGGTGCGGCACGATTGAGCCCCCAATGGGTTCACCACAAGTCTCCAATACATGCTGGGTATGATCAGCCGTGACCCCAACCGTTGGGCTGCACTGGCGTGCTCGAGTGGCGCTTCTGCGTGGTGATCACGGACGAGGGGCGCATCGCGCCTATCGCCGCAACCAAGGAGTCACTCCCGTGAACCCCACATTAGCGCACGTATCAGCCAGGCGGCTAAACGATGCGTGCGTATTTGGTGACCCAATCCCTGAACTGTGTTTTTTGCGCTTCATCATCCTGGCCGTGCTCGACGTAGGCGCGGCAGATTCGTAGGGCATCGGCGTACCTGGCGGAGGATGCATATAAGACACGTAACCTCTCGTAAGGGTATGAACCCGCATAGCAGTCCTTTACGTTGGCCTCGTAGAGTTCGATTGCCCGGGCTTGCTGGCTCGCCCGCTCCAGGGCCTCGCCTTCGGCGTTGCGGCTAGACATGATGTCTGCGATGAAATCCGCGTGCTCTTGGATCAGGAGGCGTTCGCTGACGTTTGTCGCTTTCTCGCCCAGCTTGAGTAGCGCAGAGGCCTGAGTCTGAAACGGCAAGCCAGACGAGCGTATCGCTTGAATCTGGCGCTGAATGGATCCTGCGGGCAAATCAGATCGAACCTGCACGGGTACCTTGCCCGGCGTGTTGGTGAGCCTTTCAAACCAACGAAAACCCATGATCTGCCTTGCGCCTAGTCGAGGGCAGCGGCAGCCGCATCGCCGCCATCCCGAAGCGCGCGCGCCGCGCGCCATTGCGCTTTAAAGTTAAGCTTAGACACGATATTTGATCTCCCCAAACGCACCCGCCTAAATGAGACTCAGCTGTCCCATATCCTTACCTGATGAATCCTGTTTCGTGGCCAGATATTCAATTTCAATAAACATTGCTTCTAGCTTGGCAGGAATCCGACTGGTCGTGCCCTGGCACACTCTGGTCCCACCCACGCACTCGGGAGTCGCATCAGGGAGCAGGCGTACGTCCGTTGGCGCCTCACTTAAATCTTCAAGGCCGTATCTTTGACTACGAGAAAATGGACGTATTGGGAAGTGGCCTCCGGGATGACGGTGCCGTAGGTCCCGTTGTACCGCGGCGCAATTCTTGCGGATGCGCGGTGTTTCAGCCCAAGGCAAACATGATCCGTATGGCTTCCCATGCCGCGGCTCAAGACCCCGATATTGCGCCGCCGTCAGAAAGCGTTCCGGGTCCTCTAAATCCGCGGCGATCGCACGGTGACGATGCAGGGGGTGGGTTGCGGCGACTGATACCCGGGGAAATAAGACGGCTTGCGCCGCAATCTGAATGCTCTGGGAAATTCGTCCCGCAGGCGAGAACCGCGCTGAAATCGACTTGAGCAACACTCAAGCGGGTTCCGGGGTGGCGTCGATCCACACCTGGACTAATTCCGCAACGGATCGGACTGATATCTTTTTCAGGATGTTATGGCGATGCACGTCCACGGTTTTCTCGCTAATATTCATCAGCGATGAGATGACCTTGGAAGGTTTTCCGGCCACAATCAAATTCGCAATTTCATACTCTCTGGGCGTCAGGCAATCGAGCCGATTCGCTGCGAGCCGCCGCTTGCTCCGCTGAGCGAATGTTTCCTGATCCTTCTTCAGGCATTCGTGAACGCGATCCAGTAGTAACTGCGAGTGGAAAGGCTTTTCAATGAAGTCCAATGCGCCATCTCGCATGGCCTGAACAGCGGTGCGCACCTCACCGTGCCCGGTAAGGAAGATAATGGGCAGGGTCACGCATTTTTCTCTTAGAGCCTCCTGAACCTCCAGCCCACTCATGCCGGGCATGCGCATATCCAGCAGCACACAGCCGCGGGCGGTGTGATCGATCCGGGCAATGAACTCTTCCCCGGAAGGGAATGTGCGTGCCTTGAGGTTGACCGAATTTAGCAAAACTTCGATGGCGTCCACAATATCCGCGCTGTCGTCAACGACATAGACGGTTGGATGGACTGGTTCTGATCTGGGGGCAGTGCAAGTTGTTATCGGCATGGATATCCCTAAATTCCCTCCGCAGGACTCCAGGTATTTATTATTTGCAGCAACTCCGTTGAATCTACTGACTTTGTTGAATGATAGTCGAATTTTGCCCCCTTTGGCTCGTATTGGGTTCGTTTCTCGTCGCTAACGTGCTCTTCCATGAGACGCCGTTGGTTTGACCGGGGCACGAGGGCAGACGCCGGGCCGTCAAATTCCCCCCGTCTCGGTCGGGCAAGGCCGATTTCAAGAATGACAGTCCCAGGGCAGCAGTAATGCCGCCGTGAGCGCCTGGGTGCAGTTCGTGATTGTCCTGGCTTCCTGTCCGGCATTCCGAAACGGCTGATTATCGGTGTCGTTTGCCGTTTGCCGTCCCGAGGGGCCGGTTTGTCGCGATTAATGGAGGCGTCGTTCCACTAGCCCCATCCCTAGCCGCGTCGGCCGCTCCAAAATTAGGGTTCCCTGCAGCATTTTGCGTTGATTTGTGACGACTTTTCTCCCTTGAGAGATGTGCTGATCGAATAGAGCCACCAAATCAGAAGGCCCGAACGACATGCGAGTTAATTGGATTTTTGATTGGCGTTGTGAGTCCGTTGAGCTAGAAATGAGAAATGGGTCGGGTATTGCGCCCGGTATTGGACTTGGGCCAATACACCCAATCAGGTGATCAGCGATCACCAGTGCTTCAATGGAGGATACGATGATGGCGAGGAAATACATCGATTGTCGTGAGCATGCCAGTGAGATGAACTGCACGGTTGCGTTGGCTGCCGATTCCGACGAGGAATTAATGGAAGCGGCGATTCAGCATGCCGTAACGGTCCATGGTCACAAGGACAGCCCGGAACTGCGCGCCATGCTGCGTCAGTCTTTCAAACAAGGTACCCCTCCTGAACACCTCAAGGCGGCGTAGCGTCCCGATTGTCTGAAGGCGCCACCCTAGCCAATGACCCAGAGGCGTCTCACCAGGAGTCGCGCCAACTATTCGAGGTCTTCGGCACGCGTGCTGACGTCTTGGATGAGCTTGGCAGGGAGGCGGGGGACGACCTCAAGGCGGTGAAGCCATAGAAATTCGCGGGCCGGGCTGCAAAAAG
>JBKQNQ010000076.1:0-3766 GCA_052145875.1 Thiobacillaceae bacterium
GCCGGAGCATCCGAGAGGGTCAATGCGGATTATCTCTGCAATCGGCAACAGTTATGGCATCATTCAGCAGATGATCCCTTCAAAGTGATTGCGACCACGCGGCCCAGCACCCTCGCTCTATCGCTCCAGGCAGGCGTCGGCCAGTAATGGAGAACAAGAATGTTTTTCTCGTCCACAAGAAGCTCAAATCTCGGTCGTCGTTTTCTCCTGCCGTTCAAGGCTCTGCCTCACACGGGTGCATCCGTCATTCGCGCAATTCTTTTCGGTTTCACTCTGCTAGCGATCGGCGCGACCGCGCCTACTGCCGACGCGCAGAAAGTTGCATTGTCCGTAGATCTGTCCAAGGCCGGCGCGAAGATTGACCGCAACATTTTCGGCCAGTTCGCCGAGCATCTTGGCCACGGCATTTACGAGGGCGTATGGGTAGGGCCCGACTCGACCATTCCCAATACCCGCGGCATTCGAAACGATGTCGTTGCCGCGCTGAAGGCCATCCGCGTACCAAACGTGCGCTGGCCCGGCGGCTGCTTTGCCGACGAGTATCACTGGCGCAAAGGCATCGGCCCTCAGCGCATCGTGACGCTCAATCCGAACTGGGGCGGTGTGCTCGAGCCGAACACGTTTGGCACACACGAGTTCATGGATTTTCTCGACCAGATTGGCAGCGATGCGTACATCTCGGTGAATGTCGGCTCTGGCACTCCCCAGGAGGCGGCCGAATGGCTCGAGTACATGACCACCGCCCAGCCAACCACGCTGGCCAAGGAGCGCGCCGCCAACGGTCATCCTGCTCCCTACAAAGTCGCCTATCTTGGTATCGGCAACGAAAGCTGGGACTGCGGCGGCAACATGACGCCGGACTACTATCTGAGCCAGATGAAGATCTACAGCCGCTTTGTCCGCAACTACAATCCGGAACAGCAGGACAAGCAGCAGATGCTGAAGATCGCCGTCGGCCCCGGCGGCGACGAACCCCGTTGGACTGACTGGACCGAAGCCATCATGAAGGCCTATCAACAGCACACCTGGAGTTGGGATATCAATGGCCTTTCCATGCACTCCTACACGGTAGTGAGGTGGCCTCCTTCATTTGCATCGGTGGGGTTCGGAGAAGCGGAGTACAGCCAGATCCTTAAATCCACTTTGGAAATGGAAGGTCTGATCGGCAAACATTCGGCCATCATGGACAAGTGCGATCCGCAAAAGAAGGTCGCCCTGGTTGTTGATGAGTGGGGCGCCTGGTATGCACCGTTAGCCGGCAGCAACCCGGGCTTCCTGGTCCAGCAAAACAGCCTGCGTGACGCCATTCTGGCCGCGCTTAACATAAACATCTTTGCCCGCCATGCCGACCGCGTGCGCATGGCCAACATCGCGCAGATGGTCAACGTGTTGCAGGCCATGGTCATGACGGACAAAGAAAAGATGGTCCTGACTCCAACCTACTACGTGTACAAAATGTACGTGCCCTTCCAGGACGCGACGTTTGTGCCTGTCAGTTTTGACGCCGGCACCTACACGCAGGGCGACATCCAGTTGCCGCGCGTGGACGCGATCGCAGCCAAGGACAAGTCTGGCAAGTTGTGGCTGGCAATCACCAATCTCGATCCCAATCAGCCGCTCGAAATTGAGGCTAGCCTGACGGGCATTACACCTAAATCGGCTGTGGGAGAAACCTTGACCGCGCCAAAGGTGGATAGCGTGAACACCTTCGACGCACCCAATACCGTCGTGCCAAAGCCGGTTTCAAGCAAGATTCAAGGTGGCAAGCTGGCTCTGAAATTGGAGCCCAAGTCTGTCACGGTGGTCTCAGTTGAGCAGTAGGAAATTTTGGAGATCACGGTTGGCACGTCTGGAAGCGAAGAGAAAGCCCATCATGCACGGGCAGTATTTGAGATTGTATGTTAATTAAGGAGGCGAAAGATGCGGCGGTTTGGAATATTAATGTTCTTATTATCAGGTCTTTGTTGCGCACAAGAGCCGGGCGACTACAAGCCCTCTGCGACCAACGTGTGGGGAGCGGACTATCCTCGCGTTGACAATGCCGGGAGGGTAGAAATTCGTGTGAAAGCTCCCGACGCTACGAAGGTCAAGGTGAATTTTTGGAGCGGGCCCAAACTGGATATGGTGAAGCAAGCGGACGGATTCTGGACGATTACAACTCCACCGCTCGTTCCCGGTTTCCACTATTACACGCTGAACATTGACGGTGCGGAAGTCAGCGACCCCAACACTCATGCGTACTTTGGTGGAGGTAAGCCCGCAAGCGCGGTGGAAGTTCCAGAGGCGGGCTCCACCTATTATTCAGCTCAGGATGTGCCTCACGGCCAGGTTCGGGAGGTTTGGTACAACTCGAAAGTGACGGGCACTTGGCGGCACGCGCTGGTTTATCTGCCCCCGGATTACGATGCGCAGACCAAAACCCGCTATCCGGTGCTCTATTTGCAGCACGGCGCTGGCGAAGACGAGACCGGATGGATTCGGCAGGGTAACGCCAACTTCATCCTCGACAATCTGCTCGCGGCTGGAAGCTGCAAGCCAATGATCGTCGTGATGGCGTATGGCTATGCCCGGCGCGCAGGACAGGCTCCGCCCGATCTCACCGGAAAACCCTTTGGTTCTCCCGAAATGCTAAAGGCCATGCAGGACATGGCGGCGGCGTTCGAAGATGACGTCACTCAGGCCCTGATTCCGTTTATTGATTCCACCTTCAGGACACTTTCAGATCGCGATCACCGCGCCATGGCAGGCCTTTCCATGGGCGGCATGCAGACCTTCCAGATCACGCTCAATCATCTCGATCTCTTTTCCTACATTGGCGGATTCAGTGGCGCCGGCGGGATGCTCGTCCTTGGCGATCGCAAACTGGATCCCAAGACCGATTACAACGGAGTCTTTGCTGATTCGGCCGCGTTCGCCAAGAAGGTGCACTTGCTCTGGATCGGTGTCGGGACAAGTGAGCCCGAAAGAATGCGTGCGGGACTACAGCGACTGCATACTTCCCTCCAGGAAGCCAACATCCAGCACGTCTTCTACGAATCGCCGGGCACAGACCACGAGTGGCAGACGTGGCGTCGCGATCTCAAGGATTTTGCCCCAAGGCTCTTTTGAGATAGCGCCACAAGGAAGCAACGGCACGAACGACCTCCTGTCGCGCACTCGCAAACTGGCCACAAACGGCAATCTAGCCATGGGCTCGCATAATGAGTTCTCTGTATTGTCCGTTACTCCAAGTCAAAAGCAGCTTTCATGCCACAGCTCTCTCAATGCGAGCTGTGCGCAATTTTCGTCAATTCAAAAGCGGTTGTAGGCAGCGGTGTCGCCGCGTTTCGTTTCGCTACGCCCACCGCTGCAATCGTTCAATTCGCTCTTCTTCTCCGATACAATGCTGGCCCTTACTTCACTCCACCCTTGACAAAATTGGCGCAGCTTGGTTCCTAAAAATTTCCTTTTCCCGGCTGTTTGACTTGTCAAAGTTCGACGAGGCGGACTTTGCAAATTGTTTCGTCGGTTTTACATGCTTCTCCTTCGAATACCCCATCGTGGTTGCAAGTACAATCAATGCTAAAACACAAAGAGCTTTTTTCATCGTTTTCTCCTGTTAATGATATGCAATAAATGCGCCGAAGCTTTAGTTCGTCGACAAAGCGTAAGAGTCCCCTACTGGGGAAAAGTTACAAAGTTCCACGAATTTCAGCATGCAGTGGTACGAAGCTCTAGAAGCCATCTCATACATGGCTTTGGGGAGGGCACGGCTTCAGCCGTGCCG
>JBKQNQ010000077.1:0-11567 GCA_052145875.1 Thiobacillaceae bacterium
GACAACGTTCAGCTCAAGCTCGATAGCCCGAACCAGATCGGCCAGGCCCAAGTTAGCCAGCCGGAAGCCAGCCAACCCCCCGTTAGCCCATCCCAAGCGAACCCAGCCCCCGTAGGCGCCGCTCAACAATACGGAACCCCCAAGGCCCCAGGCAGCAATGTCTGGGACCGCGTGCGCGAGGGCTTGCGCATGGACCCCATGAATTCGCCGCTCGTTGGCCTCCAAGCTCGCTGGTACGCCGATCACCCCGCTTATGTCGCCCGAATGCTGGAACGCTCGCGCCGCTACCTGTATCACATCGTCGGTGAGGTCGAACAGCGCGGTATGCCGATGGAAATTGCGCTGCTTCCGATGATTGAAAGTGGATACAATCCCCAGGCGCTATCCCATTCACACGCAGCGGGAATCTGGCAGTTCGTTCCCGAGACAGGGAAGCACTACGGCTTAATGCAAAATGCCTGGTACGACGGCCGGCGCGACATCACCGCGGCAACTCAGGCTGCGCTCGACTACCTGCAGCAACTGTTCATGGATTTCGGATCATGGGAGCTGGCGCTGGCGGCCTACAATTGTGGCGAAGGATGTGTTTCCAAAGCACAGCAGCGGAATGCCGCTCGGGGACTTCCCACTGACTACGCTTCCCTGAACCTCCCGATCGAGACCAAACGATACGTTCCCAAACTTCTCGCCATTAAAGAGCTCATCCAGGAACCCCAGAACTTTGGCGTCGAGCTGAACGACATTCCCAACGCCCCCTATTTCACCCAAGTGTCGCTTAGCCAGAACAACATGGATATCCGCTCCGCCGCACGGCTGGCCGGGATGAACGTCGATGAATTTCTCAGCCTGAACCCGGCATTCCCGCGTAGCGTCATCCGCTCCAATGCTGAAGTGACCGTCCTGGTTCCGGTTGATAAAGCCGACGAGTTTCAGACCAATCTGGAAAAGGGTAAATGGGATAGCTGGCAACCGGTCCGCGCACACAAGGGCGAAACCCCCGCCCAGTTGGCAAGGCGCTATGGCACCACGGTTGCCCGGCTAAGTGAACACAGCCATCTTAGGGTGCACCGAGGCCGTTTGGCTGCCAACCAGATCGTGCTTGTCCCCTTCCCGACCGACTCGGAAGCCACGAATGACAAGGAAACCGCCACTTGGGCCGAGGCGGGGAAGCGCGGCGCCTCCGAGGATACGCAATCACCCCCCCCTTCCAGCCGGATTCACGTTGTTCGCAGGGGTGAAACCCTTGTTGCCATCGCACGCAAATACCGGGTTAGCATCCGCGCCCTGAAGCGCTGGAACAACCTTGCGAGCGCCCACGTTAAGGCGGGTCAGCGGCTGACCATCGCTCAGGGCAGCGCCGCGGCCCAAAAGACTGCGAGCGAGCGCTCAGGCCAACGCCTCGCGCACGGAGAGCGCCAAGCCGGCGGTAAGACTCGCTACTATACGGTGCGTCGCGGCGACACCCTGTCGAGCATTAGCGACCGCTTCGACATAGCGATGGCAGACCTGCGCCGTTGGAACCAGATCAGGGGCCACCGCATTGCGGCCGGCACCAAGCTGGTGATCCGGTCTTAGGCGCCTCTTCCTCGAACGTTTCGTCCCGCGTTTTTCCCCGAAGCGGGTTCCCACGCGTTCCGACATCCCTGCTGGACACAACCAGTGCGTGACCTACCGCTCGTGTTCAGTGCCACGGTCCGCCCGCCGCCAACCGGCTTATAATGCGGCAGCCAGTAGCGCCCGGGTGTAATCCTGCTTCGGTTGCGTAAGTATTTGGCTGGTTTCGCCTTCTTCCACGATCTTGCCTTCCTTCATGACCGCCACTCGGTGTGCGAGATAGCCGACTGCTGCAAGATTGTGCGTTATGAACAGCATTGCAAGACCGTGTTCCCGTTGAAGGTCCGCAAGGAGATTTAGAATCTGTGCCTGGACCGAGACATCCAATGCCGAGGTGGGTTCATCACAAATTAACAATTTGGGCTCTACAGCTAAAGTCCGGGCAATTGCGATTCGCTGCCGCTGGCCGCCTGAAAACTCATGCGGATATCGGTCTGCTGCCTTGGAGTCCAGACCAACCTGACCAAGCAGTTCGGCCAGGCTCTTGCGGTTCCTGATTCCCAGCGCGCCCATCCCTTCAGTGAGAATCTCGCCGACGCGCATGCGCGGGTTGAGTGAACTGTAAGGGTCCTGAAACACGATCTGAGCAATCCGACGGTGGGGCTTGAACTGATGACCACTTAAGCCCGAAACCGTTTCCCCATTCAGCCGCACCCGGCCACTCGCGATCGGACACAACGCGAGGATCGCCTTTGCAGCCGTGGTCTTGCCGCAGCCGGACTCACCAACCAACGCTAGGGTCTTTCCGGCCGGAATTGTGAAGCTGATGCCATCTACCGCGCGAATCGCGCTTCTCCCGAAGAGCCCGCGGGCCTTCATGGTGTAAGTCACGTGCAAATCCTGCACATCCAACACGGTCCGTGATTCGTCCGATCTTTCGGAACGCGCGATCACCGCCGGTTGCGCCGCGGAACTATCCGCGCGCTGGGTCAGGCAGCAGCGGACCCGATGCCCCGATGCCAACAGCTTGAGCGGCGGCTCGCTCAAACGGCATTGGGTGAACACCTGTTCGCAGCGGTCGGCGAACCGGCACGTGGTGAACCTTTGGTTAAGCGGTGGCACCCGTCCAGGAATCGCAGCAAGACGCTGTCCCACTCGAGCCAAGCCCGGCACGGCCGCCATCAGTTTCTGGGTATAGGGATGAAAAGGCGCATCCAGCACGGTTCGGCTGGCGCCCGTCTCGACCAGTTGGCCGGCATACATCACACCGATTTGATCAGCCATTTTCGCTGCGACGCCCAAGTCGTGGGTAATGAGCAGCAGGCCCATCCGGCGTTCCCGGGTCAGGCGCTTGATCAAGTCCAGAATCTGCGCCTGAAGTGTCACGTCAAGCGCGGTTGTCGGTTCATCTGCAATCAGCAACTTGGGATTTCCGGCGAGTGCCTGCGCAATCATGGCACGCTGTTTCTGCCCACCCGACAGCTCAAACGGATAGCAGCTGATACGCCGTGCGGCGTCCGGAATGCCCACCTCTTCCAACAGCCGTAGGACTTCCGCACGAACCTGGGCTCTTGGCAGGTCGCTCGGCAGTGCTTCAGCGATTTGCTCACCGATCGTCATCACGGGATTAAGCGAGGTCTGCGGCTCCTGAAAGATCATCGCCATACCGCGGCCGCGCAACCTCCTCACAAGGTACTCGGGCAGAGCCAGTACATCGTGGCCATCAAATTGGACTCGCCCAGCGGCGATTTGGCCTCCATGTGGCAACAGGCGCATCAACGCAAGGGCAGTCATCGATTTGCCGCAACCCGATTCACCCAGGAGTGCCAACGTTTCACCCGCACCGATATCGAGGCTGACGTCATCCACCGGGGTGACATTGCCAATGCGAACGACTAGATTTTCAACGTGAAGCAGACTCATCACGTCTCACCTGCCGCCTGCACCGAGTCGTCAGTGAAGGCGATACGCGGATCGAATGCATCGCGTACCGCGTCGGCAAACAGGTTGGCTGCGAGAACCAAGGCAAACATAAAGACGAACGCCGCGGCCAGCGGCCACCACACCACCGGCTCGCGCGCCAGTTCCAGGCGGGCAGCGTTGATCATGTTGCCCCAGCTGTTCATTACCGGGTCAACGCCGACACCCACGTAGGAAAGCACCGCCTCGGCAAGGACGAGCCCCGAAAAGTCCATCACCACCGATATCAGGATGATGTGCTGCACGTTAGGCAACACGTGGCGCAACAAGATCCGAACATCCGACAACCCAAACGCCCGTGCCGCCGTCACATAATCCAGTTCGCGGACCTTCAACGTTTCAGCACGAATCAAGCGGGCGAGCCCGGTCCAGCCGGTTAGCCCGATGATCACGCACAGCGCCAGCAGCCGAAAATCCGCACGTGCGGCGACCGAGTCGAACAGATCCTGGTATCGCTCGATAAATACTTGGGTGATCAGCACGGCAGCCGCCACCAGCAGCACCCATGGAATCGAATTAAGGGTCGTGTACAGATACTGGATGACATCGTCGACCCAGCCACGGAAATAGCCGGCCATCAATCCAAGCATAATCGCCAGAGGCAGGGTAACCAGAGTGGAAAGCGTGCCAATGACCAATCCCGTGCGAATACTTTTTAACGTTTGATAAAAGACATCTTGGCCCACCTTGTCGGTGCCCAGCACATGGTAGCCCCCCGCCAGCCGCGCCAGAATCCAGGCAAGGGTGAGCACAACTCCCACCGTCACAAGGAACCCGTGCCATGATGGATCACCCGCCGGTGAACGCGCAATCCGCTGGATTGCGGTCTTCACATCGCACGTCCACCGTATCGCCAGCGCCCCCGTCAACAACGCTGCAAACAAGAACGCCGAGAGTAAGCCGAGCCCCACGCCCTGAGTGACCCGCGTCGCCACGTCACCCGCCCAATCGCGCCCCGGGTCGACCAGATACGCGCCGCCGAATTCCAACCGCGGAAAGTCACGAATTTGTGTGCCGCCCGGACCGGGGATTGCTTCCATCGCCTGTGCGCGAGTCGCAAGCGGCGCGGAATAAGTACGTTCGGTATGTTCCTTCAGCGGCTTCAGGGCGAGATCGAGCAAGCTCCACACTTCCACGTCATACTGACCATTATCGAGTCTGGCTCGGTAATGCAGGCTGTCGGTCAGGCCCAGCGAAACAAATACGATCAACACCACCAGGGAAGCCATCCCCATGGGCCGGGTGATCACCTTATGCCATGACATGCGCAGCGTGGGGGTGCGCAACACGTACACGCCGATAACAATCCCAACGGCGACCAGCAGCCAGATCAGGGCATCGGTCCATAGCAGCACGGGCATCATGAAAGGCGTACCCTTGGATCCACCAGCGTATACGAAAGATCGGTTAACAACAGACCAAAGATATAGAGCACCGAGCCCAGGAACACCATTGCCTGGACGATGGCAAAATCCTGAGAACGGATGGCATCAATCGTATAGCTGCCAAGACCTGGAATGCCGAAAAAGGACTCTGTCACCAGACTGCCGGTAAATAACAGGGGCAGCACGACGACTGCGCCCGTTAGGATTGGAATAAGGCCATTCCTTAACACATGACGAAAAAGCACCTGCATTTCGGAAAGCCCTTTGGCACGTGCGGTGCGGACATAATCGCGGCTAATCTCCTCTAGAAAGATCGTGCGGTACCAGCGCGCGCCGCTGCCGAGACCGCTTGCCACAGATACGAGCACGGGAAGCAAGATGAACTTGGTTGCGTTAAGCCCACTACCGTAGCCTGAAATCGGCAGCCACTGCCACAGCTTCGCGATCAGATATTGTCCCGCAATAATGTAGAACAGTCCGGAAATGGACATCAGTGCCACCAACCCGATCACCCCCCAAAATTCGAGTTTGCTCCCGCGGTAAAAAATCACCAGCAACGCGACCGTAATGTTGGCAAGGAGGCCGACGATGAACACCGGCAATGCGATCGCAAGTGAGGGCCACATCCGCGTTTTAATGTCACGTGCGATATCGCGTCCGTCATCCGACTCCCCAAACTTGAATGCGAACAGGTTTATGGAACGGTTATAAAACAAGGTTTGCGTATAAGCGGCACGGCCGGTCTCCCGATCATTCACGAACAACGGCTTGTCGTAGCCGTGCTCCTTCTTCCATTGTTCGATGGCCACCGGTGATACACGCTTGATGCCCAGATGCATGCGCGCCATGTCATCGGGCGTGTTAATCACGAAGAACAGCAGGAAGGTGATCAGATTCACGCCGATCAAGATCGGAATTGCATAGAGGAGGCGGCGAATGAAATAGTGCGCCATCAGTGGGCCGACTCTTGCTTGCGGTATTGGCGCCAGGCCGGCCAAACCAGAGCAAATCCCGTCGCAACCAGCAAGGCGAAGGGCCAGTATGCTGGTCGGTTCCACTCGGCCTGCTTTCCGCGGCGCAGCTGCGGATTGATGCTCCGATACTTGAGCGTATTGTTCGCCATCAGATTCGGCTTGATGTTGGCCACCCAGCCATGCTGCAGGCTGAAGCCCTTTGGAATGAAACCGAACAGCCAGGGTGCGTCGTTACGCACTAGATTGATCATCTGGTCGATGATCGCCTGCCGCTCCGGCCCGTTGGGCAGGGCCTTCATCTGGGTAAACAGCCGGTCAAACTCAGGGTTATCGTAATTCGCGGCGTTCTCGCCGTTCTTTCCGACCTTGGCATTGGGCCCGTAGAGGAGGAAGAGGAAATTCTCGGGGTCCGGGTAATCGGCGTTCCATCCCCATTCGAATATCTGCGCGTTGCCCTTCAGCATCTTGTCCTGAAATGTGTTGTAATCCGTCGCGCGGATCACCAGCTGAATATCGAGCTTATGAAACTGCTTATCCAACCATTCCAGACGCGACTTCGCATCCGGGCCCGTTGCGGCGGTATCGAAATATAGCACCAGCGGTCGACCGGTTTTCTCATCCCTGCCATTTGGATAGCCCGCTTCCGCCAGCAGGCGTTTGGCCTCATCAAGCCCACGGCGCTTGCCGTCCGGCGTGTAGACGATCGGGTTGGGTGAGTCGCGGTACCCGAAAATCCCGGGCGGCAGGGGCCCCTGTGCCGGGATGCCACGGCCATTAACGAAAATCGAAATAAATTCTTCATAATCCACCGCGATTGAAATGGCCTGTCGCAGCTTTCTGGCGCGGTCGGTCAGCCCCCCCACCACCGGGTCCCTCATGTTGAAACCCATATACTGGATCGACGTCGTGATCGCCGTCACCAGTTTGATGCCCTTGTGCTTCATTTCAGGGCTGAGGTCTGCCGCCCCCTGCGGAGAGAACCGCACCGCCTGATCGAAGTTGTCGGAGCCAATCCCTGAGACGTCGTAATAGCCTTGCAGGAATTTGGTCCACTGCGGAATGTCTTCCTTCTCAAGGGTAAACACCGCTCCATCAAGCAGCGGAAGTGGCTTGCCGGCGTCTTTCAATAATCCCTGAACTTTATCATTCGGCTCCCCCTCGGTGGGATAGGATTCGCCATGGAAGTTCGGATTACGATCCAGAACCATGCGCCGGTTGGGATCGTTTTCTGACAATAAGAATGGGCCGGTTCCCACCGGGAACCAGTCGAGATTCAAGTTGCGTTCAGCCATGCCCGGCTGCGCATAAAAGCGTTCGGCCTCCCATGGTACCGGCGCAAAAAATGGCATGGCGAGCCAATAGATGAATTGCGGGTAAAACGCCTTGAGGGTGATTCGAAATGTGTAGCGATCGAGCGCTCGAACGCCGCGCACGTCATAAGGCCGCAGATCCAGCCATGCATCCTTGGCCAATTTATCGGCAGCCTTTCCAACCTGCGCATTGAATTGGTCAAGCCCATCAATGTATTCGGCCATCAAGCCAAAGATCGGCGAATTGATTTGCGGACTGGCAAGCCGCTTGATTTCATAGACGTAATCATCGGCGGTCAATTCGCGCGTGCCGGTGAACTTAAAGTCTTTCAGGGTGTTGATGGAGTTAAGTTCCGTGTCGCTTAGGCGAAGGTACCGGGGCTGCCCATTCTGCAATTGGGCAAAAGCAGGATGGGGCTGATAGCGGATACCGGACTTGATCCGAATATCGTACGTCGCACGGGCGATTCGCTCCGGCGGTGTGCCCGCTGGCAGCGCATGGCCTGAGGCATCCCAATACCGTATCAGCGGCATCGATTCAGCAGCCAGAGGCTCCAAGGCATAGGGCCGCTTGAGGTAGTGGTATTGAAGCGGCGGCTCATAGACCTGTCCGGTAAACTCCACTTCATTGCTGCTATAGGAACGGGCTGGGTCCAAGTGCTTGGGCCGTTCCGTAAACACCGTATAAAAAATCTTTGCCCCCGGATTGCCTTTCGGATACGGGTCGTTCCACGTCTGACCGCAGGCCGCAAGGGAAACTGTGGCGACCACGACAGTAAATAGGGAACGGAAACTCATAGGCTGCTAGTGTAGCGAAATCGCGCTGTGCCCAACAGACTGAAGCCGAGTCACACTCCGATTGCTTCACAGAAACAGACCGCGACAACGCCGCGATTCTGCTTGGCCACTGATCTCGCTATAGTTAAGACCTTCGGATTCCAAAACTGACGTCATGCACCCGGTTCTCTATGTCCTCATTGCCTTTTTGGCCGTCATCTTCCTTGTGACGCGGGCCGGAATCATCTGGCGGGCTCGGTCCGCCGTGGGGCAATCCGCTCCGGATACCGGCGCTGTTGACGACGAGGCAAGCAAACAGGCGCGCCGCGTTTACTACTTCTATGGTCGGCACTGTGGCCCATGCAAAGCGATGATGCCGGTCCTCGAAGCGGTGAGCCGCGATCACCCGAATTTGGTCAAGATCGACGTTGGAAAGCATCCGGATTTGACCCGGAGCTTTGGCGTCAGAGCCACTCCTGCGTTCGTGTTGGTCGAGAATGGCCTCATTAAGAGAATGAAGCTCGGCGCAATGAGCGAAGCGAGGCTGCGGGACATGCTCAACGAGGGCTAAATCCGCTCTTGTTTCCGCAGCATGACTGGCATTGTTACCCGCTTAGCGGCGATAATCAACACTTCGCACAAACACGAAGGAACATCACATGGGCTTTCTTGCCGGCAAACGCCTGTTGATTACGGGTATGATCAGCAATCGCTCCATTGCGTACGGCATTGCTCGCGCGTGCCACCGCGAGGGAGCCGAGCTGGCGTTCAGCTATCAGGGAGAGCGGGCCCGCGATCGGGTGGTCGACTTTGCCAAGGAATTTGACTCCGATATGGTGTTCCCCTGCGACGTCGGCAATGACCCGGAAATCGACGCCCTGTTTGCAGCAATTGGTCAACGCTGGCACCGCTTCGATGGTTTTGTCCACTCCATTGCGTTTGCCAAGAAAGACGCGCTGGCCGGAGACTTTCTCGATGGCATGACCCGGGAGAATTTTCACATTGCCCACGACATCAGTGCGTACAGCTTTTCGGCGATGGCCAAAGCGGCCCTGCCCTTGATGCAAGGCCGTAATGCCGCCCTCCTCACCCTGTCCTATTTGGGGGCGAATCGTTCTGTCCCGCATTACAACCTGATGGGATTGGCCAAGGCGAGCCTGGAATCGAGCGTCTACTATCTGGCTGCGAGCCTGGGACCAAAAAATATCCGGGTCAATGCCGTCTCCGCTGGGCCGATCAAGACGTTGGCCGCCAGCGGCATCAGCGACTTCAACAAATTGCTGGCGTATGGTGAGAGGAACTCGCCACTGCGCCGCAATGTGACAATTGACGAAGTGGGCAACGCCGTCGCCTTCCTGCTGTCGGATCTCGCATCTGGAATTACGGGAGAAATCACCTACGTCGACGGGGGATTTAATACCACAGCCGGCCTTGCGGTTGACTACTAGGAACACCGGATTGTGGGTTCAGCGGACCACCCCCTATTGGGATGAACTCCGGGACTGCGACCCCTCTGTCTTCATTCGCCGCGCCTGAACATCCTATCAAGATCCCCGAGCGAAATCTGAAACCACGTGGGCCTACCATGGTTGCACTGGCCGGCGCGTTCGGTCGCTTCCATTTCGCGCAACAGTGCATTCATTTCGGGTAGCGTCAGCCTGCGCTTTGCTCGCACGGCACCATGGCACGCGAGCGTCCCCAGCAGAGCGTTGCGCCGTCCGGTGACCAATTGCGTGACGCCATATTCTCGTATCTCCGACAACAAAGCACGCGTCAGCTCCACCGGGTCCGCATCTTTGAGCAACGCTGGAACCGCGCGCACCGCGACAGCGTTTCCAGCAAGGGCGGACAGCTCAAACCCGATCTCGGTCAACGCATCCGGCTGTTCAGCAAGGGCCGCAAGATCACGTGCGTCGGCGTGCACCGTTACCGGGATCAATAGCGTCTGCGTGGGCACCGCTTTCGCATCAAGCGCCGCTTTGAGCTTTTCGTAGAGCACCCGCTCATGCGCCGCATGCATATCCACGACCACCAGCCCCGCCCGGTTTTGCGCCAGTACGTAGATGCCCTGCAACTGTCCTAGTGCAAAACCCAGTGGATAATCCGCGCCAGATTCGACCTCCGCCTGGCCGTCATCAGCCGACCGAGCCAGTGCATCATAAAATGCCAGTGCCTCGCTGGCGCGCAGCGATAGCGTTGACTGCGCCGGCTGGCCCACTGTGGGACGTTGCTCAGCTTCGCTCACCACGCTTAGGAACGGTGCCCCCAAACGTGGTGCCTGATGTACCGAGGTGGCGGCACCCCGAGCTGCCCCGCCAGACAGGCTTTGCTCGAGTGCGTGAAATAGAAACTGATGTACCGCCCGACCATCACGAAAACGCACTTCCGTTTTTGCCGGATGAACGTTCACATCAACGCCTTCGGGCGGAAGGTTGAAGAACAGGGCGAAAGCCGGATGCCGATCATGATGCAACACATCCCGATAGGCCTCCCGCAGGGCGTGGCCGATAAGCCGGTCGCGGACATAGCGGCCGTTGACGTACATATACTGAGCTTCCCGGCCGCTTTTCGAGTAGGCTGGCAATGCCGCGACCCCCGCTAGACTGACTGGACCGGCGCCAACATGCACCGGCACCGACGCACCAATGAACTCGCTGCCTAATACCGCGCGAATCCGATCATGCACACTCTGCGCCGGAAAGCGCACCTGAACCCGGCCGTTGTGGGTGAGCGTAAAGGCGACGTTGGGTCGGGCCAGAGCCATGCGTCGGACCACTTCAGAACAATGCGCATACTCGGTCGCTTCGCTGCGCAGAAACTTGCGCCGCGCGGGGGTGTTGAAAAATAGGTCTGCAACCTTTACCACCGTGCCGGCACTTAAAGCGGCCGGAATCGCCGCACCCGCGGCAGCTCCTTCCGCCTCGATCAGATAGGCGTGCGTGCTGTCCGCACGACGGCTAATGATGCTAACTCGCGCCACCGAGGCCATGCTGGCCAGTGCCTCGCCGCGAAACCCCAAGCTGGACACGCGCTCCAGATCATCGAGGCTCGCAATCTTGCTGGTGGCATGACGTGCGAGGGAAAGCGGCAGATCCGCCCGGCCGATGCCGCTGCCATCATCTTGCACCGACATCAATTTCATGCCGCCCGATTCCAGCTTGATATCAATCTTGCCCGCGCCCGCATCAAGACTGTTTTCGATCAATTCCTTAAGAGCGGAAGCTGGCCGTTCCACCACCTCGCCCGCCGCAATCTGGCCGACGAGCAGATCCGGGAGCAGATGAATGGATGATGACATGGACCCCATTATACGGGGCCCGTTCGACCAGCGAAGGCCGCTGGCTCACATATCCTTGGAAAAACGGGTACGTGCCGTTGGCGGGTTCTTGGCGAAATAGGCCTTGATGCCGTCCACAATCGCATCGGCAATCTTGTCCTGGTATATCTCATCGGTCAGCCGCTTTTCCTCTTCGCGGTTTGAAATAAACGCGGTCTCGACGAGGATGGAAGGGATATCTGGCGCTTTCAACACAGCGAACCCCGCCTGCTCCACATGGCCGGTGTGCAGCTCATTGATATCCCCCAAT
>JBKQNQ010000078.1:0-7008 GCA_052145875.1 Thiobacillaceae bacterium
TGGGTCCCGGCTTGACGGCGGCGTTCCAGTGTTACTGCTGGACACGGATCTCCCCGTCAATGACGCGGACGATCGCCATATCACCCATTACCTCTACGGCGGTGACGAGGCTTACCGGATCAAGCAGGAGGTAGTGCTCGGAGTCGGGGGCATCGCAATTCTCCAAGCCTTGGGCTTTAACCTGATGGGCTACCACATGAACGAGGGCCACTCCGCGTTCCTTACACTCGCGCTATTGCGGCGCTACGCCTATCAGAGCGCAGACTTGCGCCCGGGGGAGAGTCCCTATGATCTTCCGCGGGTGCGGGAGTTGTGCACATTCACTACCCACACGCCGGTGGACGCGGGTAATGACAAGTTCGATTATGAGCTGGTGCGACGAATCTACGGTGACCTGCCTGACCCAGGTACCGTACACCTGCTGGCCGGCGAGGATAGGCTCAACATGACTCGCCTTGCTCTGAACCTGTCAGAGTATGTGAACGGGGTCGCGAAGCGTCACGCGGAAGTCTCCCGGAACATGTTCCCGGGCTATGCGGTCCATGCGGTGACCAATGGTGTGCACGCTTCCACTTGGACCAGCCTACATGTCGCGGTGATCTACGACCAGTATGTGCCGGGTTGGTGTCATGAGCCGGAGTTGCTCTCCCGGGCTGATCGCATCCCGGGCGACAAGCTTTGGGTGGCCCACCAGGAGGCCAAGCAGGCCTTGGTGGACAAGGTCCGTGCGCTGACGGGTGTGGTTCTTAATCCGGATTTGCCCATCTTGGGCTTTGCCCGGCGCATGACCGCCTACAAGCGGGCTGATTTGCTGTTCACCGACATGGCACGGCTCAAGGCCATCGCCGCACAGCGTCCCTTTCAGATCGTCATGGCGGGTAAGGCCCACCCCAACGACAACGCGGGCAAGCAGCTTATTGAGGTGCTGCATGGCCACATGCGGGATCTGGAAGGGATCATCCCGATGGCGTTCCTGCCGGATTACGACATGGACCTGGCCCTACTCATGGTGTCCGGGTCGGATGTGTGGATCAACACGCCTCTTCGGCCACTCGAGGCCTCCGGTACCAGCGGCATGAAGGCCGCTTTCAACGGCGTGCCTCAACTCTCCGTGCTGGACGGTTGGTGGGTCGAGGGTTGGGTGGAGGGGGTGACCGGCTGGGCAGTGGGAGATGACTCGCTTACTGCCAACGGCCACGACTCCATTTCACTTTACGACAAGCTGGAGAAGAGCGTGTTGCCACTGTGGTATGACGACCGGGCTGGCTGGATGGTCGTCATGAAGGGCGCCATCAGCAAGAACGCGGCTTATTTCAACAGCCACCGCATGATGCGGCGCTATGCCACTGAGGCATATTTGCGGTAGGCATTATGGCTCCAGCGCTGGCCCCCAGGGGAACCGGGGCGTGCCCATGTGGGGGGCACAAGCTCACGCGCCCGGCTCCAGACGAACTGCGCCCTGTGCAGTGGCTCTGCGGAACGGTTTTCTGAACGGACGGAGGGACGGACATGTATGAGCGCATTTTGGTACCGGTAGACGGTAGCGAAGTCTCCAACGGTGCCTTGGACGAGGCGATACGCTTGGCAAAGGAGGCACATGCCGAACTACGCCTGATCAATGTGCTCGACGAAACCCTGATTACTTGGGGGTGGGTGGCGGGGGTTGACCTGAAGAGCGCGCTTAGCCAGGCGGGTCAGGAGACTGTGGGGAAAGCGTTGAGCCGAGTGCGGAATGCAGGTCTGGACGCGGAATCGGTCCTCCCCGAAACCGTGGGCCGGCGCATTGAAAGCGTAATTATCAATGAAGCGAAGCGTTGGCCCGCGAAGCTCATCGTAATGGGAACCCACGGGAGGCGGGGAATGGATCATCTGATGCTAGGCAGCGTTGCAGAAGGGGTCGCACGTTTATCTCCCGTGCCGGTGCTGCTGGTTCGTGGCACCCACGGCCAAACGGGTCTCGCTCACAAGGACTAGACCGGTGCGCATGTCGGAGCGGTGAAACACGCCAGCACGGCAAATTCGTGCATTATGGCCGTGAACCTGGCCGCCTGGGCAAGGCGTCAGGCTATGGATGTGGGACCAAACATACCACGTCCCGCATGCGCATCCCTCCAGATGCGGACTTAAGGTTGCGTAAAGGGGAACCGATCTCGCGCTCTCTGGAAAGCGACCCCCGGTACGGGCAGATCGAGACCGGAAGAGGGGTTCAGGACTTGATTGGAGCCGCGCCCATTCTTCTAAGCGAGTTTCATTACGAAGGAATGGAGGCGCAGGATCGTCGAGCCCACGCTGCGGCATGGGCCCATGGAGTTCGAAATTCCCGACTACTTGACCTGCTTGGACTTGCAGGGGAAGGCATCTATCAACGCCTTAATGACCAGCAGGTCGGCCGAATAATTCCAGAATTGCGGATTGCCCTCAACAAACTTGATAACCATGGTCTCAAGTTGCCCAAGCTTCACTCCCTCCGGCACACACAGCAGCGATCCGAGCGAGTTGTCAACTACGCCTTGAACATACCCATCAAACTGCCCAACGTCCTGAGCGTCCGAAAGCCGGGCATCGCCGGTCTCCGATCGGGCCACGGCTTGGCCCCATTCATGCAATTCACTGCCACTCACGAAGCCCGCCGAGGAAAAAGCGGTAACGGGGAAAAGCAACAACATCACTCGCACCAAATTTTTCATGATCGTTACCTGAAATTAAGCTGACGCGGCGAAGCTTCAGCCATCCTGGTCTTCAGCTTGACCGGGTGTTGAGTGGTCGGACAGAAAATCCGCTGCCAAGAAGCAGGCTGTGGCAAGTCCAACCGACAGCGCGGCTAGCGTGTAGGCCAGCTGGCGGCCATGCCACAGACGGGCAAACCAACGATTGAACTCGTCCGCCACGACCGCCGCCTTGCCACCATAACGTTCCACGTCCTGAAGATAGCGCTTGGATTCATCAGGCGCGGTTGCATAGGGTTTGCCGCCCGCGAACTTGTAGCCGACGGCATCGCTCGTGTCATCCTTGGATGTCTGGTAGACGAGCGCAGCGCAGGCCAATCCTGCCAGCAAGATGAGTACGCCTAGCAGGTAAAAGCGGTCTTGGAGACTCAAATGCTTTCTCACGAGGCGGTGTCTGTGTTGCACGTTCTAGATTCTGGTGGCGCCGTGGCGCGCCAGCCAGTCCTGCAATCGCTTCCAGCCATCTGCAGCAGCGTCGCTTCGGTAACTTGGACGGTAATCGGCAAAGAAAGCATGAGGGGCGTCCACATAGACGTGGATATCCGAGCCACTGTCGCCTGTTGCCAACGCCTGTTTCATGCGGTCGACACTGTCAAGGGGGATGTTATTGTCCTTGCCGCCGTAGAGCCCAAGGACCGGAACCTTAAGCTTAACCGCGGTGTCAATCGGATGTCTGGACTGGAGTTCACTCGTGGGGCCCGTGAGCTTGCCGTACCAGGCCACGCCGGCCTTGACACGGGAATTGTGTGCACAGTACAGCCACGTGATGCGACCTCCCCAGCAGAATCCGGTGACAGCCAGATGGCCGAGGTCTCCCGTCGTGTGCTCGCCGACAAACCGTACTGTTGTGTCGAGGTCTGCAATAACCTGAGCATCGGCGACCTGATTCACCACATCGGCAACAACCTGCTTGATATCCTCCATTAGGGCGACATTGCCGAGACGGGCGAAAAGGTCGGGGGCAACGGCCAAAAAACCAAGTTTGGCCAAGCGGCGGCACACATCCTTGATGTGCTCGTGTACCCCGAAAATTTCGTGTATCACCAGCACAACGGGAAAGCCGAAGCCTATTGCAGGGTGAGCTAAATAGGCGGGCAAGTCACCGTTGGGCGTGGAAATCCGGATGTCCTGGGCCACCAGTGAATTGCTGTCGGTGGTGATGGTCTGCGCCGATACTGGCCCGAGGGCGCGCGCGAAACCCGTCGTCGGCTCGGTCACTTGGCTGTCCCCGCGGAACAGCCCGATGGGTCGAAGTTGTGCATCAGCAGATTTATAGGACGGATCGTCGCATCACACAAGCGCCCCTTGACGTCTTGGGCGCGACGCCGATCGAATTACACGGTCCGCGAGGCGACGCGAAGCCGCGCCGGCAGCACAAGACGAGGATCGAATCCAAGGTCGGCTCTGCGTGGTCTCTCGATTATTGCGGGCTCGGTGAATCTCGGGCTGGCCCAACAGGGGGTGCGTCGAACTCTGGCAGCGGGGAAGACAGGGCCATCGGTTGGGTGCAATTGGGCGACGGAACCGGTCAGTAGCAGTGAGTCGTCGCGGGTGGTCCCGGCGGCAGTTCGACGCAACGTTCCTGCCGGGGGTGCTGAGGCGTTGGGCTCACTACGCGGCCGGCCTGGACGCTGCCCCCGACGGAAAAATGCGCCGATCCACATGGGATGCCCTGCTGGCTTGGGTCCGGGGGCAGGACCAAGACATGCGCAGTTCGCTTTAATCCCCTATGCTGCGCGTTCCACGTGTCACTCCTGTCGCCACATCGCCTGCCAGTGGCATTGCGCCACCCGTAACTCAGGGGGAACGATCAGGGATTGCCCGACATCACTTCCCTCAACCCCTCTTTGCTGACGGAAATCGGATTCTTCTCCTCAAGGGTTTTCAGAAAGCTCGCTTCGATGTCCCTGGAGCGCTGCGCCCGCAGTTCCTGGATTAGGATTGGTCTGGCCTCGTCAAACGTCAGGCTCGACGGTTCCTTGACATCAATCAGCTTTAAAATATGGTAGCCCTGCGCGCTCTTAATGGGCTTGCTGACGTCCAATCGCTTTAACGATGCAACGGTGTCCCGAATTTCTGGGAGCATACCTGATTCGGGCACCCACCCCATGTCCCCACCATTATCCGCACTGGCTTTGTGCTCCGAGTATTGCCTCGCAAGATTGGCGAAATCCTTGCCCCGTTTGCTCGCATCGCGCCAAATTTGATTGATCTTTCGTTCAGATTCCTTGTCTACGGTGTCATTTTCCGACGACACATAGATTTGTGCCACTCTGTATTGCTTGGTGGTTTTTAATTGATTCTTGGTCGCCTCATAGGCACTGCGCAGGTCCGTCTCCGAGGGAAAATTCGCAGGGGGGCGGACGATATCCTCTAGGTAGGAAGTCAACAGGGCTTGGTCTGCGGCCCTTGCCATCCGTTCACGCACTTGCGGAGCCTGGTCCCATCCCTGATTTTTGGCCTGTTCGATTATGGCCCGCCGAATGATCTCCGATCGTGCGGCCCGTTCCAGAGTCGGCGCATCGAACTTACGCGCTTGTTCGGGATTTGCCTCCTCAACAAGATGACTGAAATCCGCCACGCTCAATTCGTTTTTTCCCATCCGGGCGACGACGTCATCAGCGGCGACCACGGCCAAGGATATTCCCATTAACGTCGCAACACTCGCTATGCTGATTAGCTGAATTTTCATTGGCATCAACCCCCTTTAAAAGCCGACAATATTGGTGGACTCATGGCATTCATAAAATTTGCGTCGCCCAGACTCTGTATCGTCCCAAACAGCCAGGGGCATGTCGCAGCACCGCGTCCAAGGACACGTGCTCGAGATTATCCGTCCCGGTGTCCCAAAAGCGGCAAGCCGGGATCGCGCTTTTGGCGCCATCAGTGATTTGAGGGCGCGTGTCGATCAGCGCAGCGCTCTGTGAGCGGCTAAACGGGGGCACCGCCGCCGCACAATGCAAGCCTAACATTCGTTCCCGGCGGAATTGAGACGCTTAAGTGCCGGGTATATCCTGTTTGGCCGTTGATAGTACTCATGGAATGTTTCAGGTGGGATAAGGATTCATGACAAGCGTGAGCTGAACGGCTCATCGCGCAACCCGACCATCCTGTTCGCGAGCCCAAACTATGGGCCTTTGTGTACTCATCACGCGCTGTCGATGCATCCCCGAATTCTTCGCCTGAGCATTAACGTACCGCCGTGTCTCGGGGTGCCACGCGCTGCCGCGCGCGGAGTCCAGACGCTGCGTGGGCGGGAGATTCACCACTTTTACGCGATTGCGCCACAAGTAAGCGACGGTCCTCATCGCTGCGTCCTCGCAGTGGCTGTGGGCGTAGGCTTTGGCAAGGTGGACACCCTGATGCGGCGATGCCATCACGCCATCGCAAACCCGGCTGCTACGATCCGAATTTCCGCATGCCTGTGGTTCGGGGCGTGCCAAAATTGAGGCGGGTCTGCTCATTTGAGCGTTCGAGCTCGACATAAGCGGCGCCCACCTGACACAATAGGCGGGCGCCGCGCCTGGCCGCTTTGATTGAAGATCCCCAATGATGGAAACGTTGCTGATGTGCACTCCGGTAGGGTATGCCATTAATTACGAAATCAACCCTTGGATGACGAATCAGATTGGCCATGTATCTCCCGCGCTCGCGGCAGCTCAATGGCAGGCGCTGTTCGACAACTTGTCAGTGCTCGCGGAAATTCGGTTGATGCAGGGGGATCGCGCCTGGCCCGATCTTGTCTTTACCGCAAACGCTGGCCTGCCATTACCGTGGAGCAGGAAATTTGTTCTCTCCAATTTCAGGTTCCCTGAGCGGCAGGGAGAAAAAGCCATCAACCGGGCATGGTTCGAGGCGCAAGGGTGGGACTGCATTGAATTGCCGAACGGCGCCGTCTTCGAAGGCGCTGGGGACGCGCTGTTCGACGCATCCGGTCGGTTATGGGTGGGCAACGGACCACGGTCTGACGGCGCGACTCCGGGGTACTTGGCCCGTTATATCGATGGTCCGATCCATCGCCTTGGCTTAGTTGATCCCAATTTTTATCACCTGGATACCTGCTTCTGTCCCCTGCCCGGCGGTTGGGCACTCTATGTGCCCGACGCGTTCGATCCGCCGTCTCAGGAGCTCCTCGCGCGCGAATACGGAGACCAGCTGATTGCATTGACTTCGAGGGAGGCACACCAATTTTGTGCCAATGCCATATGCGTGGGCCAGAAAATCCTAATGAATGGTGCGACACTTCGTCTGAGTAGACTCCTCGGCGCTCTGGGATTTTCGA
>JBKQNQ010000079.1:0-3265 GCA_052145875.1 Thiobacillaceae bacterium
GCATCGCCCCTGCACAAAACGGCCCGCGCTGTACTGTGGTCGATTGAATTAATCTAATGGGTGGCAAAGGCCCGCATGGAACCCGTCGGCACGAGGATTTCAAACGGAATCCTCTCCCGCCAAGTTCCCGCAGCCTGGGCGACTCAACTTAGATGTAGTCGTCAAACACGCGAGCGCCGAAATTCGCACTCGAACCACGATGCCCATGTCAGGAACGTTTCTGGAGGCAGCAAGCCAAGTTAAGGTTGAAAGTATAACTTAATATCAAAGAATCGTGAAACATCAGCGTCTTCCAAAGGCATAGGATGGGGAACAGGGCGTCGATCAAGGATAAGGATTCCTACGCGGAACGCTACAAGCAGCGGGTTTTACACCACCTCGCCCGCAAGGCCACCACCCCGGGATTCAAACTGGTTCCTGGCGATGCGGCACCCGCCTGAGTCAGAATAAACCCCCAAAAGACCCTGCGTTTAATTTCTGTTTCTTGAAAGGGCGAAACAATGCTCCTGTCCCGATCACCATCGGAGTCTGCTATCAGGAACTTGCGACGATCATCCCCCGAAGGTCATTCATCGAAACAACGTAAGATTCGATCCCGCCGACAATTCTAGGGATTCTGGGAGGTATATCTCACCCTCAAGGGTTACGCGCCTCCGGAGTCGCTCGGAGTGCGATCCATGATCAGCGAATGGCGGATCGATGATTATTGCGGCTGTGCGTCATTTCCAATCCCGGCACACCGGCGTAACGCCGCACTTCGGGGCGGCTGGAGCATACGCTTGGGGAGGCGCCCCAGATTAGTGGGACGGGCCGCCGAAGTGTCAACCTCGATCTGCTCAGAACCCGTCCTATTCCTCCGATCCGGCCTCTCCGCCAAATTTCCCTGGGCCGCATGCAATGCTCCTGTCGTATCATTTCGGTATCGCTCGGAGCAGCTCACAGGCGACTTCCGTCAGCGCTAAATGACTGGCTCGCCGACCGACCGCGGCGATTGACCTGTGGGGCCATGAGTCTTTGAACTCTCGCTAACGGACTCGCGAAGGGAAACGAGCATAATATTGCTCTCGAGCGCGTCTATTCCACTGGTCACCCCGCCTACAGCCCAAGGAGGTATCAGATGTACAAGCGCATACTAATCGCGGTCGACGGTAGTGACACTTCCGACCGCGCGCTTCAGGAGGCCATCAATTTGGCTAAAGATCAGCAAGCGTTGCTGAGCATCGTATACGCGGTAGACGAAGTCAGCCTCAGCGCAGACACGGAGTTTGTGGATCCGGCAATGATCTCAAACGCTTGGGTCGAGGCAGGCCGCGAGATACTGAACAAGGCAAGCGCGCTGGCAGTTGCGGCAAGCGTGCAGGCCCAGACCCGGTTGATTGAACTTGACCATTTTGGGATGCGGATTGCCGACGCTATTGTGGAAGAAGCGAGAGCCTGGTCAGCCGACATCATTGTGGTGGGCACACACGGACGAACTGGCTTAAGTCATCTGCTTCTGGGGAGCGTTGCAGAGGACATCGTTCGTGCCTCCCGGTTGCCTGTCTTGCTTGTACACAGCACGTAGCTTAGCGCCTTTCTTCGGGCCAGTTGGCGTAACTCTAAAAGAGGCCCCAGCACGCTTGCGCGCGTCACCCGGGAGCGGCGCCACTTGGCGAGTAACACGGTCGGGCGATCCGTTCACCCCGCCAGACGAGTTGCAAGAAAGATAAAACCCGCGCCCAGACAAGTCAGGATGATAAGCCTGCCGGTGATATCGGCGCGACGTTGCGAGTGAGCCTCGGGCAGAATGTCCGAGGCGCCGATATATAACAAGAATCCCGAGAAGAATCCCAAGTACACGATTAACTGGATGGTCCCGACGCGATAGAACAGTGTGGACAGCACGCCTAGAATGGGCGCGAGTGCATCGAGAACCAGCATCATGATTGCATGCCGTGTCCGATTGCGATGAACCAACATCAAGCTTACGGTGTTAAGGCCATCGCAGAAGTCATGGGTGATCACGGCGATGCCGACCACTAGCCCAACCGATGGCGATATCTGAAATGCCAAGCCAATACCGACCCCATCGATAAAACTATGTCCCGCGAGCGCCAGAGCGGAAAGCACACCGATCTCCGGGTGATGATGGTGGGCGTAGTCATCTTCGTGAACATGGTGGACCAAGACAAACTTCTCAAGGCTATGGAAGAGAAGAAAGCCGACCACGAGCGCGATCATCGCGCTGGTGGGGTCAACCCGGTTCGAAGCGGCTAGGCGAAAAATCTCGGGCAGCAGCTCGAAGCTTACGACGCCCAAGAGCACGCCAGCGGTGAAGCTCAAAATGAAGTGCAGGCGGTCGCGAAACCGAAGGGCAAACAGCCCTCCAGCCGAGGTTGAAAAGAATGTGGCGATCGACAGCAAGATGGCGCTCATGTGGCAATCTTACAGGAGCACTACGCGCCTTGGTTTAGGCCCAATCAGGAGGACACAAAACGACACGTACTTTTGAACGCCTCGGCCGTCGACATTGGAGGTGACGGGTGCGAGATAATGTTGGAGCTTGGATTAACGCGACCTTGAAATATTTACTATATTGAGATAAGTGAATAGTGAAGTCTGCATAACTGGAGACGGAAGATTTGCTTTATACCCCCTTTGATTAACCCTCACTCAATTATAGGAGCCGTCATGAAAAGAACCCTGGTACTGCTAATTGCAGGCGCGCTGTCGGTCATTAGCGCACCCTCCGTTGCCGCGGGAGATCCGGTTGCTGGAAAAGACAAGGCCATTATTTGCGCCTTTTGCCACGGGGTGGATGGGAAGCAAGAGATCCCGTTATGGGCAGGAGGCGTGGCTAAGCTACACGGCATGGACGAGCAGCGGTTGCTCACCGAACTTATGGATTATCGCTATGGCCGACGCGTACATCCCATGATGCAGCTTGTTATCCTTCCATACAGTGACAAAGATCTTGAGGATGTCGCCGCCTATTATTCCAGTTTGAAGTGAGGAATACGCAGTTCTCGTCACATCCGGCACTCGGGGCGCGGCGATTGCCACAACGCCTGTTCAAAGCCGAGTGCCGGTCCCCCTCAGTTCGCGTAGCGCATTGATATGTTGATCGTACGCGCCCACTGTTGGTTGCGTTGGCGTGTCCGCGTGAACGGCACGCGTAATTGCGCCGGTCGGTCGGGTTATTGCTAGTCTACCCGCCGGCACTCCCTCCTAACCTCCAGGAAAATGAACCCCATGCTCATGCAATGGCAATTGCGCCTGCTGACGG
>JBKQNQ010000080.1:0-19154 GCA_052145875.1 Thiobacillaceae bacterium
CATGTTTTCTGGACGCTTCTTCAGCAATTGAGGCTATCAACTGGTGCTTCTGGTGCCTGCTGTAAAGAAGCGTCGTGGTGAACGCGTCGAAGCGGCTCTTTTTTGCCAGGCTCGCTGTCGCGTTCAGCCTCAGAGAATAGCAGTAAAGGCAGCGATTGGTTTCGCGAAAAGCTGCCTGCCGGAAAAAGGTTTGCGGGTCATAGTCAGTCTTAGCCCTAAGTATGTGGCAAGTTGACGGACCTGGGGTACTGGATCGGCGGCAGCTCCGGGCCCGCTCGCGCCCGAATAGTGAAATTGGCCCGGGGCACACCGAATATCGGGGATGGCGACTCCGCATTCGAAACCATCGACTGATTAGTGGGCCCAATGGGACTCGAACTCGCTACCAATCCCATGATGAGTCTTGGGAATCGAAGGAGCAACAACGCCAGCCAGCAAATAAGAATAATTAGCCCACTCGGTTACCTGTTTAGGCTGTTTCCGCTGATTTACCGGGTCGTGTCTCAGGGCAGCCCGAAATTGTCCCCCGCGATCCACGCACCCAAGTCACCCGGAAACCCCAGATTGGCGAGAAATTAATGCTTGTATGCCTGATCACTTTTTTCGTATATGTTAGATAGACTCAACGAGTCTCATGCACCAACCGAAAAGGATGAGATATTGACACGGCGGAGAGGCCTGCCCGTGAACGAAGGGGAGAATCGAAAGATGGCACAGAATGGGCGTCCCATGAATAAGCTTGGCTATGCATTTCTTGCGCTCGCGCCCATACCGGTACTCGCTCAAACTGATTTCACCACGACGGGCAGCTTTATCGAGATAAAGGGCAAATGGGAAGCGGTTTCCGCAAGGCCAGGTGAACGATTAGTGAATAAAGCATTAGTTCAAATTGAGTGTTTCAAAGATGCAGGCCACTGCAAGGAAGCAACATTTTCTATGGCTGGTGGGGACCCTGATCTTTCCGTGTCGGACTACACGATTCGCAGTTGGGACGAGAACGGAATTGTCGCCGTCAACGATGCCGCCGCATGTTTGACCAGCAAGCTCGTTATCAATTTTCAAGATCACAATGTAATTGCAATTGACGCGCCAAAATCGCGCGAGGCAGCGACAGCAAAATCGTGCACGGTGGATGACCAGACTCAAACCTACAGAATGGTTAAATAGAGCAACTGGCAACACGTTGCGGGGCGAGTCAGAGGGGGACTTACCGCACAAACCAACAGGCCGCGAATTATCGACCCAGGTCAATGGAATTCTGTAAGCGGCAGAAAGAGAAAAGACTGCCGTCAGGCAGTCTTTTTTCAACTGGTGGGACGTGTTGGACTTGAACCAACGACCAAAGGATTCGACTTTATGTGACTTTCGCCACTCGCTGGACTATGCCTTCACCATAGCTTGCGCCTTAGGTGGGTGCCGTCTAGTCTCTACACCTTCAACAAACATTTCTGTTTGAAGCTTGGCTCGGCGTTGCCGTATGCGTCTCCGCACTTAGGGTTCGCCGAATTTGACACCATCCCATACACAGTTTCCACGTGCATGGCACATTCGTAAACATGAGTCCTCTGCTCTAACCAACTGAGCTAACGTCCCTTAAAGCTTATTTCACTTGTTCTTCTCTTACCTCAGAACGTCGTCGTGCACTTGCTGAACGTGCGGATGCGGTGGAACAACTTATTCAACGGATTACACGCCTTAACCCGCCTATTCACGCACTTCCACTACTGCAGCCCATTAGCTTGAATCGATTATGAGTCCTTTGCGCTAACTGGGTGAGCGACAGGTCCCGAGACTACTCGTTGCCGATGAAGCTCTTCAGCTTTTCCGACCGGGTTGGGTGCCGCAGCTTGCGCAGTGCCTTGGCTTCGATCTGGCGAATCCGTTCACGGGTCACGTCGAACTGCTTGCCAACTTCTTCCAGCGTGTGGTCAGTATTCATCTCAATACCGAACCGCATGCGTAGCACCTTAGCCTCCCGCACCGTCAGGCTGTCGAGAATTTCTCGTGTGGCGTCGCGCAAGTTGGCATAGACGGCGGAGTCATCGGGGGCCAGCGTGGACTGATCCTCGATAAAATCACCCAAGTGGGAGTCTTCGTCGTCGCCAATAGGGGTTTCCATGGAAATGGGTTCCCGAGCAATCTTCATGATCTTGCGAATCTTGTCCTCGGGCATTTCCATCTTCTTCGCCAGCGTTGCCGGATCGGGCTCCTGACCGGTCTCCTGAAGGATCTGACGCGAGATGCGGTTCATCTTGTTGATTGTTTCAATCATGTGCACGGGGATACGGATGGTGCGCGCTTGGTCGGCAATTGAACGGGTGATTGCCTGCCGGATCCACCACGTTGCGTATGTCGAGAATTTATAGCCGCGCCGGTATTCGAACTTGTCGACTGCCTTCATCAAGCCGATGTTACCTTCCTGTATGAGGTCGAGAAATTGCAGCCCGCGGTTGGTGTATTTCTTGGCAATTGAGATGACCAGCCGCAGGTTTGCCTCGATCATCTCGCGCTTGGCGCGGCGAGCCTTGGCTTCACCGGTTGACATCTGGCGGTTGATCTCCTTGAGCTCCTTGATGGGGAGGCCGGCGAATTGTTCAATTGCGGCGAGCTTTTCTTGAAGTTCCTTCATTTCGTATTGCACGCGTGCCAGCGCTGCGCTGTAGGCTTTCTTTGCTGCCATCTCCTTGTCTACCCAGTCTGCGTTTGTTTCATTGCCGGGAAACGCGCGAATGAAATGGGCGCGAGGCATGCCAGCCTTGTTGACGGCTAGGTCCATGATCTGGCGTTCATGGCTGCGGATGCGTTCAACGGTCCCGCGGAGGCTTTCGCACAGCGCCTCTACTTGTTTCACCGAAAAACGAAACTCCATAAGCAGCTCCGTCAAATCGGACTGAGCGCTGATCTGCTGCTTGCTGCCTAAGCCATGCTTGGCCCAAGTCATCTGCAGTTTCTTGTAGGATTTGGCGATCGCGTCAAATCGTACCAAGGCGTCCACCTTGAGCTGGGCCAAATTGGCAGCTGCCACGGCGGCGCCGTCGTCCTCGTCCTCGGCATCCTCGTCGCTGTCAACGTTGCCGGCTTCTTCATGGGGCGGGTTATACGGGGTGGACGCGCTTTCGACATTGGTGAAGCCATCCACCAGTTCGTCCACGCGAATCTCATCACGCTTGATCTGTTCGGCCAAGTTAAGAATTTGCTGAATCGTCATTGGACATGAGGAAATGGCCAACACCATGTGCTTCAGACCTTCCTCGATCCGTTTTGCGATTTCGATCTCGCCTTCGCGGGTCAAGAGCTCAACGGAGCCCATTTCACGCATGTACATTCGAACCGGATCGGTTGTACGACCGAATTCGGAGTCAACGGAGGACAGCGCCTGTTCGGCTTCCTCAACCACGTCCTCATCAGCAACCTGGGCCGTTGTCTCGTTCATCAACAGCGCTTCCGCATCCGGCGCCTCGTCAAACACCTGGATGCCCATGTCATTGATCATGCTGATGATGCCTTCAATTTGCTCGGCATCGAGCATCTCATCAGGCAGGTGATCGTTGACTTCCGCGTAAGTCAGGTAACCACGTTCCTTGCCCAGCAAAATTAAGGCCTTAAGCCGCGTGCGCCGGGCTTCCTGCTCGGCCTGGGTCAATTCGGTCTTTTGTTGCGCCTGGGCCTTGGAAAGCGCTGCATCGATCTTTCTACTGGCCTTTTTCATGTCGGCCGCTTTAACTTTGGCTTTGGGTTGGACTGTTGGCATAATGTGCATCCGTAATTGGGGCGCCCCACGTTCTGCGTTGTGGCAGCGTTTTCGCCGAAAAATGTTAAAGTATACCTGGTTTCAGCGCATCGCCATAAGGCAAGTTTTGGGCCATATCAGGCCCGGTTTTGGGCCAGAAGTTCCGAGATTTCCTTGAATTTTTGTCGCTCGGCGAGACTGAGCTGCCCCAACGGGATTTGACTTAAGCGGCGCTGCTCCCGGATAAGCCACTTCGACTGGATTTGCCTAAGCAGATCGGTCATGACGGTTTCCTCAATCGTGTCTTGGCCAAGTTGCATCGTTTCAGCATGCAGGGTCGCTACCAGTTTCTCAAGGGGCCCGCCCCGCGCCGCCTCTTCCAGTTGTGCCGCGGAATTGACCTTAAGCGTTTTCATCCAGACAATCAAGGCGGCGAGTTCCTGAGCAAAGGGTTCGTCAGGCAGCAGTGTGTCCAGATCGATTTGGCTTGCCCATGACGATTGCAACACGAGTAAAGTAGCCGCATGACGATAGAGGGAAGGCTGCCGGGCAGGTGATCGGGTCGCAACTCCAAGCTCGCGGGGCCGCCATGCCTTTTTTGCGCCGGCCTTTTGACTTTGCCCCAGGAGGATGCCCACTTCCTCTGCAGGCAGATTCAACCGCTGTGCCAGATCGCGGCGGACCAGCGCTGCCAGTAGGGGGGCGCCTGCCAGTTTGGCCAGCATGGGCTGAGCCGACTTGAGGACTCTGGCCCGGCCTTCCTGGCTGTCAATCGCTTCCTCGTGAATTAACTCGCGCACCATCAGTTCCGAGAGGGGCACGGCATGCCTATCCAGCAGCTGTTCGAAGCGTTGTGGGCCCTGAGTTCGCACAAAACTGTCGGGGTCCTCGCCCTCGGGTAAGAACAGAAAGCTCACTTCCTTACCATCCTGCATGGGCTCCAACGTGTTTTCCAATGCCCGCCAAGCGGCCTTGCGCCCCGCGTTGTCACCATCGAAGCTGAAGCAAATGCGGTCTGCGTGCCTGAGCATGGTCCGGACATGAACCGGGGTGGTCGCGGTACCCAAGGTGGCAACGGCGTAGCCGATGCCGAACTGGTTCAACGCCACGACGTCCATATAGCCTTCTACGACCACGACCTTACCGGCTTCACGGATCGATTGGCGGGCTTCAAATAGACCATAGATTTCGTTGCCTTTGCTAAACAAGGGCGTCTCCGGGGTGTTCAGGTATTTCGGCTCGCCCTGATCGAGGATGCGCCCTCCGAAGCCGATGACGCTGCCCTTGCTGTTGCGAATCGGAAACATGATGCGGTCGCGAAAGCGATCATAGCGGCCACGTTCGCCATCGATCACGAGCCCCGCGGTCACCAGTTCGGGCGCCTGGTAATCAGGGAACGCCGCTTTGAGTGCGCTCGTAAGTCCGGGCGCGTAACCCAAGCCGAAGCGGGCGGCGACCGCACCGATCAGGCCACGGCGCTTAAGATAATCGATTGCGCGCGGCGACGCCTTGAGTTGCTGTCTGTAAAAGGCTGCAGCCGTTTCCATTGCCTCACCCAGCTGGGGCGCTGCTTTGGGGTGCCCGCCTTGGGCTGCCTCTTCGGGGACCGGTAGGCCGACATCACTCGCCAGTTCCCTTACGGCATCGACGAAGCTCAAGCCTCCATACTCCATCAGAAAATTGATGGCGGTCCCGTGCGCACCACAGCCGAAGCAGTGGTAGAACTGCTTCATCGGACTCACCGTAAATGATGGGCTTCTTTCCTGGTGAAACGGGCAGCAAGCTTGGTAGTTCTGTCCCGCCTTTTTTAGCGGTACGCGCCGATCAATCACATCGACAATGTCGACACGCGCTATCAACTGATCTATAAAATCCCGGGGGATCATCGCGCAGGTTCGCTTGAAAGAAAGTTAGCCGCCCAGCTTCTTTCTAAGCAAGGCGGAGACCTTGCCCATATCGGCTTTGCCTGCCAGTTGTGGCTTGAGGGTTCCCATCAGTTTGCCCATGTCCTTCGGGCCAACAGCGCCTGCCGCAGCAATGGCTGCGTCGATCGCCGCCATCAGTTCCGCTTCGGAGAGCTGGGCAGGCAGATAGGCGGTCAGCACTGCAAGTTCGGCCGTCTCAGCGTCAACCAGGTCTTTTCGACCCGCTTTCCCGAACTGGTCGATCGAGTCCTTGCGCTGTTTGATGAGCTTCTCCACAATTGCGAGAACGGCGGCATCATCGAGTTCAATGCGTTCGTCGACCTCCCGTTGCTTCATTGCGGCGGTAAGCATCCGCAACGTGGCAAGGCGGACGGTCTCCTTGGCCTTCATCGCGGTTTTAACGTCTTCGAGGATCGTAATTTTCAGGCTCATTCGGGACTCCATAAATGACAAAAGGCGGAGCACGCTCCGCCTTGTGGTCACGCCGTGGTAACGCGTGTCGGATCAGTACATCTTGGGCGGCAACATTTGGCTGCGCAGCCGCTTGTGGGTGCGCTTGACCGCTGCGGCGAGCTTGCGTTTGCGCTCAGACGTCGGTTTTTCGTAAAACTCGCGCGCGCGAAGTTCTGTCAGCAGCCCGGTTTTTTCAACCGCACGCTTGAAGCGGCGCAGCGCTACGTCGAACGGCTCGTTCTCTTTGACCTTGATATGCGGCATTAAAATCGCTTCCTTGACCGTGGAAAGTATCAAATAATAGCGCGCTTTGGTAGATTTTTCCAGTCCCCGTCCATTATGCTGATCTTGGGCATCGAATCCTCCTGCGATGAAACCGGCGTTGCGCTGTATGACACCGGGTACGGACTTCGGGCACACGCGCTTTATTCTCAGGTCGCGATGCATCGGGATTACGGCGGCGTCGTACCCGAGCTCGCATCCCGCGACCATATCCGGCGCGTTGTGCCCCTGTTGCGCCAAGTCTTGGCCGAAGCAGGCAGTTCACTTGCCGAAATCTCCGGCATCGCCTATACGAAGGGCCCAGGATTGGCCGGGGCACTCTTGGTCGGGGCAGGAGTCGCCCAATCATTGGCCTATGCGCTGGGAATTCCGGCAATTGGGGTCCATCACCTTGAGGGGCATTTACTTTCCCCACTTTTGTCCGACCCTCGGCCCGAATTCCCGTTTGTGGCACTCTTGGTCTCAGGGGGGCACACCCAGCTAATGTTTGTACAGAAAGTGGGCGCTTACATTCTGCTGGGTGAGACTCTAGATGATGCGGCTGGGGAAGCGTTTGATAAGACCGCCCAGCTGCTGGGCCTAGACTATCCCGGCGGGCCGGCCCTCTCGGAATTGGCGGACCGGGGGGATCCTTTCAGATTTAAATTGCCGCGCCCCATGCTGAACTCAGGCGATTTGACTTTCAGCTTCAGCGGTCTGAAGACCGCGGTGCTGACCTTGCGGAACAAGCATCCGATGGACACTGACCGAGCCGATATTGCAGCGGCGTTTCAAGCGGCAATGGTTGAGGTCTTGGTGAGCAAATCGATTCGTGCGTTGAAGCAAGTTGAAAGCTCGCAACTGGTTGTTGCGGGCGGCGTGGGCGCCAACCGCCAATTGCGTGTCGGGCTGCAGGGTGAGACCGCCAAGGTGGGGGCGCAGGTATTCTTTCCACCGCTCGACTTGTGCACCGACAACGGTGCGATGATTGCATACGCCGGCGCCCAGCAAATGCACCAAGGGGAGGTGGGTCCCGCCTCATTCGCAGTCAAACCACGTTGGGATTTGGCGGAAATTGAGGGCAGCTAATTCCCGCGTCGTTTCCCCGTGACCTATTGATGCAAGCGGGGCAACGCATTTCTCACCAATTCCAATATTACTTTCCCGCCCGGCAGTTGTACTAAGATGTCTGGGAACATCACCAACCCAAAGAGGAGGCCGGCCAAGCACAGCAGCACCAAGTTCCCGAAAATGCTTTCCGGGCGCAACACACCCCAGTAACGCATGGTGAGGTACATAGCGTCCTTATTGTGCTCGCTCATTGTCATCCAACGGCGGATGAAGGAAATGACAAGATAAACGACATAGCCGCCGGTGAGCGACGCAAATACGATGCGAAAAATTCCGAACAGATCCAGGGCTCCCCCAACAAAGCGGTGGTACATCCAGGACACCGCACCAACCAGCGTTGACGCCATAACCGCTATGACGACGTTGGCAAACAACCTTCGGCGTTCGCGCGCAAGGTCGCCTTGCCGACGAATGAAAAAATCGTCCACTTCCCGCTTGAAGTATTCAACCTTCTCTTCCACGAGGCTGGAGAATTCGCGCCTGGCGACGCTGACCCGTTCGTCTAGCACCGTAGAAAGTCGGTCTGACGCGTAGTCAACCATCTCTCTTACATCGTCCTTGGTGAACTGGCGCTGGTTGTGGAGTTCAAGGGAGATTTTTTCAAGTTTGAGGTCAATTTCTTCGCCGGCGTGTTGGATCACTTCACGCAGCTCGGTGCCGGCTTGCGCCACGCCGTCCTTAACCACACCTGTCAACCGTTCTCCGGCACGGTCAATCGCCTGCTGCGAAACGTCTGCCAAGCTGTCCTTGGCGTAATTCATTTCCTTCTCAAACCAGGCCATTAGCAAGTCCTTTAGAGAGGATCATTTGGGTTTGGCAATGCGCCCTTCCTCGCGGGAAAGAAGGCGTCTGATATTGCCGCGATGCCTCCAGAATAACAGCGTAGTCAGCACGATCAGAACACCTACCGCTCTCGAATCGTTCAGCAGCAAATGCGCATAGACAGGCGCAGCCGCTGACGCGATCAGCGCCGAAAGCGACGAAATCCGCGACAGGCCAAAAACGACCAGCCAGGTCGCAACGCTTAACATGCCTAATGCAGGATGCAACGCAAGCAGCACTCCCAAAGCGGTTGCGACCCCCTTCCCGCCTTTGAAGCCGAAGTAAATTGGAAACAAATGGCCAAGAAATACACCCAGGCAGGCAACGTACATGGCGTCTGGACCAACGGCATACCGGGCTCCAATGTGCCGCGCAAGGGAAACCGCCACGTAGCCCTTGGACAGATCGCCCAGGAGCGTCAGGGCCGCCGCACTTCTCTTGCCGGTCCGCAACATATTGGTCGCGCCCGGGTTACCCGAGCCAAATGAGCGCGGGTCAGGCAAGCCAGTCAGCTTGGCCACGATCACGGCAAACGACAGCGATCCGATCAAATAGGCACCGACGAAATAAGGCAGGGCTGGTAGAACGCTTTCCATTAAAATTGCGTCTTTCGTTTGGGCGCGTAGCTCATGGATATCTTGTTTTTGCGGGACTTCCGCCTAGATCTTATTATCGGCATATATGAGTGGGAACGCAAAACACCGCAACCGGTGAAATTGGACCTCGAGATCGGGCTGCCACACAATAAAGCCTGTGATAGTGACCGTGTGGGCGATACCATCGACTACGGTGCGGTGGCCAGCAGGATCAAGGAATCCCTTACTAACGCGCCTCAGCCCATCGCGCTGGTGGAATCGGTTGCCGAGCACGTGGCGTGTATCATTCTGAACGAATTCGCGGCGCCCTGGGTGAAGGTCAGTGTCACCAAGTTCGCCATCGTTCGTGGCATCAAGGAGCTTGGCATCACTATTGAACGGGGTTCCAAGATATGTTCCTAGGTCATGGGACCTATGCTCCCCTGATTCTGATATCGGCGGATCTCATTCGCGGAGTTACTGGGTTCGGCTCGGATCTGATTGCCGTTCCGCTGCGCGCCCCGATGTTTGCCTTGGCGCTCGTGGTGCCGACTATCTTGCTGCTCGACTTCAGCGCCGCGTTCCTTCTGGGCAGATTGAATTTCTATCGGGTCCAATGGGATGAGGTCAAGGCGTTGCTGCTGCGGTCTGGGTCTCTTCCTTTTTGTTCTTGCGATGCGCAATCTGCTTGATTTGCATGGAAAGAAGCGGGTCTCCCACTGGTGGGCCTTGCCTGCCAGTCTCGCAGGCGGGATGATCGGCGCGGTGTTTGGAACTTCGGGCCCGACTTATGTGATCGCTCTTACGCCTCAGCGCCGCCATAAAGGCCTGCTTCGGGCTGGTCTCTCCGGCGTATTTTCTTGAAGGATCGTCGCGTCGTCAGGTTTGCAACGGCGGGCCTCATGCATCATGCTCAGATCTGGAAGGCCTACGGGTTCGCCTCGCCCATCGCACTCGTGGATTTATACGGCGGCAACCATCGGCATGCGGGACTGGCTGAGTCGCACGCACTCCGATTGTGAGGCGGCTTGTTGTTACTGAGCAGCGTGGCGCTGATGATGAAGGCGCTGTCGTAGCGAGGCGGAGAGGTCACCCTCGTGGGTGATGTTGGGCATGCAGTTGTTTAAGCCGTTCGCGCGCCACGTGGGTGTAGATCTGGGTGGTGGAGATATCGGCGTGGCCCAGCAGCATTTGCACTACGCGTAGGTCGGCGCCATGATTGAGCAGGTGGGTGGCAAAGGCGTGACGCAGCGTATGGGGTGAAAGTCGCGGGTCAAGGCGGGCACTCTTGGCGCGGCGCTTGATCAGATACCAGAAGGCCTGCCGGGACATACCCTTGCCGAGCTGAGTTACAAACACCGCGTCACTCAACTGCCGATTTAGCAATTTCGGGCGGGCTTCCTTCAGGTAGCGCGCAAGCCAGAGCAAGGCTTCCTCTCCCAGTGGCACGAGCCGTTCCTTGTTTCCCTTGCCAGTGACGCGCAAAACGCCAGCGTCCAAATTCACATTGAGCAGCTTTAGTCCGACCAGTTCGGAGACGCGCAGTCCGGTTGCGTAGAGCGTCTCAAGCATCGCCTTGTCGCGGAGACCGTGCGGGGTGTGCAGATCGGCGACGGTTAACAGGTGCTCGACATCCCGCTCTGACAGGCTCTTGGGCAGCGGGCGCGGTAGCTTTGGCCCTTCTAGCTTGAGTGTCGGATCGGCTGAGATCCTGCTTTCCCGTGCGAGCCAGCGGAAAAAACGTTTTAGTGTGGATAGGTAGCGTGCCGCACTGCGCGGCTTCGTATGCTGCGCAAAGCGATGCGCCAAATAGGCCTCGACATCCATTTGCTGGGCCTCTTCCAGCGTCTTGCTGTGGCACGTTTTCAACCAGTGTGCAAAGCCACGCATGTCGCGGCGATAGGCCGCCAAAGTAAGATCAGCAAGGCCCTCTTCCAGCCAGAGTCGATCGCAAAACTCGTCAACGATTGGAGGGTCAGCTTTCTGGCTCTTCATGCGCCAGCAACCATGACTTGATATTGAGCGAGCCCAAAAACCGTGTGTGCATGAACCCGCCGAGCCCGGACGCGGAGACCACTCGGTGGCAGGGGATGATGATGGGGATGGGGTTGCGGCCACACGCGCCGCCCACCGCGCGTGGCGCTGTGTCCAGGGTCTGCGCGAGGGCTCCGTAGGTGACAGGTGCGCCAGGCCGAATCTGGCAGATTGCTTGCCAAACCCGTTGCTGGAAAGGCGTTCCGCTCAGTTTTGTCGGAAGCTCGAAGTGGTGGAGGGGGTTAAAAAAGTAGGCGGAGAGTTGCGCCTCAGTCTCCTTGAGCAAGGGTGACGACGGCTTCTTCAAAGGGCAGGGTTCAAGCAGAAACTTGATTTCGGTGAGGAAATCGTTGTCGGCAATCAGCGCGAGCTGACCAAACGGTGCATTGATAATGGCGTACTCCATTTAAGCATTCTATGCTCGTTGCCGGCAAATAAAAAAGCCCTCCGTGAGAGGGCTTTCTTGTTCGAAAAATAGCTTCTACTGAGGCGCGGTCTTGGCTTTGGCGGGCAGCTTTTCCTTAATCCGCGCACTCTTGCCGGAGCGCTCACGCAGGTAGTAGAGTTTGGCGCGACGCACGTCGCCACGGCGCTTGACCTCAATTGCGGCGACGAGCGGCGAGTGGGTTTGGAACGTCCGTTCCACGCCCTCGCCAGCAGAAATCTTACGTACGATGAAAGACGAGTTGAGGCCGCGGTTGCGTTTGGCGATGACCACGCCCTCATAAGCCTGCAAGCGTTCCTTATCGCCCTCCTTAACCTTAACCTGAACCACAATGGTGTCGCCGGGTGCGAAATCGGGAATGACTTTGCCGAGGCGCGTGATTTCTTCGCGTTCCAGCTGCTCGATGATGTTCATGCTTAACTTCCTTTTCTCTTCGCGAATTGGTTTGCCGGCGGACGGCAAACATTGCGCGGTTAATAACAGCCTCTAGGTGAGGCCTTCTTTTTCCCGACGAAATTCGTCGAGTAATTGCTGCTCGTCCAAGCTCAACCCTCGGTGGGCAAGCACATCCGGTCGTCTTTGCCACGTCAGGCCCAAGCTCTGTTTGAGGCGCCATCGGGCAATGGCCTTATGATCCCCGCTTCGAAGTACCGCGGGAACCGCTTCGCTCCGGTAAACTTCGGGGCGTGTATAGCAGGGCGCCTCGAGCAAGCCGTTTACAAATGACTCTTCCTTTGCCGACGCGGCATTTCCCAAGGTGCCAGGCAACTGCCGAATGATCGCATCCATCAGCGCCAACGCGGGAATTTCTCCACCCGACAACACGAAATCCCCAAGGGAGATTTCTTCATCAACTTGGCGCTTTATCAATCGCTCATCTACACCTTCATATCGTCCCGCAATGAGCGTGAGGGCCGGTCGGGCCGCAAGTGCCATCACTTTGGCGTGGTTGAGCGCCTGGCCACGCGGAGTGAAATACACAACCCAAGGGACCAATCCCTCGGCCCCCTGGGCGGCCTTGATCATCTCCAACGCCCGTTCCATCGGTTCTGCCAGCATTACCATGCCGGGTCCGCCGCCATAGGGCCGGTCATCTACGGTCTTGTATACGTCGGTGGTGAAGTCCCTCGGGTTCCAGGCCAGAAAACGGAACAGGCCGCGATCCAGGGCACGCGCCGAAATGCCAAAATCCAAGACACTATCGAACAGGCTTGGGAACAGGGTGACGACATCGACTCTCACCAGTCCAACTCCCAGTCCACCTCAATTTGCCGACGCAGCGGGTCCACTCGCAGGACATATGCATCGGCAAAAGGGATCATCCGTTCCCGATCACCGTTAACCACCAGCGTATCGTGACTACCCGTTTCCATCAGCCCGGCGACGTTGCCAAGCTCGACCCCATCCCGATTGACGACCCTCATGCCGATTAGGTCATTCCAGTAATACTCATCTTCCGACGTCTCCGGGAGGTCTTCCCGATAAACCGCAATTTCGCGGCCACAGACGGCGAACGCTTGATCACGATCCTCGACCCCTGCCAATTTGGCTACAAGTGCCTCTCCGTGAACCGCTGCGTCTTCCACCTCGAAATCCTGCCAGTTCTCATCCTGGCCGATCTGCCAGACGTCGTAATCCAGCAGTCCGTCGAGCGCCTCCGTAAAGGGTTGAACCTTGATCCAACCCTTAATGCCAAAGGGCGCGCCGATGCGCCCCATAACAATCCGCCTAGGCAGAGGCCTTGGCTTTCTGCTTGACTAAACGCGCCACGGTATCTGAAAGCTGCGCGCCGTTCTTGACCCAATGGTCAATGCGGGCAAGATCAAGGCGCGTTGCCTCAACGCCCTCAGGCGCCACCGGGTTATGGAAGCCCAGGCGCTCGATAAAACGGCCATCACGACGGCAGCGGGAATCGGCGACTACCACATTGTAGTAGGGGCGGTTCTTGGCGCCGCCACGGGTAAGACGAATGACAACCATGGTGTTATCCAGTATGGAAAATCGGAAAACCCAGCATTATAAGCAAAAGAACGCCCCTTTGCCATAACCTTGCGGCGAGAGCAAGGACGCTGCCCCGCAGACGCGGTTACTTTATCCCCGGCATCATGCTCTTCATTCCGCGCATCATCTTGCCTAGCCCGCCCTTTGACATCATTTTCATCATCTTCTGAGCCTGCTCGAACTGGTTAAGCAGTTTGTTGACGTCCTGCACCGATACTCCTGCTCCAGATGCAATCCGGCGTTTTCGCGAGGCCTTGATGATCGCGGGTTTCTGCCGCTCCTGACGGGTCATGGAATTGATGATTCCTTCAACTCGGTTGATCGCCTTGTCCTCATTGCCGCCAAACTGTGGCATTTGGCCAGCACCCGGCAGTTTGTCCATGAGTGCAGACATCCCTCCCATCTTCTTCATTTGCAGGATCTGTCCCTTGAAGTCTTCCAGGTCAAAATTCGCCCCCTTCTTGACCTTGTCGGCGAGCTTCTTGGCTTCCGCCATGTCAACCGAGGTCTGGGCCTGCTCGATCAGGGACAGCACGTCGCCCATGCCAAGGATACGAGATGCCATGCGTTCTGGATGGAACGGCTCTAGGCCATTAGGCTTTTCACCCACCCCGACGAATTTCAAGGGTTTACCCGTGACATGGCGGACTGAAAGTGCCGCGCCGCCGCGCGCGTCACCGTCAAGCTTGGTCAAGACGATCCCGGTCAGCGGGAGCGCGTCGTTGAATGCCCTGGCCACGTTGACGGCATCCTGGCCCTGCATGGAGTCGACGACGAACAAGGTCTCCACTGGATCGACCGTGGCATGCAGTTCCCGAATTTCAGCCATCATGACTTCGTCAATTGCCAGCCGGCCGGCCGTATCGACAATCAACACATCGAAAAACTGGCGTCTTGCGTGATCCTTCGATGCGCGTGCGATGTCGACCGGGGATGTCAACTCGCCTGCCTCAAAGAAGGCGATATCCAGCTGTTTGCCAAGCTGGCGTAGCTGGTCTATGGCAGCGGGGCGGTAGACGTCACACGAAGCAAGCAGGACTTTCTTCTTCCGTCCCTTGAGCAGCAGGGCCAGTTTTGCGGAAGACGTGGTCTTGCCTGACCCCTGCAAGCCAGCCATGAGAATGACCGCAGGAGGTTGGGTCGCAAGGTTTATGTCGGCGACTTCGCCGCCCATAATCCGGGTCAGTTCGTCACGCACGATTCCAATCAAGGCCTGCCCGGGCGTGAGGCTATGCAGGACATTGGCGCCCATTGCCTTTGCCTTGATCTCTTCGATGAACTCCTTGACGACGGGGAGCGCGACATCGGCTTCCAGCAGCGCCAGTCGAACTTGCCTGAGCGTGTCATGAACATTCGCTTCGGTAATACGGGCCTGGCCCCGAAGCGTCTTTACGATGGAGGCCATGCGGCCGGTCAAGTTTTCAAGCATATAGCTCCTTGTATAGCTTTCGCGAGACGCCCGTTGGATAATAGGCGGACATCTCTGTCTATTTTAACGAATGCCTTACTTTTTTCTGCCTGTTTCATTGGTCACTGCCGGGTGTTGGGGCTTGCTGGCCTGGCTACTTCACCGTCACACCAGCGCCCGAAGGGTTTCGATTGGAATCTTCAGCCTGCTGCTTGTTGCGTTGGGTTTGCACGCCGGCCTCCTCGGCGTGAGCGTGTTCGGTAAGGGTGCCGTGCATCTCGGATTCGGCAACGCGGTGTCCCTGCTGTTATGGCTTTCTGCCCTCGTCTACGGGCTCGCCAGCCTGCGTGCCGTATTGCCGGGTGTCCAAGTTTGGGTGACGGCACTGGCGGCCGTGGGCGTCCTGATGCCGGTTATTTTCCCTGACGCTCGTCCGGTCCCATTTTCCAATCTGCCCGGATTCCGCGCGCATTTGGTTGTTTCCCTGCTTGCGTTCAGCCTTTTGCTGATCGCTGCGCTGCAGGCCATTTTCATGGCGGCGTTTGAGCGCCGGCTACATAACGGCACGAGCGGCAGCTTGTCAAATTTGCCTCCTTTGTTGACCCTGGAAGCGATCCTGTTCAAATTGATCTGGACCGGATACATCTTGCTGACACTGGCGCTCGTAAGCGGCATTTTCTTTTCCGAAGAAGTGTTTGGGCGGGCAATGCCGCTTACCCACAAGACCGTTTTTGCGGTCATGTCATGGATCGTATTCGGCGTGCTACTTGCGGGACGCCATGTCTGGGGCTGGCGTGGACGCCATGCGCTGCGTTGGACAATTTCCGGTTTTGTCCTTCTGTTTCTTGCATATGTGGCGAGCAAGTTCATTGCCCAAGTACTGCTGCACCATTAATAACTGACTTTTGAGTGACAGGGCACTCGCTTGACAGGGCAATGAAGCTGACTAAGACTCCCCAATCAGACTCCAGGTGACCGATAAACCTTGAATGACGTTTCCTTGGGCGTGCTGATTTGCGCGCTCGCTCTAGCCTTGCTGCTCTCGGCGTTCTTCTCGGCCTCTGAGACCGCCATGATGTCGGTAAACCGCTATCGACTCAGGGCTTTGGCCGCGCAGGGGCACCGCGCGGCCAAGCTAACCCAGCAATTGTTGGGAAAGACTGACGAGCTCCTCGGCGTCGTTTTGATTGGGAGCAACCTCCTAAATTCGGCGTCCGCTGCGTTGGTAACAGTGATTTCCCTTCGATTGTTTGGAGAGGACAAACTCGCACTGACGTTGGCGACCCTTATTGTGACTTTTCTAATCTTGGTCTTCGCCGAGTTGACCCCAAAAGTGGCGGGAGCAACATACCCGGACCAAGTGGCGCATGCATCAAGTTTTGTGCTTGCCGTATTGCGCAAGGTGCTGTATCCGGCTATCTGGTTCGTGAGCTTGTTCGTGACGGGTCTGCTGAGATTGTTCAGACTGCGCCAGGGAGGAAGTGGCGAAGAAGGGCATCTGAACGTAGATGAGCTGCGCACGATGGTGAGCGAGTCGGGAAAGCTTCTGCCGGTACAACATCGGGAAATCCTGCTCAACCTCCTTAGCCTGGAGAGCGTGACCGTTGATGACGTCATGACCCCCCGCAACCAGATCGAAGCGCTGGACCTGACGGAAGAGCCAGAGCGTCTGGTCCAACAGGTTGCCACGAGCCATCACACTCAGGTCCCGGTGTATGAAGGTACGCTGGACGACCTTGTCGGGATTCTTCATGTCCGACTGGCCTTGCATCCTATCTTATCCGGGGAGGTGACCGCCGAATCCCTCCGTGAGGTGTTAGTGGAACCCTATTTTGTGCCTTCCGGGACATCGCTTTTTACCCAGCTTAGACACTTTCAGAATAACCAGCAGCGACTGGCGCTCGTGGTCGATGAATATGGGGATCTCGAAGGACTGGTCACTCTGGAAGATATTCTCGAAGAAATGGTGGGTGAGTTCACCACCCATGCACCTGGTCAGATGGGGTGGCTCAAACCCACTGAGGACGGTGGGTGGCTGGTTGAGGGCACCGCGCTGGTGCGCCATCTGAACCGTAAACTGGGGCTAGACTTCCCTTTGGATGGGCCGCGCACCTTGAACGGCGTCATACTCGAGCGACTGGAAGCAATTCCCGAGGCAGGTGTCAGTCTCAAAATCGGCGGAATTCCGGTTGAAATTGTGCAGACACAGGGGCGGGCCGTTAAAGTCGCAAAATTGTATCCTTTGCAGGGCAAAGGGATAAAAGCGGCCTGAAAAAGGAGCTCTACGGGAATGGGGTTAATTTTCCCGTGTGGAAGACCGATATAGTGTTGTCGTGGAACCTATTGATAGAAAACAAATGGCTGCTGTAAACGCTTCTTCCAATCTGACCGGGCTGGCTCGCGCGTTGGTTGGTCAGGGGATGCTATCCGAAGCTGAAGCGGAAAAAATCGTCGCGCGCGCGGGGAATGGGCCGGACGGCTTCGTTCCGGAACTTCTGCGCAGCACCAAGTTGAAGAACCTACAAGTGGCTGAGTTCGCGGCACAGACATTCAGCTACCCCTACGTGGACATCAATGCACTGGACCCGGACACGATCCCGCAGGGCGTGCTTGATCCCAAGTTGATGCAAAAACGCCGGGTGGTGGCGTTGTTCCAGCGCGGCAGCAAGCTATTCGTTGGCGTATCCGACCCGACCAACCTGCAGGTGTTGGATGAGGTCAAGTTCCAGACCGGTTTGGCCATCGAACCGGTTGTGGTCGAGGATGACAAGCTTTCCAAGCTCATAGAAAAAGTTGAATCCTCGATTGACAGCACGATGGACGTGCTGAACACGGAAGATCTTAACCTCGAATTTTCCGACGAGGATGCCCCCGTGCAGCAGGATACGGGTGGAATCGAGATCGACGATGCGCCTGTGGTGCGCTATCTGCAGAAAATCATGCTGGACGCCATTAACATGGGCGCATCCGATATTCACCTTGAGCCCTATGAGAAGTTTTACCGGATTCGCTATCGGCGCGATGGGATCCTGTACGAGGTTGCCCAGCCACCGCTTGCGATTAAGGACAAAATCGCTTCCCGCATAAAGGTGATTTCCAAACTCGATATTTCGGAAAAGCGAGTGCCTCAGGACGGCCGGATCAAGATGGTGTTATCCAGGAACCGGGCCATCGATTTCCGTGTTTCAACCCTGCCAACACTGTACGGCGAAAAAATCGTCATGCGGATTTTGGACCCAACCAGTGCGCAGCTGGGCGTCGAGGCCTTGGGTTATGAGGCATGGCAAAAACAGATTTTGCTCGATGCCGTTCAGCGTCCCTATGGAATGGTACTGGTGACTGGCCCCACCGGGTCGGGTAAGACCGTGTCGCTCTATACCTGCCTGAATATTCTCAATAAGCCTGGCGTGAATATTTCCACGGCTGAGGATCCGGCGGAAATTCAACTGCCCGGGGTTAACCAAGTCAACGTCAATGAAAAGGCGGGTTTGACCTTTGCCGTTGCGCTGAGATCCTTCCTGCGCCAAGACCCAGATGTCATCATGGTAGGGGAGATTCGTGACCTTGAGACCGCGGATATCGCCATCAAAGCTGCGCAGACGGGTCACATGGTGTTATCTACCCTTCACACAAACGACGCGCCGGGTACGCTGACCCGATTGCTCAACATGGGTGTGGCACCCTTTAACGTCGCGTCTTCCGTTATTTGCATCACGGCGCAGCGCCTCGCGCGCAAGCTCTGCTCATGCAAAAAGCCGGTTGATCTACCCAACGAGGCGTTGCTCGCCGCAGGCTTTAGCGAGACAGATCTGGATGGTTCGTGGCGCCCTTACGGCCCAGTGGGCTGTGATCTTTGCCAGGACAGCGGTTACAAGGGTCGTACCGGTATCTATCAGGTCATGCCAATTACCGATGAGATGACCCGTATTATCCTGAAGAATGGCACGTCAGTTGACATTGCTGATCAAGCCCGACGCGAAGGCGTGCTTGATTTGCGTCTCGCGGGTTTGCTCAAGGTCAAGGCAGGCATCACTTCCCTTGAGGAAGTCGAAGCCGTAACTAACATCTAGTAGGAGGACAAAGGATGGCTACTGCAGTTGTCAAGGATGCAACTTTCCTGTGGGAAGGCACGGACAAGAGGGGCAAGAGAATCAAGGGTCAGATGCTGGCGGGAGGCGAAGCGGTCGTTACTGCTCAGCTTCGTCGTCAGGGCATCATGGTCTCCAAGGTGCGCAAGCAATCCGCGCTGTTTGCGCATGCCAGAAAGATCACCGAGAAGGATATCGCGCTGTTTACGCGGCAGTTGGCGACCATGATGAAGGCCGGCGTCCCGCTTCTTCAGGCCTTTGACATCGTGGCAAAGGGCAAT
>JBKQNQ010000081.1:0-7899 GCA_052145875.1 Thiobacillaceae bacterium
GTCAGCAATAAAGGAGGACTATCCACCCATAAAAGCTTCTTCATGCTGGTATCTCGCAGGATCGGTAAAATTGGCCTCATTCACACGTTTGATATCTTAAGGAGACCACTGTGGCCACCCGCGACATGCTATCCCCACGCGAAGCCGATTGTTCCACAGGCGCAGATTACGCCGTTCTTGCAATGGAGGCACTGCGGGAACCTGCCGATCGGGCCTATGCCAAGGAACTGATGGATCGCGTCGCCGACGAGAGCCAGTTCACCAAAGACCTCGCTGCGGTCGCGATCGTCTACAAGGAACTCGGTGAACAAGCGCGCGCCGAGGAACTGCTGCAGACTGCAGAAGACTACTGCATGAGCGGCGCAGAGCAAGTCTATCTCGCCGACGGGAAAATGAAGGTGCTAGGCGACAAGCCAGGTGCCGAAGCGGCCATGGACCGTGCCCTCAAAGAGACCAACAACCTCGACCCATTGATTGAATTGGCCAAGCAGGCGATGGCGATCATCGGGGACAACACCGTCGTGCGCAAGATACTCGATAAGGCGATGGGGAAGGCCAACCGCGCGGCAGAATTTACCAAACTGGCTGCGGGCGCGTCCGAAGTTGGCGATAAGGATTACGCCAGTGCGGTGTTCGAGAGAGCGGGCGAAAAGTTGTCAAACGTACCGGACCTCTTGGCCTTGGCAGGCGAAATGGTAAAAACCCTCGGCGACCCGGCCCGCGCCAAGGCGCTGTACCAGCGTGCACTCGATAGTGCGGCGGACTTTCCCACCATGGTTAAATTGATCGAGGCCGCGAAGCAAGCTGGGGATTCGGCGTTCATGCAGGCGGTGTTAAGGAAGGGATCCGAGCTCGCCACCGCAACCACCGAACTGCTCGATCTGGGCTTGGGACTGGTTGGCTCGGGTGACAAGAGTGGCGCCAAAGCCCTGCTGGAAAAGGCGGAGACCGCGGTCAACAACCTTGACGAGCTGCAAAAGCTCACCGACGCAGTGAAGGCTCACTTCCCCGATGACAGCAGCTGGGTCGGTCGCGTCGTAACCAAGCTGGAAAAGCGACAGGCCAACCAAGCCAAGTATGTGGAGTTGCAAAATCAGGAACAGCAGGCTGACAGCGTCAAGAAATTGCTGGCTCTAGCCGACCGCGCCATGGCCGAGTTGAATGATCCGTTTTACACCGCCAAGCTACTGGGCAAGGCCGAAAGCATGCTGGCCGGGAGCGACTACCAGTTTCAACGTTACCGGCCCATCATTCTCGCCGTCGACAAACACCTCAACGACAAGGACTGGTTGGCCCGCATGCTGGATGAGGCAGCCGCCAAATCTGTCGATTTCATCCGCTTCAAGGACGTGATCTACACCGCGGCGGCGGAAATGATAAATGTCGAAGTGGGCCGTGGAAAAGCACGCGCTTACCTTAAAGCGCGCGAAGCAGCGCTCCGGATCGATCCCAACGCCTCGGTCTATGACTACACCAAACTGGCGCAGCTGGTCATTAGCGACTTGCAGGACACCCAGTGGGGCGCGAGCCTGCTTACCGAAGCCAAAGCGAAGGCGCAGGATCACTTTGCCCTAGCCCATATCGGCCAGCTAACCGGGCAGGCAGGAGATGCGGCAGGGGAACTGGCCCTTTATGAACAGGCCGCACAGAAAGCAGGTAGTGCACAGGGCTGCATGCAACTTGCCGACCGTCTGCGTAATGGTGGCGTGGCGGCTCTGGCCGTAAAGCAGGTTTATCAGGCCTGTGGCAAAACCTTGAAATCACCCGGTGAGAAGTTGGCGTGGGTGGAAGGCATCGTCGATGTACTGAAAGACAAGGCCTGGGCCTCGCAGGAGTATGCCGCTATCGAAGGCGCGTTCAATGACACGGACAAGGCGCGGTTTAGCCAGTCGCGCATGAACCGGGTCGGCGATGAATTCTACCCTTACCGCCAGCACGCGGCGTAATCCCACCGCAGCTTAGGGCCGTTGGACAATCGGCTCGGCGCTAGCTTCATTGTTTTGCTGGATTTTTCCACAGCTTTCTTTGCAGCGTGCGCCGATGCATATTGAGCGCACGTGCCGTGGCTGAAATATTTCCCTGGTGATCGGCCAGCACCCGCTGAATGTGTTCCCATTCCAACCGCTCAACGGACAAGGGTTTAGTGCATTCCACGAGTGATCGCGTGGCGCCACTCGAGGTGCACAAGGCCGCCAGAATTTCCGCTACCGTAGCGGGCTTCGCAAGGTAATTGACTGCCCCTAACTTCACGGCCTGAACCGCTGTTGGAAGACTCGCATAGCCGGTGAGCATCACGATCCCCATGGCCGGACACGTCGATCTCAGCGCCTCAATCAGGTCCAGCCCACTGCTCTGCCCGAGCTTGAGATCGACAACGGCGTAATCGGGGCAACGTTCGGACACCAGAAGTCGAGCTTCCTCTGAATCCGATGCCGTCAACACTTCCAGCCCGCAACGCCCCAGCGCCCGGCCCAGCACCTGAAGGAAATCCTTGTCGTCGTCGATCAACAGAAGGTGCGGCACTAGGCGATCGCGCACGGTAACGTTATCGTGATTACCGTGCCCCCCCCTTCGCGGTCAGCAAGATGCACGGTGCCCCCGTGACGCTCAATGCTGCTGTTTGCCAGCATGAGTCCCAGACCCATTCCGCTTCCCGCCGACGTCGCCTCGCGTCCGGCGCGAGCCCTGATCTCGGTCTTCAACCCGGGGCCCCGGTCGGCGATACGAATCCGCACGGTATTCCCATCCTGTTCGAGGGCCACATCGACCCGTTGCTGCGACACCTGCCAGGCATTGTTGAGCAAGTTGAGCAGGGCTTGACCCAAGGTCTCGTCGCAGCAGAGGGCATGCCCGGGAGAAACGTCATCGTGCAAACTGACAAGCGCCTCTGGGCGCATCCAGCGCCAATTCTCGAGCTGAGCCGCTATCCAGGTGCCCAGTTCGATTCGCTCCATCGTGCGGGCCCCACCGCGGGCCACAGCGGCCAGTCTGGCCAATAAGGCCTTTGCCCGGGCAACCTGATTGCGCGCCATTTGAACCGTCTCCTGGTCACCGTGCCCAGCCAGTTCTTCAACAAGCAAGGCCAGAATATTCAAGGGCGTGCCGAGTTCATGCGCCGTCCCTGCCGCGAGGCTGGCCACCGCGATGATTTGCTCGTTGCGCAACGTATCTTCACGCAATCGCGCGAGTTCCGCCTCGCGGATCCGCAACGCACGTGACAAACGATAAAGAAAATACGCAATCAGGCAGGCACTGACAATAAAATCCAGCCACATCCCGGAAACGTGCAGGGCAAAGGCTGCGGGCCCGGCGGGCAAACCCAGCGGCTCAAACCTGAACATGAGCAGGCTATAGACAGCCCCGGCAGCAAGCGCGACGATTCCAACCCAAGTGCCCGGCATGACGCCCGCCGCCAGGACCACCGGCAGTAGGAGCAGGGAAATGAAAGGGTTATAAGCTCCACCACTAAAAAAAACCAACGTACCAATAACCGCAATATCTGCCAACAACTGGAGGCCAAGCTCCGTGGGCCCAATCTCGTTTGATCGCTTGGCACGAAGCCAAGCGTGTGCCGTCAATATCGCGGCGAGCCCGAAAATAGCCAGCAGGGGTACGAGTGGGAACGCAATGTCGAGAAACGCCCAAGAGCCAGCTACGACCGCGAGCAAAGCCAGGTAAACATAGACGCGCAATTGGCCAACTCGCTTCAGCGTGTCTCTCAGATCGGGATATTCGATTGCTTCCATAGCACATTCTAGCGGTAACCGTCAGTGACCAGGTGCGGCACCATGTCGCATTGTCACCCGCGGCAATAATAGGCAAACTCGGCTTGTGTGTTAACCGGGCCGCCCCGTCTTGCGCCGACCATGCAGATCTTTCGGAGCCTCAGTGACCAACGCCATTCGCCCGGGGCCGCGTCCTGATGTTACGGAGGCGCGAAGTCAAACACTGCCCGGAACGGAGCGCAGTACCCGTCGACTTCCCCCTCCGTTTTGGCAATACTCCATGCATTTTTATAAAGGAAACTGATAATGCCTCGCCTAGCCCTAATTTTGAGCGCAGCCCTGCTTTCATTTTCTGTTCAAGCCGCCAATATACTGGTGGAAGGCCCCTGGGCACGCGCCACCGCGCCCGGCCAACCGGTTGGCGGTGCGTTCATGAAACTCACCAGCGACACAGACGTCCAGCTCACGGGCGCATCGAGCCCGGTAGCCGGCAGCGTCCAGATCCACATGATGAGCATGCACAACGGCGTAATGGTCATGCGGGAACTGAAAAGCCTGCCGCTCCCGAAGGGCAAGACTGTCGAACTTGAGCCCGGCGGGTATCACATCATGCTAGTGGACCTGAAGCGAGCCCTCAGGGCAGGTCAACATTTCCCGATCACGCTTGAGGTCAGATCCGGAAGAAAAATCCAACACATCGAAGTCAGGACTGAAGTGCGCGACATGATCAGTGGCGACGAAGCGCAACACCAGTGAGATTTCGATAGCTTCGCGTGCGGCGACCCTGCCGGATGCATATGCAACCAAACTGCAGCGCATCGCGCGTTAATTGGATTGGGCGGGGTGGCCCCTGCTGCCTGGATTCTTGCGGTGTGCTAAGCCTTGCCCCGGTGTCACGCGTCCGGCGCGTTGGACCCCTGGACGAGCCTGGGAATGACTGGCTCAACCAGTTCCCCAATAAAGGGATCTGCGTCGCGTTCTGACCTCCCGGAACTTTCCCGAAGCGGGCTCGCCTGGGCGCGCTTAGCCGGGTTTTTTGCCTTGCTCGGGCAAGTTACGCGCGATCCGAGTCCGAGCCTGCTCCGATAGCCCGTCGCTGCGGTCGTCATGGCGCAGCCACTCACGGATCAGATGCATTTGCCGGACAAAACGCCGGCAGTTTTCGCACACGAAGAGGTGGATACGTAATGCCAAGTGGTCCTTCACTGATAGCCGGCGGTCCCAGGACTTCGTCACCAGCTGGGAGTTCTCCTTGCAATTAATAATTAATCGCATTCAACAGTCCTCATATTCTGGGATCCAGGCATTCTCGCAGGAATAGCTTCGCGCGGTGCAGCATCACCCATACATTGGTCGCCGTAAGATTCAGCTCCTTGCAGATTTCCTCCGTTGTCAATCCGGTCAATTCGCACAGCGAGAACACCCGTGCCAAATTTGGCTTAAGGCCATCCAAGCAATCCTGCAGCGCTTGGCGCAAACGGCTGTTTTCCAGCTCTGTTTCCGGGGTTTTCCAGTCGTCGAAGGTGTGGTTCCAATGACCGCGTTGATCGAATAGCGCTTCCCAATCCTGGGCATCATCCTCGCCGCCGCCTGGAGAGGTTAGTTCACGCGACTGCTGACGAATAAGGTCGACGATTTTGTGCTTGAGAATACCGGTAAGCCAAGTCCGTTCCGAGCTCGCACCTTTAAATCCATCGTGCGCCTTTAGCGCCGCCAGCAGGGTCTCCTGCACCGCATCTTCAGCCAGTTCGGTCGACATCAAACGACGCCGGGCATAGCGAAACAGCCAATTTCCATGCGCTGCGAGCCAACGCTGTGGGTCAGAATCAGCCATATCGTCTCCTTCCTTTCGCAAGCATAAAGCCGATTGTGGATTCTGGGTACGCCCCAAAGCCATTTCGTGGCCCCGGCCTCTTGAATTCCCGCGTCAAACGCCCATATGGATATTGTCCGCGGGAGATCCCGCATTAGGTACGTGGAGGAAAAAATGGCAAATCTAACTCGTTATGAACCCTTTGACTTGGGGCTGGAGCCGTTGGATGATTTGTTTCGCGGCTTTTTCCGGCCGGTACGCTATGACAAGGAGTTGCCCCAATTCAAGATGGATGTGAAGGAGGATGACAAGGCCTACACTGTTCACGCCGATCTGCCTGGCGTGAAGAAGGAAGACATTCATGTAACGATCGACGGCAACATGGTGACGGTCTCTGCCGAAAGCCGCCGCGAATCGGAGCAGAAAGAGGGCGAGAAAGTGCTCAAACGCGAGCGTTACTATGGCAGTGTAAGGCGCAGCTTTAGCCTCGGTGCGGATGTGGACGAGGCCAATGCGAGTGCCAAGTATTCGGATGGCGTCTTGGAACTGAGCCTGCCGAAGCGGGCAACGTCTGCGCAAAAGCGCGTGGAAGTGCGTTAAGCACGGTTTCGAGTTTCACAGGCGGCCAGTGGCCGCCTTTTTTATTGCTAAAATCGGACCACCTTCCCAAGCGAGTTCACGATGACTGCCTTCACGCCTGCCGATAAGGCACATGTACTGTCCGAGGCGCTGCCATACATCCAGCGCTTTTACGATAAGACGATCGTCATCAAGTACGGCGGCAACGCCATGACCGAACCCAGGCTGATGGACAGCTTCGCGCAGGATGTGGTCCTGCTGAAACTCGTCGGGATGAATCCGGTTGTGGTCCATGGCGGCGGTCCACAGATCGCCGACCTGTTGAAGAAAATCGGCAAACAGAGTGCCTTCATCCAGGGCATGCGCGTTACCGACGAGGAAACACTCGACGTCGTGGAAATGGTGCTAGGAGGCCTGGTTAACCAGGACATTGTTACCCTTATAAATAAGCACGGCGGCAAGGCCGTCGGTCTGACCGGAAAGGACGGCAACTTCATTCATGCCAAGAAAATGCTGGTGCCAAGTCAGGAGGAGGCCGGCAAGATGTTGGATATCGGGCAGGTTGGCGAGATCACCAGCATTGACCCCGCCATTATCGAATTGCTCGACTCGAAGGACTTCATTCCTGTCGTTGCACCGCTCGGTACCGACCCGGGCGGCAACGCCTACAATATCAATGCCGATGTCGCAGCCGGGAAGCTCGCGGGCGTGTTAAAGGCGGAAAAGATCATTTTCATGACTAATACGCCTGGCGTGCTAAATAAGCAGGGGGAATTGCTTACGGGATTGACTCCGCGGCAGATTGACACGCTGATTGCGGATGGGACCATCTCGGGCGGGATGACTCCCAAGGTCGGCTATGCGCTCGACGCCGTCAAGAGCGGCGTGAAAACGGCCCACATCATCGATGGTCGCGTCGACCACGCCCTCTTGCTTGAGGTGCTCACGATGGAAGGCGTTGGGACGCTAATCAAGGCACATTGATGGCCGCGGTGTCCCGCTCCTCCCTGTCGAGTTCTCTCACATGAGCCCGCGCTGCTGGCTGATGAAATCCGAACCATCCGATGTCAGCATCGACGATTTGGCAAGCAAACCCAACCAGGCCGTCGCCTGGTATGGGGTGCGCAATTATCAGGCGCGCAACTTCATGCGCGACCAGATGAGCGTTGGCGATAAGGTCTTGTTCTACCATTCCAGCTGTGATGAGCCTGGCATTGTGGGGCTCGCCGTAGTGAGCAAGCAGGCTTACTCTGATGACACCCAATTTGACCCCAAGAGCCCTTACTTCGACCCCAAAGCTACCCGCTCGAATCCGCGCTGGGTGAACGTGGAGGTTAAGTTCATCAAGAAAACGCGGCTTGTTTCCATAAAGGAACTACGCGAGCATCCCGAACTTGCAAACCTACGCATCCTGCAAAAAGGCAATCGTTTGTCGATAACACCGGTCGATCCCAGGGACTATGAATTCATTCTGGGATTACTTTAAGTTCACATCCAACGCGTTGGATTCCTGTTCGCATGAAACCTGAATTTTTGGCCGCCTACTTTGCACTTGGAATGTTTGCGGGATTTGCAGCCGGCCTGCTCGGGGTCGGCGGTGGCCTGATTATCGTACCCGCGCTGATCTGGCTATTTGATGCACAAGGGATCTCCTCAGAAGTCCAGCCGCATCTTGCGCTCGGCACCTCGCTCGCCTCAATTTTGTTCACATCCATGTCAAGCGTCCGCACCCACCATCGGCACGGCGCAGTGGACTGGTCTACCGTCAAGCATCTGGCGCCC
>JBKQNQ010000082.1:0-6871 GCA_052145875.1 Thiobacillaceae bacterium
GGCACGATCAGTTCAGTTTGCGCCGGGAGCTCGGTCGTGTAGACAATGGCCAGTGCCGCGCCAATCCCAAACAGCGATTGCCAGAGATATTTCCAGCGCGCAATCAGGCCCTTCGGATTCTTATGAACAATCTTCTTGTAGTCATCCACCCACCCGACAATGCCAAATCCCAGCGTGGTGAACAACGCAATCCACACGTATCGGCTGCTCAGATCCATCCAAAACAGCGTCGCAACGGTCACGGATACGAGAATCAGAGCCCCCCCCATGGTCGGAGTCCCAGCCTTGATCAGGTGCGACTGCGGACCATCGTCGCGCACGGCTTGGCCAAATTTCATGGTCTTGAGCCGATGGATCATCCAAGGGCCCACGACAAATGAAATACCCATGGAGGTCAGCACGGCCAGCACCGCCCGCAGTGTCAAGTAATTGAAGACATTGAACGCCCGTATGTTTTGGCCGAGGGATTGGAACAGCCATAACAGCATCAGTGTTCACCCACAAAACTATCAACCACCCGTTCCATCTTCATGGTTCGGGAGCCTTTCACCAATACGTTCACGTTGGGCGCCAATTGAATTTCAAGGTCTGCCAGCAGCTCCTCGATTCGCTCATAATGGAGCCCACCCGAGCCAAAGGCCTGGGCCGCCGGCGTCGATAACTCACCCAACGTGAGCAACTGATCAATGCCGGATTGGCGCGCCACGAGACCGACTTCAGCATGGAATGCGGCTGACGCATCACCCAGTTCAGCCATATCGCCCAACACCAGAATTTTTCGCCCGGTGAGTTGGCTCAATACCGTAATTGCCGCCTTAACCGAGTCCGGGTTCGCGTTATAGGTGTCGTCAATGAATAGCGCGCCATGCAGGCCGAGCTTGCGTTGCAGCCGTCCCTTCACGCCGGTGAACGCTGCCAGCCCGCTCCTAATCGCATCAAGACTTGCGCCCATAGCCAAGGCACAGGCGGCCGCGCCGAGGGCATTTCGGGCATTGTGCTGACCCGAAACCCCGAGATGAACGCTCACCTCTCCCTGTGGCGTGCGAATAACAAGTTGCTGACCCGCGTCATCGGGAACGCTGTCCCCACGCACCTGGGCATCAGGGGTGAACCCGAAGCCCACCACCGGTCTTGACGTGTTCATGCTGCGCCATAAATCTGCATGGGGATCATCCGCATTGATGACGGGGATGCCGCCCGGACCCAGTCCAAGGAAAATCTCGCCCTTGGCTTTCGCAATCCCATCCAATGAGCCCAGGTATCCGACATGGGCCGAGTGGGCATTATTGATGAAGGCCACATTGGGTCGAGCCAGGCGAGTCAAATAGGCCAATTCACCAAAATGATTCATGCCCAGCTCAAGCACGGCATAGCGATGTTCAGGCCGCAGCTGGAGCATCGTCAGGGGACAGCCAATATCGTTGTTGAAGTTGCCTTCAGTTGCGAGCACGGTATTTGGATTGCCGGTCTGCGCGCGCAATATCCCGGCGAGCATTTCCTTCACCGTCGTCTTGCCGTTGCTGCCGGTGATCGCGGCGACCGGAATCGCGAATTGCTCGCGCCAATGTGCAGCGAGTTTCCCCAGTGCAATGCGCGTGTCCTCAACCACGATCGAGGGGCTCACCTGCGGTGCACCGTAATGATTGACGACAACGCCCGCGGCGCCCTTTTCCAGGGTCCGCGAAGCGAATCGGGAGGCATCGTACTTTTCGCCACGAAGCGCGATGAATAACTGCCCTGCGACGATGTCTCGGCTATCCGTGGATACCGAGTCGAACGGTACGTCCGCGCCAATCAACAGGCCGCCCATGGCGGCAGCCGCTTCAGACAGGCGCATCATGATTGGAGCCCCCCTTGGTGATGCGGCATGCACCTCGCCCGGCGCAAGATCCATGCACCTTCATCGTCCGGTGTAGTCGTGTCTTGGACCTGCGCCATTCGCGGTTCATGACCACGCCTCCAGAGCCTTGGTCACCACATCGACATCTGAAAATGCATGTCTTTGCCCATGGATCTCCTGGTAGTCCTCATGGCCCTTGCCGGCAACCAGCACCACGTCAGTGGCGCGCGCCATGCCCACTGCCTCGAAAATAGCGCGTGCACGATCCAGCTCGACCTTGTAGCCCGCTTTCATACCGGGGGTAATGTCTTCGATGATGCACAGGGGATCTTCATTGCGCGGATTATCGCTGGTGACGATAACGCGATCCGCACCGTCACTCGCCGCCTTGCCCATCAGGGGGCGCTTGCCCTTGTCACGATTTCCACCGCAGCCAAAGACGCAGATCAAGCGACCTTGATCGCTAATCAATCGCAGACTCGCGAGTACCTTTTCCAGCGCGTCCGGGGTGTGGGCGTAATCCACCACGACGAGGGGACAGGCCCCGCCTCCCAACGTTTGCATGCGGCCGGGGGGTGGCACGATATGGGCCATCGCTTGACACGCACGATCCAATGGCACGTTGGAAACCAATAGGCTGGTCAACGCTGCCAGGACATTGCTGGCATTAAAGCGGCCCACGACCGGCGCTGACAATTCCGCATTTCCCCAGTCAGACCGAATACCCATGTGCAGCCCTGATCGATCAACCTGGAGCTGATCTCCAGTTACGGCGCCCCGCCCAAAACCGTAACCTGCAATTCTTGGCCCGTGGACTTCCCTCGCCAGACGCCTGCCAAATGAGTCATCCAGATTTAACACGACCGATTCGAGTCCAGGCCATTGAAAAAGTCTGGCCTTAGCGGCGGCATAAGCGTCCATGTCGCCGTGATAATCGAGATGATCACGCGATAGATTGGTTAGGATCGCGACCTTGAAATCGCAGCCAGCGACCCGCCCCTGATCAAGGCCGTGGGACGACACCTCCATGGCACAGGCCTGTGCCCCCTGTGTCAGGTACGCGGCAAGGGTCTGTTGCAGTTCAATGGCGTCAGGTGTGGTGTTAGCGCTGGGAATCAGTTGCGTGGGGAAGCCCATTCCCAGCGTACCCACTAAGACCGTCTTCCTGCCAAGATGCTCGAGGCACTGGGCAATCCAATGCGACACGGACGTTTTCCCGTTGGTTCCGGTCACGCCCATCAGGTGCATGCGTTCCGTGGGACGGCAATAGACGCGGCTTGCAATCTCACCCACCCGGCTTTTCAGTCTTTCGACACCCGCATTGGGCACCGACCATGCCGGGTCCCATAGAAAATCTTGCTTTTCCCACAACACGCCGTCCACATTGTTGGCGATCGCGCCCACTATAAAATTGCGCCCGTCCCGACTGCTGCCCGGGTAAGCGGCAAATACGGTGCCCGGCCCGGCTTTGCGGCTATCCGAGGTCAGATTTTTCACCTTCACACCGAGGCGATTGAGGATGTGTTCCGTGGATTCCAGGTTCATGCGGGATCCGGTCGAATAGGCGCTGACGGCTCCGTCATCCGCGTGGGCGCGGGCTCCGGCGCATCGGGTGGGATGCCAAGCTGGCGCAGCGCCGCCGCCATGACTTGCGCAAAAACCGGTGCGGCAACGATGCCACCGTAATACGCCGAGCCTGATGGCTGATCAATCATCACGGCAATGATGAGTCGCGGATCCGATGCCGGTGCCATTCCCACAAACGAGGAGATATAGTGATCGGGGGAATAATGGCCGTCGACCAACTTGTGCGCTGTCCCGGTCTTGCCCGCCACGCGATATCCCGGGATCCGCGCGAGGACCGCCGTGCCACCTTCCTGGGTAACGGTTTCCATCATGCTTCGGACCGTTCTGGCAATCTCAACCGACAATACCCGCTCGCCCTCGACGTCATCGACTTCACGCTTGAGGAATGTAAGGGGCATTACGACACCATCATTGGCGAATGCCATGTAGGCACGCGCCAGCTGTAGAAGGCTCACGGAGATTCCGTTGCCATAGGCCATCGTGGCCTGTTCGACCGGTTTCCAGACTTTCGGGTCGCGCAAGCGGCCCGACGTTTCACCTGGGAAGCCCGAGCCAGGAACCTGGCCGAAACCCGCGCGATTCAACGTGTCCCAGAATTGCTCAGGCGTGAGCCGCATCGCGATCTTAACTGCGCCGATATTGCTGGACTTTTGGAGGATTTCAGTGACCGTCAAGCTGGGGTAGAAGTGATCGTCCCGGATTAACTTGCCACCCACCCGGTAATCCTTTTGCAGTTGCAACAGCGTATCGGGCTTTACCAGATTGCGCTCCAGTGCCGCTGCTATGGTGAAGGGTTTCATCGTCGAGCCGGGGTCGAACGTGTCAGTCACAACGCGATTGCGCGCCTGGGCAGCATCATAGGACGAACGGTTGTTCGGGTTGTAGACAGGCAGATTGGACAACGCAAGAATTTCTCCCGTCTTCGCGTCCAGCACAACGATGCCCCCTCCCCGGGCCTTGTTGGACACGACCGCTGTACTGAGTTCGCGATGTGCCAAGTATTGCAACGTGAGGTCAAGCGAAAGCGCAAGATTGCCGCCCATCTGAGCGCTGAGCTTGGGGCCAATGTCAGCAACGATTCGGCCGCGCCGGTCCTTCAAGACACGCCGCGAACCCGGCTTACCCGATAGCCAGTCATCGTAGGCGAGCTCGACGCCGTCGCGCCCGACTTCGTCCACATTGGTAAAGCCCACCACATGCGCGGTGACCTCCCCCTCCGGATAGAAACGACGAAACTCGCGATGCAAATTCAGTCCAGGCAGCCCCAAGGCCGTCACCCGCGTCGCCTGCTCAGGGGTCAGCACCCGATCAACCGCAACTTCGCCTTGGCTTTCAACGCGAAATCTTGCGTTCAACACGCTGGCCGGAATGTCCAGAATTCGTGCGAGCTCCGCGAGTTGATGCGCGTCGATCTCGGCCGCTTCTTCGGGCCTCGCCCAGAGCGCTTCCACTGGTGTGCTGATCGCAAGGGGTTTGCCATAGCGATCCACCACCATGCCACGGTGTGCAGGAATGGAGAGCACGCGATCAGAAACTTCGTCGCCCTTGCCACGCAGGAAATTCTTATTGAGTCCTTGCAGGTAAACAGCCCGGGCAACCAGAGCGGCAAACCAAAACAAGATCAAGCCTGCCACCAGCGCCATGCGCCAGGAAGCCAGATGCAGTTTGAGCAGACGCCGATTGGAGTAATTCAAGGCGCGCCTTCCCCCGACCGACCTGGGGCGGGATCCGGTACGGCGATCACAACGATCTTGTCGATCGGCACGGGCACCATCCCAAGATCTCTGCGCGCCAGTTGGTCGACACGGCTATGACTTGCCAGGCTCCCCTCCTCCAGCTGCAGCCTACCCCATTCCAGTTCAAGTTCCCGCGCTTCCTTGTCGAGACTTTCCTTATCCATGAACTGCAGCCGAGCCCGGTCGCGTACCTGAACAAGGGCCAAGGCGAAAATCACCAGCAACAGGGTAAGAAACATGTCGACTCGTTTCATTCGGTGCGCTCTGCAACCCTCAGCACGGCGCTGCGTGCCCTGGGATTTGCCGCCAGTTCCGAGTCGGACGGATGGATCGCACGGCCAACGAGACGCAAACGGCCTGGTTTCAAATCCGCGGCGCGCACCGGTAATCTGGCTGGGACCTGTTCACCGGCTGCCGCTTGCCGGATGAAGCGTTTTACGATTCGATCTTCAAGCGAGTGAAAGCTGATGACTGCGAGCCGGCCGCCCGGCTGGAGTAGGTCAACGCAGCGTGGTAGCGCTTCTTTCAACTCTTCAAGCTCCCGATTGAGATAAATCCGTAGAGCCTGAAAGGTGCGTGTCGCCGCATGCTTGCCCGGTTCACGGGTTCGTACGGCCCCAGCGATGATTTGTGCAAGCTGCCTGGTCGTGCGAACGGGCGCAATCGTGCGCGCCTGAGCAATCGCGCGCGCAACCTGTCTAGCAAACCGTTCCTCGCCATACGCTTCCACCACCTCCTCAATCTCTTTTTCTTCTGCCGTCGCCAACCAATCCGCCGCACTGAGGCCCACACCAGGATTCATTCGCATGTCCAAAGGACCATCCTGACGAAAGCTGAACCCGCGTTCGGCGTCATCCAACTGGGGTGACGACACGCCGATATCCAGCAAAATGCCATCCACCTTGCCCCAAGACTTCCCCGCCAACACGCTTTCGAGCTCGGAGAAGCGCGACTGCACCAGCGTGAAGCGGGCGTCCTTAATTTCCTTGCCTGCCGCGATTGCGGCCGGATCTTGGTCCAATGCCAACAATCTGCCCTGTGGCCCGAGCTCTTCCAGGATCAGCCTGCTGTGCCCGCCACGCCCGAAAGTCCCGTCCACATACCACCCATCGGGCCTGATCCGCAGCGCGTCCAGCGCTTCACGTGCCAGGACTGGCACGTGAATGTCCACACTCACAAAGTGAATCCCTCCAGTTCGGGTGGCATGTCTCCCTCAGTAAATGAGAGTGCATCGGCCACGCGCGTCTTCCAGCGCGCGTCATTCCACAACTCGAATTTCATGCCCTGCCCGACCAGCACAACGGATTTTTCAAGCTCAGCGAATTCGCGCAGCATGGGAGTCAACAAGATCCGGCCATTCGCGTCGAAGTCCATGACCTCGGCATGCCCGACCAGGAGCTGCTGCAGCTGACGAATACGGGGGTTGAAGCTGGAGAGGTTCATGAGCCGCTTTTCGATCGGCTCCCAGTCAGGTTGGGGATAAAGCAGCAAACAGCGGTTGGGGTCGGCCGTCACCACCACCCGACCTTCCGCCCGGGCGAAGAGCGCATCCCGATAGCGCGCCGGCACGCCCAAGCGCCCCTTGCCATCCAAACTGACGGTTGTGACCCCCCTGAACACTTGACTCCCCCTTTGGCCGTGGGTGCGGATTATCCACAATTTCCCACAAAACGCCACATCCGCCCACTATAGAGAACGCAACTGGGAG
>JBKQNQ010000083.1:0-3695 GCA_052145875.1 Thiobacillaceae bacterium
CTGCCTCGTGATTGCCGCTGGATTCTTGGTGGGCCGTACATGTCGCAACACTTCGTGATGGCTGCCGTCCGGCATGTGTCTGAGTTTTTATGAGCATTTGATGGGTTCATTTAGTTGGGGTCTTTCACAAAATGATTTTGCCTTCGGCGGGACAGCATCCAGGACGTTCAAGTTCAGCACGGACAAGCTGGCATTCCGCCGGAGGCCAGTTCGCGGAGTGCGCCAAAACAAAGTTCGAGAAGCGGTCCAGTCGCCGCTTGAGCGTCGGCGGAGTGCGGCGTTTGGAAACCCTTCCCGGCCTTGTTCGGCGACCAATTCCCGCGCCTCGCGCAGCAACAGGCGAGGATGAATCCTGTATTCGGCAATCATCTGCTTGGTCAATGTCTCGCCAAGCTGGGTGATAAAGTAGAGGGTATTCCAGGCAGTAGGCAAATACTGCAGAATTCTTCGCAGTTATGCCTCCCAAGACTTCACCGACGGTCACGAGCATTTCGGCTTTGCGCTTTGAAAATGGAAGCCGGGGGGAGCGCCAAATATGGCTCCATTGCCCATGCTTCATGCTTTGCCTCGCCTGATGGAGCAACCGGGCCAAAGCCAATGCGTTTGCCGGCCCGCACGCCCAAGCGCGGCTGATTTTGTCGATCCAGTCGCCAGCCTCGCAAGGCTTTGTCCGGTATGCCCTGAAAACCCTGCCAACGTGCGGACGAATGGCCCTAACGCCAATCCCGTTAAGACGAACGGGTGATTCGTCGCTTCCGTTTTGGCCCGCATGTGACCTTATGGTTCTCATGTTGTTCGAGGTTCCTCGATTCCAGCCGCAAGTTTCTGCATGCCCTGTCTTAATGTCAATGGTGTTGTGTTCCGATTGTGTGAAATGTCTGCAAAAATGCGGTCGCCCGCAGATCTGATTCGCGGCACCAGTCCGGACGATACTTGACCATAGCAATGTATGCGTCAAGGGCCTTTTGCTGCGAGCCTTCGTCATGCCCGGAATTGGACATTACGAGGCCATCCGAAAGGAGATCATTCGGCGTTTGCGGCGGGAGCGCGAACGCCGAAAGCTTTCCAATTACGCTGTCGCCCAGCGTTCCGGCGTTTCCGAATCCATGTTGAGCCTGGTCGAGCGCGGACTTCGGAACCCGACAATGGAATTGATGCTTCGGGTCGCGGATGGTGTCGGTGCGGACCTTGCGCCCATCATCAATCGCGCCCGCCGCACAATTTCGCGCGCTGAGGCGAACAAATTGACGGTGCGGAAGGGGCAATTGAAGCGGAAAGTGTAGCCCAAAGTGCGACCGGTGTGTTGCTCCAAGGCGGCAAACCGAGTCTGAAGCGCGCCGCCCGGTGCGCAGGCTCAATCCGGCGATTAAGGATGGGGCAAAATTGGTCAAGAATCGCTCCCTCTGAATTATATACGTTGCGGCGGGACCGAGTCTTTCAATAAATCTGCTATCGCACTCTCTTTTTCGATTCGGGCCGAATCTTTCCCAACAACATTCGCCTGATTTCTGCCATAGCGCGTTCCGGCTTTCCGCCGCGCCTGTAAACACTCGCAGTAATGAGCGGCAACAGCCATGCCGGGGTTGATGGCACTGGCGTGCGCCCCGTCTCCATTCCGCAGATCGGCCCGGCCAGGTCCGACATCCTCTACCCCCGTTTCTCCGGCAATCGAGTTGCGCACTTGACGGAAAATCCGGGCTCGGCGGGGTCCATTTTGCTTCGCCGGTAGGCTATAGGATTTGATGAACGATTTATCAGGGACCGCCTCCAAACGCGAACCCGAACGCGAACCTCGGTACCGTTTCTCGCCTAGGTCGGTTTTAGCCGGCTTAAACATGCCTGTACACGCCCGGACAAGTTGTCGGGGGGGTAAAACAGGCCAGGCTTCTCCGATTCCGATGCTCGCCTTCGTTCGCATCCTCCTCATCCTCAATATCTTCTGCGAGTCAAGCCGCGCAATGCGAACCCAAACGGGAACCCGCGCCAGTAGCGCACTGTAGCGCGCTTAAGACAGCCGTAGACGCCTGTAAACCGACCCTCCCGGTTTTGGGACGTGGCGAAAACACCTAAAACAGCGGGTACGCGCATACGCGAGAAGCGCAAAACGACTTAAGGGACTGAAGCCCCCTACGAACCCTTAACCCGACTTGGCGGATTCGAGAGGCAAGACGCGCAAGCGCTTGTAAATCAATGACCGTATGTTTCAGGTCTTCACTGCAGAACCACTTTCGCCCGGCGGCTTCGGGCCGGTGATTTTGGGCAGCGGTTAGGCCAGCAACTCCAGTTTAAGCCGCTGCAATAAGAGTTGGACATCGGTTTCAGATTGCGTGTCCCGGCTGCTTGGCGGGTCCCAGTGTCGGGGTCCATGGCGCGGTATTTGGACGGGGAGTTACCGAAGCTGAAGGACCTGGCAGGCAAGATTGCGCGGGTGCTGGAACGCCGGAGGTGGCCGGTGAGGATGAGTCGGCGGCGACAGGCGGCCGGAAGCGCTGGATGAACTGAACGGTGCTGGGGACCGGGCTGGCGTCGTTGTTCAGCGGTTGGTCGCAATGAGATAGCGATGACGGTGATGCCAGCGTTCCTGTCGACGATGGGGACAGTGGCGGCCTGGCTGAGCTTGATTGAGGGGGTGTCAGACGGCCTATCAAGCTTCGCGAAGATGGGGTCCTGGAATTTCACGGACAGCTTGGCAGCCTGCTGCAGCAACTCAAGCGGATGAGGGGCAGGTGAGCCATTCCAAGCACATAGCAGCCGGTCGATTTTGGGGTTATTATAATGGATGCACATTTGTTGGAGAATCCGCACCGCAGCTCACCCTGGTTGGCATCGGTGAGTGTCGACATGCTGGCCGCAGGAATGACACCCGCTCCTGGCGGAGGTGGTGCAGGGAGCCGCGATGACCTGGAAGAAAGGCCCCTCGCGATAATCACCGCCACGCCCTTCTTTATGGGCGTCGCCGCCATCAAATTCAAGGGCGGGGACATGGTGGCCATGGGCAAGAACCTGGGAGGCGCCGTATGCTTGTTCCTGGTGCCCAAGATCGTGGAAGTCATAATCTCATGGGCGCAACGGTAACCACGCCAGCCTTGCAATAGCCCCATCGGAAGCTCCGGAGCAATCCGGGGCTTTTAGTTTGGTGCCAGGAAAGCCTGCGATCCGCTCCTGCGCCGGCGAGATGACCGCAAGACCGGCTTGCTCCAGGCCTGTTACAGGCTCCACATAGCAGAAGGAGTCCTGGCCTAGAAGAGGCAATTCTCGGTTGCACGTTGCATAAAAGGACGCCGCAGCCTATCTGCGGTGAGCTTAAGCCTGCGTGGTTCGCCGGCGCGCAGCACTCGAAGCGAGAATCCATCCCGATTCTCAAACGGCTCCACCGTGGCCTCGATTTCAAGCACCCGGTGTCGAATAGTTGCAAGGCCGTAGCATTTGTAGGTCCGTGCGAACAATTCCGTCTCGACGATGCCTGTCCAGTCAGCGAGGCTGAAAACCTTCATGTGGCCCATCCCAGATTTGATGGTGTGTACATTGCCGGACCACAAGCCTGCAAGTCGCAATGGTGTCGCCGACGAATTCGCCAAGGCGTCTTGTGCCGACGCCAGCGGCGGTTGCTTGAGGGAATTGGCAACTGCTGAACTTCAACCCGGTTCATGTCCGAACAGCCTTGCTGCCAGGACACTGGCCTTACGGCCCGAAAC
>JBKQNQ010000084.1:0-4288 GCA_052145875.1 Thiobacillaceae bacterium
GAAACCGCAATTGCTGAATCGATAGCGCCACGACAGAAGGTTTTCGCGATTGGGAACGGGGTCGATGCAGAGAGATTTAGCTCGAAGAAGTTCGACCGACCTTCCGTTCGGAAGGCACTTGGCATCCCGGATGATGCCTTCGTCATTGGCTTTATCGGCCGCCTGGTTCAGGAGAAAGGAGTTGAAGAATTTTTGCAAGCTGCCGCCTTGTTGGCCCGCCGGCACCCCAACGTTTGGTTCCTGCTGGTGGGCGAGCGGCTTCCTAGCGATCATGCTGCCGCCATCGACAAAGAGCTCGAGGCCGCGCAGGATGCTCTGGGCAAGCGATTGCTGGCTCTGGGGCTGCGTCATGATGTGCCCGACCTGTTGAGTGGAATGGACGTTTTCTGCCTGCCCTCCTGGCGCGAGGGCATGCCCCGCACTATCATCGAGGCGATGATGATGGGACGTGCCGTACTGGCAACCAATATACGGGGTTCGCGCGAAGAGGTGTTGCACGAACGCACCGGACTATTGGTGAATGTGCGTGATAGTGCGGCGCTCGCTTCAGGTATGGAACGACTGGTCACCAACCCCGCCTGGACCGAGCAACTCGGCCAGGCTGGACGAGAACGGGCCGTGCAACATTACGATGAAGGAAAAATAGTGGGGTTTCAATTGAATACAATTGCGAGCATTGCCGCGGCAAAAGGGCTCTTGCCGAATTTGGATAAGTAGCGTGCGCAATTCTGGCCCCGGACGCTGCCATGGATCAGGCCAGATAAGGGTAGAATCAGAAGATTGACCAATGCCAGAACCACCCGTGGCGGCGGTGTTCATCCAATTCGTGGCTGGACTATCCGTCGTTAACAGCCCAGGTCCCGGTCGGGACCTACCCCCTCAACGAAAACGATATGTGATACCAATTGATTCATTCGTTGACAAAAATTAAGTCCCGCTTAAAAAGCTCAAGAATGGGGTGGGCCCTAGCGAAGCATGCAAAGGACTTGTACCGAGTCGTGGCCCTAAAGGTGCTGCTGCTTCGTCTGGCTATGAAGCTTGCAAAAAATGGGGCTGAGTGCAAGACGACAATGGTGGGTGACGCGGTGGCCATAGATAAGCTAATGGCCGAGCACGGCGTCAAACATCCAGTCCATCTCTTTGAATTCACGATGGTCAGAATGATTGGTGCCCGAAAAAAAAAGTGTGCCTTGTTACTGCGCTGTCAGAATAACGAATACGTTATTCCATTTGTGCGATCAGGCGCCCATATCTCTATCATCAATAATTACATGGACATTCCGGAAGTTGTCATGGAATTTGCGCTTAAAGCAATCCTATTGAGCTTCATCTGGATTGGTTATGTAGTAACCCAGCGAACCTATAACCACTACACGACACCCTTTCTAAAGTGCAACGTTAGTGAAGGCTATGTCGTTTCTTTCGGACCAGGAATTGATGCATATCTAGCCCAAATGAGCCGGAAGACCAGATTCAACATAAAATATTATTCAAAAAAACTCATGAATTCATTTCCCGCCGTAACCGTCGAATACTTGGGGTTGAATACATTGACTCGGGACTTATTCATGGAGTACATCGAGTTAGTGGGCAGAAGATACGATAAACTATATTGGGAAGGGTTCTTGGAATCGGGAACGTTTGAAAGATTTAGGGAGAATGTGATTTGTACGGTCGTACGTAATGATGGTGTGGCGATCGCATTTAATATCTTCTTTAGATCCAATGATTCACTTGTGTTCACGGGGAACACGTTTGACGAGGATTATTCAGAATACAGCCTCGGGTTTCTAACAACATTCTTCTCAATTGAGAATGCGTTCAAAGGTGGAATAAGAAAGATAATCCTCGGCCCAGGGGACTATGGTTACAAGAGCCGCTTATCAACTCATAAAGAATTGCTCTATGAATATAGCGTTTAGCGGGCGTATTCATTGGTAATCGTCACAATGCGCCCATGCGACTAAACTTGGACCGAAGCCTAACTCATCGTAGTCTTTGCCCAAGCCTGCGGCTCGCTAAGCAGGCGGGACCGGCCAAAGCGCGTTGGAATTGACGAACTCATCCATGTCCAATTTTTCGGATTTGCTAGGTATCGACGAGTTAAGCCGATCTCGCCGGGAGGTTGGGGTGAAAACGAAAAGTCAAGCCACACAGGGGCCATCGCACCCGTGAACAACGACTTCCCCGGGGACCCCTATCAAATGTGCGGCAAATTCAATTGCGGAGCAAGGAACAAGAAATAGGAGCCGATGCTTACTGAACCCATCTGGGCACCAGCTGCCGCTTTTATCGTATGTTGGGTTACGCTAGCGGGGCTGCTGCGGCGCCGCAATATTCTACCGCTGGATCATCCCAATGAACGCTCGTTGCATGTCATGCCCACACCGCGCATCGGTGGACTGGGCATCATGGCCGGCTGGCTGGTGGCTGCAGGATGGCTTGCAACTAACCATTCACTACAGTCTGCATTGTCTGTGGTGCTGACGGCATTCGTGCTCTCAGCGCTGTCGATGCTGGATGACGTGCGGGGCCTGCCCGTCACTTTGCGCCTCCTGGCACATTTCTGCGCTTCGCTTGTGTGCCTCTTGGCACTGGGGCTAGCAGACTGGACAGCGGTACTGGGGGCGCTGGCCTTGACGTGGATGACTAATTTATACAACTTCATGGACGGCACAGACGGTCTTGCCGGAGGAATGGCGCTGTTTGGATTCGGAGCCTACGGGATCGCCGCCTGGGACGGCGGGGCGATCAACTTGGCGTTGATCAACTGGTCAATCTCAGCGTCGGCGCTGGGTTTTCTTCTATTCAATTTTCCGCCGGCGCGGGTTTTTATGGGCGACGCAGGTTCGATTCCCCTGGGTTTTCTGGCGGGTGCCTTGGGTGTCTTGGGGTGGCAGGAGAAGGTCTGGGCCGCCTGGTTTCCGGTCCTGGTATTCTCACCCTTCATCGTCGACGCAACGATAACCTTGATAAGACGCAGCGTGGGTGGGGAAAAGATCTGGCAGGCGCATAAATCACATTACTACCAGCGAGTAGTGCGGCTGGGGCTGTCACACCGCCAATTGGCGCTCACGGAATATGGCTTAATGGTCGCCGTGGCTGGCAGCGCCGTCTGGGCGTCGCGAGGCAGCGCGAACCGAGCCCTGAGCATGCTCCTGGTGTGGGGGCCCGTCTATCTAATAATCGGTGCGCTCATTGACACGCGCTGGCGCAGGGAGCATGGCCATGAACTTTAATCCACGCACGCTGACGGCGATCGTGCATGACGCGTCAGCCATTGTGGCCGCGTGGCTCGGGGCTTATTGGCTGCGTTTCAATCTGAACATCCCACCGGAATTCCTGACCTACGCGCTGACTCATTTGGTCTGGATTGTGCCGATGCAAATGATTCTCTTTTGGCGCGCGGGACTCTACCGGGGCATCTGGCGCTTTGCCAGCCTAACGGATCTGAGGAGAATTGTTCTCGCCCTGGGTGCAGGCACGTTGATGATCGGTTTGGTTCTGTGGCTCGTAAAACCGTCGGCAGTGGTGCCACGTTCAGTCGTGGTGCTGGATCCGATGCTCCTGCTGTTCTTGATGGGAGGGAATCGCCTGGCTTACCGTGCATGGAAGGAACATCGCTTGAGTCTGTCTCTGTTGTCCAAACGTGAGCCTTTGTTAGTCTTGGGCGCTGGCAGCGCCGCTGAAGGTTTGATAAGGGAACTTGCACGAAGCACGGAGTGGCGCGTTGTTGGCCTGCTCGATGACGCGCCGCGCAAACAGGGACGGGATATTCATGGATTTACTGTATTGGGGCCGATCGACTCCGTTTCGCAGCATGCAAATCAACTCGGCCTAATCCATGTGGTGATTGCCATGCCGGGCGCATCTCATTTTGCGCGTAAGCACGCAGTCGAACTCTGCAATCAGGCAGGTCTGAAGGTGCTTACGGTTCCCTCTTTTGCCGATCTGGTCAGCGGGCGCGTAAGCGTTTCCAGCCTGCGCGAAATTGAGCTTGACGATTTGCTGGGGCGTGATCCAGTCAAGCTTGATGAGTCAGGATTGACTGAACTGATTCAGAATAAAACCATCTTGATCACGGGCGCTGGTGGTTCAATCGGCTCGGAACTGGCCCGGCAAATTGCTCGCTTCAAGCCCTCACAGCTCGTTTTGCTGGATCAAAGTGAATTCGCGCTGTATCAGATTGAACAGGAGTTTGCGCGGCTCGCCCCAGAGACAAATTGCCGCTTCGTCATCGCAGATGTGAAGGACACGAAGTTGATAGACGATATCATGAAGAATTACC
>JBKQNQ010000085.1:0-2855 GCA_052145875.1 Thiobacillaceae bacterium
GGAGTCGGTGCGGTAGCGCCACGAGTGGATTCTCAACAATTCAACCCGCAACCAGTTGTGACGACTCCCGGGACGCGTGACCCGATTATCGATCCGTTGCTTGCCGAGAAGGCCGCCGGCGCCGCGCAGTGGAGCCGGGGTTTGCCGCCCATGCAACTCAAGGAGTATCTGCATCGCCAAGAGGTTGACTACATCGAGCAGGTGATTCAGGCCGCCGGTGGTGACAAGGAGAAAGCTGCGGAGATGCTCGGAATCAGCATGGCGACGCTCTATCGAAAGCTCGCCGCCCCGTGTACGGAAGAGGAGATGGAAGTGGAGAAGGTCCAGCCATCGGTCTAGCAATGTCGACCATTTTGGGAATTGTGCACCCCGTGTGACGGGGACTCGTGCTGTGCCGGACGCAGCAAACAGCCTTGTTCACGTGTCAGCACAATTGTGTATGGGCACGTGTTGTACACCCGCCCGGGGCTTGCAGAACTGCAAGGATTCTCATGTCTGGATAGGGAAAAGCGGCAAAGCCTCAAGAATGAGCGGGTGAGAATGGGTGTCCGCGCCCAAGGAACCGGGTGGCATCAATGCTGCTGAAACATCATGACGTGGAAACACAAATCACCAAAAAAGGGGAGGTGAATCAGATGATCAACAAGATCCGCAATGACCGTTCGGCGTTCACCCTGGTAGAAATCATGATCGTGGTTGCCATCGTTGGGTTGCTCGCCGCACTCGCGGTCCCGGGTTTCGTCAAAGCCCGCAAACAGTCTCAAGGTCGCCGTACTCTCAATGACTGCCGTCAACAGGACGCCGCCATTGATCAATGGGCACTGGAGACAGGTCAGACCGACGGGCTTACCGTTAACACGACCGGCGCGGCCACGTACTTGAAGACGACGTGGAAGACGCAGGATCTGCTCGGTAATGCCTTCACGCTTAACAACGTGGGGACAGGGCAAATCCTCATTTCCACCGCGACCAAGAGTTCGTTGGCCGGTGTTGGTATTGACTGGGGTCCGTACTAAAACGGAACCCAGGCACAAGCGCGCGTGCGCTTGATGTTTGAACTCGCCAGAGGCAGGAGGGCCATCCCTCCTGCCTCTGTTGTAAGCAGCGGTGGAATTGAAACCGGAGTGGAGGCGGAACCGATGCGATGAAAGGCGCTGGTTTGGCCTAATTTGCCCTCATTTACCCTTGCAGACATCCTGCTCGTTGTGGGGCTTGATTGGGTTGCTTGCCGCGCTTAATGGCTGGCGTTGGAGGTGGGAGCAGCAGACGGCTGCGCCGTGGATGTTGCGGCGGCTGGCCAGCACACGGCACTGGGGAGCCCATACGGCATCGGTTTCGTCGGAAGTAATCAGGTGACGGTTTCTTCGGCAACGAAATCGGCCCTTTCGGCAGTGAGAATCGATTGGGCAAGATACTGAAGACGAGACGCTTTTGCCCGTCATTCTTGGGGGAGCGATCGAAGTGATGGCACATCAGATGCTAGATAATGGAAGGTGATAGAAGACCATGTTTTTTCACGTCAATAAGCGGCGCAAACCCGATTTGGCACTCGGGATCGACATCGGGGCCAGCCAGATAAAGGCGGTGTTGATCCGTCGGCAACAGGACACGTTTGAGCTCTTGGAGTACGCGGCGCATGCCCTGCCAGCCACTCCACCCAAGGCGTACCAGGGGCCGGAATTCGTGGCCGAACTCCAGAAGACCGTCGACACTCTCAAGACTTCCGAGCGGCGCGCCTATGTGACCATTAGCTGCAGTTCTGCGATGGTTTGCCAGGCCGAGTTTCCGCCGGTTCCGATTGAGGAGATCAAGAGTGCGCTCAAGCTCAACAGCGCCGGGTATCTGCGGCGCGATTTTTCGTCGTACTATCTGGATGCCTTCGAGTTAAGAAAAGGCTCGCAGGATCCCAGAACCAAGGCGAAGGGCTCTGCCAAGCCCGTCGATGCGGCCAAGACCAAGGACGCGACCAACACGAAGGACAAAGAGGACAAGCCGAAAGACAAGGACGGCGCCAAGACAATCATCCTCGTGGGCGGAGCGAACAAGGAAGAAGTGGACGCGTGCCGCGAAGCGCTCACCACAGCCAAGATCAAACCCCAGGCGATCGAGTTGGCCGCTGTGTCTGTTATCAATGCCTTCCACTTCAGCCACCCCGAGATCAAGGATGATGTCGTGGTCCTGGTGGACATTGGCGCGCGGATAACAAGCGTCAATTTTCTGCAGGGTGGCCGGCCATTGATCACGCGCATCATGCATTTTGGCGGCGCGCAAATCAGTGAATACATTGGCCAGGTTCTCATGCTCAAACCCCAGGAAGCGGAGGAAGAGAAGCGCAAGATGTCCCCGCCCGTGCAGGAATTGGTGAAGACCGCGATCTCACCGCTGGCCCGGGAAATTCGCTCTTCCATCGATTTCTTCGAGCGGCAGAATGATCTGCACGTTCAGCGAATCTACGCGTGCGGAGGCTCGGCAAGTTCCCCCCCGGCGCTGGAAATCCTCGGCGAGGCGGTCGGCACGCCCGTGGAATGCTGGAACGCGGTGGAGAGTCTGGATGTGAGCCAGTTCAACGGTGGAACGCGGCGGGTGCTTTCCCTGGGGCCATCGCTCGCCGCAGCCGTGGGAGTGGCGGTCGCCCGTTTGTCATAGCCGACGAGTGACAACCATGACAGCGATTACCCTCAACCTGCTGGCCGAAGAACAATTGGCGCAAGAGGCGCGCGCTCGGGACCCGGTCAAACTGTTCATTGCCGTTGGTCTGGGAGTACTGACAATGGTCGTGGCATTGGGCGGCGTGCTATCGGCCGTCGTGATACAAAAGCGCTCCGAGTTGGGGGGACTTCAATCGAAGTGGGACA
>JBKQNQ010000086.1:0-2500 GCA_052145875.1 Thiobacillaceae bacterium
GGTAACGCACTTGGATCGAAAGAGTTCATTATGAAGAGAATCCTCAAATGGGTAGCCCTCGGGATCGGAGGATGTGTTGCGCTTCTGTTAGTCATCGGCGCGGTCTGGGAGCAGGTGGAACGCCGGCAGGTCGCGGCTGCGTATCCCGCCCCCGGCCGTCTTGTCGATATCGGCGGCAGGCGGCTACAGATCGAGTGCCGCGGCACCGGAAGCCCGACGGTCGTATTCGAAACCGGGCTCGACTACTTTGGCGGGCTGGCCTGGGCCAAGGTCTATGATCGCGTGGCGGAACTCACGCATGCCTGCGCCTATAGCCGCGCCGGAATCATCTGGAGCGACGACAAACCCGGTCCCCATGATGGCCTGGGCGTCGCACATGATCTGCATGCGACCCTGGCTGCCGCCGGCGAGAAAGGTCCCTTCGTGATGGTCGGGCTTTCGCTGGGCGGTCCCTATTCCACCATCTATACGGGCCTCTATGGCGATCAGGTGGCAGGCCTCGTTTATGTGGATGCCTCGCATCCCGATCAGCTAAAGCGTTTCGAAGCCGTGGTTGGAAAGCTGCCGAACGACAAAGCGTTCATTCAAGAACTGGGCGGGAAGCTGTCATGGACGGGCATACCACGCCTGGTGGCATCCAGGGCCCGCAATAGTAAGAGCGAAACGATGTCCAGGGTGCCCCCCAAAACCAGGGAGATTTCCCTGGCCTTTTTTTCTACATCCCTCGGGCCGATGGTGTCCGAACGGGATGCGATGCCGACGACATTAGATGAGGCCGGGGCCTATCGCAATCTGGGCGCAAGACCCGTGGTCGTGCTGACGCATGGAAAACCGACGCCGGACATGTCCAAGGAGGAGGCCGAGAAATTCGATACGGCCTGGCTCGAGATGCAGAAAGACATGGCGACGTGGTCATCCCATGGCACGCAGAGGACTATCAGCGATGCCAGCCACTACATCCCAAATGACGACCCGGATGCGGTCATCGCCGCGATCCGGGAAGTCGTGGACGAGGTGCGTTCCACGAGCGCCAAGGCCATCGAGACGATCAATCACCGTCGCCGCTAATCCCCTTCAATCAGCTCATGAAACAGCTCTCGCACTTTGCCTTTTGATGCCGCCAGAGCCCGGCGACCTAGCGGCGTGGCTCGGTACATTCGCCGGAGCGATTTCCCGTCCCGCTCCGCCCTCGATCGGAGATAGCCCTTCTTTTCCAGTCCCTGAAGCAAAGGATAAAGGCTCCCCGGACTGATGCGGTAGCCGTGACGCGCCAGTTCCTCCATCATTCCGAGACCGAAGATCGGACCCTCCACCGCGTGGTGCAGAACGTGCAGCCGGATCAGGCCGGAATACAAATCGCGATCGGCCGCGGCCCCTGTAAAGTCTGACTTCGATTTCGATATTCGATTACGTTTTGTGATACGCTAAACTCCGACAATGCCATTGTATACTTTACGAGCCTGTGCGCTCTTGCGGCTTGCGCTCTTCACGATTCTAACTCCCAGCCTCCGGGCACAGGGCCCACCGTTCCAGACCGACGACCCCGTGCCGGTGGATTATCAACATTACGAGTTCTACATTTTCGGGAGCATGGACGGCACGCCCGCGGAAATCGACTCCACAGGTCCGGCGTTTGAGTTCAACTGGGGCGCCCTTCCCAGACTACAGCTTCACCTCATAGCTCCATTTGGCAGCATCAACCCTTCGAACAGCCCGATTTATGCCCCTGGCGGCACTGGCCCCTCCGCGTTCGGCTACACCGATATGGAACTCGGTGCAAAAATCGCCTTCATCAAGGAATCGAAGTACATTCCCCAGATCGGCACTTTCACGATGTTCGAATTACCGACCGGGAATTATGACAAGGGACTGGGCGTCGGGAAGGTTTGGTACAAGGTTCCCCTCTGGCTGCAAAAGAATTTCGGACCGTGGCTTTTAGACGGCGGAGGCGGTGAAACGATCGTGCCGCAAGTTGGCTATCGTAACTACCCGTACGGGGCGTTCCTGCTGAAATATGCCTTCGGCAAGCGGCTCGAAATCGGAGGAGAGATCTTCTCCCACGGACGCGAAGGCTTCGCCGCGCCTCAGACCCAGGCTTCGACGATGCTCGACATCGGCGGTTATTACCACTTCCCCCATCACGAAGGCGAGCAGTTTTTGTTTTGCTACGGCCACTCCGTGGCCGGCCAGACCGAACAATATGCATACGTCGGCATGTACTGGACATGGGGGAAGGAGGCGAAGCAACCGGCGCCGGCCAGCGCCCTGTTCCCACAGCCGGTGAAAGCAGCGGGATTCATCCCCTGAACGAACCGGAATTTTAAGGAGACTGCCAATGGAAATCACAGCGCACGCTTTGTGGACGTCGATTCACGGCATGTTGTTTGGTGCTCTTTACCTGTTAGCGGGTTCCGGCGCGCTGATGGGGCTTTACCGCGTGACCAGACCCGGTGACGAGCGATTCCTGCGGATGTACCTCATCGCGATGGTTGTGTTCGCC
>JBKQNQ010000087.1:0-3693 GCA_052145875.1 Thiobacillaceae bacterium
CAGGATGGATTGACAATCTCCAATCTGGGCAGCAGTGGACAGGATAGCGTGTCGATTGCCTTGCCGGCCAGTCTGACGGGGCTGGTGGTGGGATATGAACCGTTGGATGTCGGGGACACATTGCCTGTCGGCGCCTACGTCCAATCGCAAGTGGTCGGAACGGCCAATGGCACAGCCGGCGTCCTGGGCACCCTGACAGTGACCAAGACGGGGACTACCAACTACATATTTTTGGCGGACTTTTTGCAGATTGGGGCCGGCACTTACACGGTGCAGGCCTACCTGCAAGGGGTCCTGGTGACGGAGGTGACCAACCAGGGTGGAGGTCCCTTTGCGTCTAGTGCGGTCTGGCCTCCTCAACTGGATTGGCAAAAGAATGACGAGGGCAGCCCCACATTGTCGGTGCATTGGCTCTCGGCCACGACCGTTTCGTTCCTGGGGGCCGCAAACGTGACATGCGACCAACTGATTATATCGCCCGTAAACGCAACGTCGGGGAGCCTGTCAACGGCCTTCCAGATTGTTGCTTCCCAGGTGCCCGCCATCACCATTGGCGGTGAGAATGCGAGCTTGATTTACCAGGGCCTGGCTAACACCGCGTTGGGCAGTGCCTCGGCGGTCATCGCATGTTGCGTTTCCAACTTGGGCAGCGGCGGACAGGATGGATTGACAATCTCCAATCTGGGCAGCAGCGGTCAGGATGGCGTGTCGATTGCCGTGCCGCGCGGTGTGGCATTGGAAGTGGAATGGCAGCCATTGGATTTGGCCGACACGCTGCCTGTTGGAGCTTATCTTCAGGAGCAGATAGTCGGCACGGCCAATGACATTACTAACGGTGTGATGGGCACAGTTACCATGACCAAGCTATGTGCGGTCTGCGATGAGAGCAACTACGTCATGTCGGCAGACTTTTCGCCGGTTGGTGCCACCCACTACACCGTGCAGGCTTACGTCAACGGGAGATTGGTGGGACAGGCGACAAACCAGAGCGGACCGTCACTGGCGTATTGCGACATCTGGGGTAACTCAGGATGCATACCGCGTCCGCCACTTATAGGAGGCGGTTGGGACTGGGAGACCAATTACACGGGCGGGCCACTGCCATTGGTAACGATCCCCGGACTCCCAAGCGTGCAATGTGATATACTCTACATCATTCCCGAAAATGTTTCGGGGACACCCACGGCGTTCCAGATCACGGCCTCCCAAGTGCCGGTATTGAACATCGTGGCAATGGCAACATCGCCGTTGCTCCTTAGATCGAGCGTGTCCGGGCAGAATTTGACGTTGCAGTGGTTCGGCGCCGGCATTCTCCAAACATCCGCCGATCTTAAGAGTTGGTCGTCCGTAAATGGAGCAACCTCGCCGTATGCTGTCACGATTGGTGGCGCATCCCAATTCTACCGCGTTGAGACTGAAAACAACGCACAAAACACAGCGGCTGGAGCCACCCAAGGCCAACCGCCCAGGTAAGGGAACTTTCTGCACGCTTGTGGTGAAACAACCCACCGACTGTCGGGGCGCCGCAGAAATTAGAAAACCACATAGCCGGGTGCCTTAAAAGCCCAAGCCCAATTGCGCCCCCTCCGGCCTGCGAAAGGCGGCGGTGGACAACGCCGTGCCGTCTTCAGGCATCCCCACTTTTCGCCTCGCGACGTGGAACATCTGCGAGATTTGGTCTGCGATAACTCCCTCGCCGCGCATCCTTGATCCAAACCGCGGATCGTTGAGTTTGCCGTCGCGAATGGCGCGAATGCGGTTCAACACTTTCTCCTTTTTTCCGAAAACGTCCCGCTCCAGCCACTCGTCAAAAATGGGCGCTACCGTCAGGGGCAACCTCAGTATCTCGGTGCCATCCCACCCCGCGCCGGCAGCTTTTGCGGCGGCCAGGACCGACGGGATCTCGTGATCGTTAAGAGCTGGAATAACCGGGACAAGTCCAAGCCGGCGGAAAACACCGAATACTCATGAGTATTACGGGCATAACAGTAGGAACAATTAAAAAGCGCCCGTTCAGAGGGTCGGCCAGGTTTTTAGGTTTCATCATTAAGTGACCATTTATATCCCAGATTGACGATGAGATTGTGGGCGAGGTTCGTTTTAGATGCAGCCATCCGCTTGAAGATGGATCTGTACGAGTAGAAGTTTCTACGAAACCACATATATCCCTGGAACAGCTCCTTCTGCGACATCTGTTTGGGCATGAAAGCCACACGGGTCTTGCCATTGAAACAGGTCCAGTCGCCGCTTGTCAGGCGACCGTCCCGTTTCATCTCGTCATAAAGGCGGGTACCAGGCAACGGCGTGAGGATGCTGACGGTGACGCCGTCAATGCCAAGCGATTCGCAGGCCCGCAGCGTGTGTGAGAATACTCCGCTCGCATCAGCATCGAAGCCAAAGATAATACCGGCTTGGACGCAAATGCCATGTTTATGGATCAGTTTGATCGTTTGCCGATACTGGGCGACATGGTTGAATCCTTTGTTGACGCTAGCCAATCCTTCGGTCGAGAAGGACTCCAACCCGATGAACAGGTAAATGCATCCGGATTCCCCGGCCAGTCGAAGGAGTTGTTCGTTAGCGCATCGATTGATCGAAACCTGGGCGGCCCATTTTCGGCGCAGCCCCTTGAGCGCGTTGATAAGCCCGATCGCGTAGTCCACGTCGCCGAAGAAGTTATCATCCCAGAACACGAAGTAGCGATTGCTCATGCTGCGAATGTCTGCGATCACCTCGGATATCGGCCGCGTGCGGAAGCCGGCGCAGTAGATTTGTTTGAGGTTGCAGTAGGAGCAGTCGTAGGGACATCCGCGTGAGGCGAACACAGCGCCTTTGGTGAAATGGCGGCGATGGATCAAATCGCGCCGCGGTATAGGGACGCCCTCCAAAGATGGCGTGTCATTGGAGCTATAGCGGGGTTGTGCGCAACCTAGATGAAACTCTTTCAGGAATCGCGGCCATGTATGTTCAGCCTCACCAATCACCAGGAAATCGCAATGTTGGGCCGCTTCGTCCGGTCGCAGGGTGGCGTGCGGGCCACCCATCACGACCTTCACGCCGCGCTTCCTGAACCGCTCGGCGATTTGATAGCAATGCGTGGCATTCGGCGTATTGACCGTGATGGCCACCAAATCGACCGAGCTCTCGTAAGCAATGCGTTGGTTGTACTCATCCAGCAGCGTTATCCGGTATTCAGACTCATCAATGAAGCCCGCCAGGTAGGGCATCGTGATTTGAGTGAAATTGTTGAATTGCCGCCTGCGAAAGCGATTGATCTCCTGGTTTTCGGGCGTGACCAACAGGATTGCTTTTGTGCCGTTCTCTGCCTTCATCGTTCGAAGCGGTCCCAGCACCCTGGTTTCTCCGCGTTTCTCACACTTTGAGCATGCGCCCTGTCGCCGTCGAGGCAATTGAGAAACAGCACGTCGGGACGGAGCCCGGGCCTGGGGCCCGGCGGTGCCAGAGGCCTGGGCTTCTGCTTGAAGACGAAACCGTGCTTGCTTCCCCACGTTTGCGTCTATGAACCAAAGGATCGATTGGATGGCACTGGGGGCGCGAAGACCCTCACTTTGGCTGGATTTCACAAACCGGGGTATCCTATTGACGCCACCGACCACAAGCTGTAGTGGAAAGGGATGGCGGAGGACTATCCGAAGACGCTCTTGGAACTGGAAAGGCGGTTTGCCACAGATG
>JBKQNQ010000088.1:0-3092 GCA_052145875.1 Thiobacillaceae bacterium
TTTTGAGGGGGGACAACTCAAGCCCGTTGCGTACGAATGAGGGCGCATACTGGAATTCGTAGACACCCGGCTTTCCGCGCAGGGGAGCAACCGCACCTACAGATTGGTCCCAAATTCGCACCTCAACGGCGCGAACGTCAGCCAAGTCGTTTCACTCCTTTTGACGTTCCGCTACGGCGCGACGCACGGGGTGCACGTTTACGAACGGTCTGAGCACGATCTGCTTGCAATAATTCCAGCGGCCCTGGGCTCCCTGGTTCTGGAACAAGGTTCTCCAGCCCATCGAGCAAGTCCAATGCGCGCAGCAGGGCAATGAGGTTGCCGAGCGTGATTGCGCCGGTTTTTTCAAAACGCTTGAGTGGGGTCAGGCCGATGCCGCCTTTTTGGGCTAAGGCCACTTGGGTCATCCCTGCGCCATCAGGAGCGATTCGCCAAGTCCGAATCGCTTGGGCTAGACGCAAGGCTACTTCGTGATTGGTGAGATGATATAGATTCATAGGCTATATATAGACTACTAAAGTACATTGTATGAAATAATGAATCATTATTAGACCAATATAGTCTTTGAGTCAATAGATGTAGTCCGATAATAGGCTATATTATCCATTATATTAATATAGTAGCCTAATAATAGATTATTAATTATCGTCGATGACCCCGTTGAACTCCCAAACGTTGTGGTGCGCGGTACTCGATCCTAGACGCTTGGATGTGGCGACAAATGCAGCGCGGAGCAATCTTCTAGCATGGGTGCCGGACGCAGCCTGACCAGGTGTTTGGGCGGATAGTGTTTCCCGGAGCCTAAGCGCCTGACTTCCTGCGGGGAGCCTTGGGAGGGATAACCCATGCCGCCCGGCAGAGGATCCCTTCAACAGGTTTACCGCCATTAAACCGGGTCACGCTGCACTGGGAAATTTCTCCCCGTGCCGACAGGCCGGAGAGAGAGGTGAACCGATGAAAGAGGAATCCCGAGCGCCGCTGCAATCTCCGAGTCGAGTAGCTGGCCATGCTCTTTCAAGTATTGGAGGATTTTGGTGGTGTGCACCTCGATGACTTCGGTTTTCATCGACAGCCGCCACGGGTGACATAGCGCTTGAGCCAACGCCGTATCGCCGCCGGGGATCGGCAACCTGCCTCGTCCCCTTTCCGCACGGCTCCCTTAAACTGTTGCAGCCCACTACTCATCGACATCCCTCACGGCGCAGCTTGGTGGTGTCCGCATAAGCGATAGGCTTGCGCATGCGGCAAATTATTTTTTCTTCGCGGCCTTCTTGCCGGCGACCGCGGATTTGAAACCAGAACCTGCTGTAAAACGCGGCACGGTCGTTGCGGCAATCTTGAGTTCCTTGCCGGTCTGTGGATTGCGGCCGGTGCGAGCTGCACGTTTGGACGATTTGAGAGTGCCGAAACCGATGAGGGTGACGGAATCGCCTTTCGATACGGCTTTGACGATGGCATTCATGGCGGCTTCAAGGGCTTTTCCGGAAGCTGCCTTGCTGATGTCGGCTTCGTTGGCAGCCACTTCGATCAATTCGGACTTGTTCATAAACGTTTTCATTGGGTCGATGGCAAAATGATGCTACGAGCGTTGGGGCCGCTTGTGACCAGGGATGTCTAATTCTGCTGCCATAGTATTTATGGCACGCTCGCAATGTCTTTATTTCCCTTCAGGATGTGTTGCGGATGATGCCGACGTGTGACAACACGAGGTCAGAATGATTGGCGGGCACTAAAATTGACGCATTGCAAGGACGATGTCCCTAATCGACGATGCGGTCAAGCGGGACGCCAGATCAGAAGCACGGAGACCCTAATACACCATGAAGAAGCGAAACGTCCCTGCTCCTATGAGAACGAAGAAATCCATTCGCAAATTGCCAACGGTCGGTATCGCTTGGTATACGGAGCAGAACTGGGTGCGTGTCAGGGCGACCGCACGGGACCCTGATCGGTTTGAGTCCACGTTCGACGAGTGGATCAAGATGGCAGAACGTGCTCTTGTCGATTTCAGGAAGGCAGGCATAAATGCAATCAAAGTTATGGTCGACGCCGACGACTTTGCTTTGTGGTGTGCCAAGCACACGAAGGAAAACGATGCCACTGCCCGTCCAGAATTTGTGTCCGCCCAAGTGCGCAGGGAGCACGAGACCAACGACTAGGCCGTCCATAGCGGCCTTTCCGTCGTTCCCATGAACATGTCACAATCTGCCACTCGCCGATATCAGACTGGATAATCAACATGCAAGAGACGCATGCCGATGGCATCAAGTGCGAGGGTTGTGGCGAGACGGTTCCCCCCTACGACATCGTCCACTACGGGTCCATCGATCAGAGATATCGAAAACTATGCAGCCAATGCTTTAACGCTGCGGTGGCCGAGACCAGCGGAGTTGATGGCTTCGAGAATTTTCGACTGGAACCCATAGAGATGCTCGACTGTGCGGGTGTATCGCACCAGTTCCACTTCCGGACGCATCTGCTGGGAAACATTGTCTCTCTGGAAGCTTTCGAGCTTAAGGAGAGTAATCCCGCCGGCTATCAGTTCCAACAAATCGGCGATCCCGAGGAGGATATGTTCGGCCTGTTGGGGCGGTTGATCAAGAAGATTCGGAGCGCGCTTTCCATCAAGCATATTAAGGAGATCCATGGCCATGGACTTCAAATTGCCGACGATACGGTTCGGGGGAGAATTGAGTCGAATGATTCAGATTTTGATCGCGATCCAGTCATCGTGGTCGATGGTCAGGAAATCTCTTGGGAGGACTTCGGCCGGATGCTGATGAGCTTTGAGGGCTGGCAGTTCAAGTTAGAGATCTTTGATCGCAGCGATGAAGTGTGACACATGCTATGCGACTGGGTGTCGCTGTCCGGCCACGACCAGCCACTGTGATGAACCGAAAATTGCGCTGCCGAATGGCGGGTCCCCGGCTCATTGCCGACCTACAGTATGAGCAAGCGGGTGGCTCTTGATCGGCCCATTTCGGCCGGTAGCGTTGGCTCAGCTGAGGGGCTGGTGTGGCGCATATTGCCGACGCTGGGAATTCAGCATAATCTCGCATCTCTTGGGTAGCTAAAGACCTTGGCCCGTCATC
>JBKQNQ010000089.1:0-15862 GCA_052145875.1 Thiobacillaceae bacterium
CCTCGGCCGACGGGCGCACCTAATTAATAATGATTGCATAAATCGAGGATAACGCATGAAGTTCGGCATTATGGTTAGTGAGGGGCCCTATACCCATCAGGCTTCCGATACCGCCTATCAGTTTGCCAAAGCGGCATTGGCGAAGGGTCACGAAATCTATCGCGTGTTCTTCTATCACGATGGCGTCAATAACGCGACCCGTCTCACGGTGCCTCCGCAGGATGATCGTAATGTGGTCAATCGGTGGTCCGAACTCGCCCAGCAGCACAATCTTGATCTGGTTGTCTGTATTGCCGCGGCCCAGCGCCGTGGCCTGCTGGATGCAAACGAGGCAAACCGGCAGGGCAAGGATGCGAACAATATCGCGCCCGGTTTCCGAATTTCTGGGTTGGGTCAACTAGTTGAAGCGGGCATTCAGGCGGATCGCCTGGTCGTGTTCGGCGATTAATCGGGAGGATCAAGAAGTGTCAGACGAGATGGAAGTGGAAGAAGGCGGAGCGGTCAAGAAGTTCATGTTTCTTAACCGCAGGGCACCCTATGGCACCGTTTACGCCCTGGAAGGGTTGGAAGTGGTGTTGATATCCGCTGCGTTCGATCAGGATGTGAGCTTGGCATTCGTGGATGACGGCGTATTTCAGTTGATGAAGGGTCAGAGCACAAAGGGCGTGGAAATGAAAAATTTCTCTCCCACCTATCGTGCGTTAGAGGGTTACGACATTGAGAAGCTCTACGTGGAGCGAGAGTCCATGGAAGCACGTGGCTTATCTGAAGACGATCTCTTGGTCGATGTGCAGGTAAAGTCCGCCGCCGAAATGGGTGCGTTGATGAATGAACAAGACATTGTTATCAGCTTTTAAGGGGAAGAAAATGTTGAATATTGTTAACAAGTCCCCGTACGAGAAAACCGCGCTAGCCAGCTGCCTGCGTGTAGCAGGCAGCGGGGGCGCTCTGTTGCTCATCGAAGATGGGGTGTACGCGGCGGTGAAAAACAGCGTCGTGGAGAGTTTGCTGCGCGGCGCCATGACTGGCATGCCAGTGTATGCCCTTCAGGCTGATGTCGAGGCGCGTGGTCTGGCAGGCCGTGTGATGGAGGGTGTCAAGCTGGTCGGTTACGACGGGTTTGTCGATTTGGTGGCTGAGCACGGCACTTCGCAGTCTTGGCTTTAATTTTAATTTTTTGATATTTAAGGAGCATACCATGGCGACTATCGAAGCTGGCGGCAAGTCCTACGAAGTGGATGAAGAAGGTTATCTGCTGAATCTGAATGATTGGAATGAAGATGTGGCCGGCGTCCTGGCGCAGGGTGAAAACGTCAACATGACCGACCAGCACTGGGAAGTAGTCAACTTCTTGCGTGAGTATTACAACGAGTACCAAATCGCTCCTGCGGTTCGTGTGCTTACGAAGGCGATCGGCAAGAAGCTCGGTGCGGAAAAAGGCAACAGCAAGTACCTGTATGAGCTGTTCCCCTTCGGGCCTGCAAAGCAGGCCTGTAAGATTGCCGGCCTGCCCAAGCCAACCGGCTGTATCTAAGCGACAGCTGGGCCACGGCAGCCTTGGCCGCCGTGGCTGGTTACCGGTTGTATTTTTTGAATTGACTTCGGTTGTGACCTGAATGTCTACTCTGACGATCGTCTACGCTTCGTTGTTTTATTTGGCCACGGCTTTGCTCATTGGCGGCCTGGCTTACCGCGTTTACGTGTATAGCCGAACGCCTGCTCCGTTGCTCATTCCAACAACTCCAGCGCCGACCACGACGACCGGTGTTGTGATGCGCATGGGCCGCGAAGTGATTTTGTTTGAAAGCCTGTTCAAATCAAGCAAGTGGACATGGCTGTTTGGCTGGCTTTTCCATTTTGGCCTGTTGCTTGTGCTAACACGACATCTGCGCTACTTTCTCGAGCCGGTTCCGTTCTGGGTTGTGGCCATCCAGCCGTTTGGCAAGTACGCCAGCTTCATGATGGTCATTGGGCTGGGGGGACTTTGGGCACGCCGTTTCCTTGTTGATCGCGTGCGTTATATCTCAACGCCATCAGATCATCTGATCTTGGCGTTGCTCGTTGCAATCGGCCTTTCGGGAATGATGATGACCTTCGTATCGCATACCGATATCGAAGGGCTCAAGATGTTTATTCTTGGGCTGCTCTATGCAGATGTTCAGCCGCTACCCACCGATCCTATCCTGCTGGTGCACTTGGCATTGATCTCAACCTTGATGATCATTTTCCCGATCAGCAAATTGTTGCACGCGCCTGGCATTTTCTTTAGCCCGTCCCGCAATCAGGCAGATAACCCACGCGAGAAGCGCCATATTTCCGCTTGGGCTGCGAAGCTCGAGAAATAAAGTCAGGAGACGCTTGTGGCCGCACCCAAGTTTGACATTCCCGTTCTGGACGGCGAGATCAACGTCCCCCCCCTCAAAGAGGGGGCGATGGCAGGTATCAAGTCGTTCATAGCCGCCGAGAAGATCCAGGGCGAACTGGGCTTTCCCGGCCAGTTGGTTGATAACTGGCACGATGTCGCGATCGCGAAGATGGGCGACCTGTTGGGCAAGTACCGCGGCTTCCGCGTGTTTATGGATGCCTGTGTCCATTGCGGTGCCTGCACCGACAAGTGCCATTATTACTTGGGCACCAGCGACCCTAAAAACATGCCGGTAGCACGTCAGGATCTGCTGCGTCAGGTATATCGCCGTTATTTCACTTTGAGCGGGAAGTATTTCCCCAAACTGGTGGGTGCAAAGGACCTGACGAAGGATATCCTCGACGACTGGTACAGCTACTACTACCAGTGTTCAGAGTGTCGTCGCTGCTCTGTCTATTGCCCCTACGGGATTGACACGGCTGAAATTACCATGGCGGGCCGTGAAATACTGGATAGCGTGGGTGTTGGCCAGAAATACACCAACGAAATTCTTGGCAAACTCCACCGTATCGGCAACAACCTGGGCCTACCTGGACCGGCACTGGAAGATACGTTACTGGGACTGGAAGAAGACATCGAAGCTGATACTGGCGCGCCGGTCAAGTTGCCACTCGACCTGGTTGGTGCCGAGGTTCTGCTGGTCACGCCGTCTGCGGATTTCTTTTCCGAGCCCCATGTGGAGTCCCTGATTGGCTATGCCAAGGTCTTCCATGCGGCTGGAATCAAGTGGACGCTTTCTACCAAGGCGTCCGAGGCTGGCAACTTTGGCCTTTTCATCGGAAGCTATGAAAACATGCGCAAGGCTGCCTTGCGGATTCGCGATGCCGCCCTGGAGCTTGGCGTCAAGCGGATTGTCGTGGGCGAGTGCGGCCATGCGTGGCGTGTCGCCTACAGTTTTTGGAACACCTTGACTGGGGTGGGCGACGGCGCGGCAGCCGACGATGAGTTTGCGAAAAAACTGCAATCCCAGCTTGATCACAGCGTGCCTCAACCGTCGCATATTTGCGAAGTCACCTACGATCTCCTTAAGCGCGGTGTCATCAAGGTCAATCCCGCGCTGAACGACCATCGGGTCATCACCTTTCACGATTCCTGCAACGTAGCGCGCGCCTCACGAATGGGGGAGATGCCAGGTGGCCAATTTGTCATCCCGCGCGAAGTGATCAAGATGGTTGCAAACAACTACTACGACATGGCGCCAGGCACGACACACGAAGCCACGTTCTGTTGCGGCGGGGGCGGGGGTCTGCTGACCGACGATCTGATGGAAGTGCGGGTCAAGGGCGCTTCGCCGCGAATGAATGCACTGAAGGATGTCGCTGACACCCACAAAGTTAATTTCCTCGCCTGCATCTGCGCAATTTGCAAGGCCCAATTTACCAAGGTTCTACCCTACTACGGCTACGACATGAGCATGGTGGGCGGCGTGCATCAACTTGTGAGTACCGCCATCCTGTTGGATGTGCCGGACAAAGTTGAAGCAGACGCCAACGAATAACACGGATATTTATTTTTTCAGGAGAGCATCGATGTCCACTACATCCGATAACGCAAAGAAACTCACCTTCCGGAGATACAAGGACGGTGAAACCAGCCAGTTCGCCAAGGGCAGCGATTGGATTATGGATGCGGATCATACGCACAAGTGCCCAGAGTATGTGGTGGCGTCCCCACCCTGCCAGGCAAGTTGCCCCGCAGGTGAAGATATCCGTGGATATCTGAATATCGTTCGTGGTATCGAGAAGCCGCCAGCAGGCGTCAACTGGCAGGAATATGCGTTTCGCCGCATCACCGAAGCGAACCCGTTCCCAGCGGTTATGGGCCGGGTTTGTCCGGCACCGTGTGAGTCCGGTTGCAACCGTAACCAGGTCGAAGATCACGTTGGCATCAACTCCGTTGAGCACTTCGTCGGCGATTATGCCATCGACAATAAGCTGGCCTTTAAGCGCGCTGATTCGGTTCAGCCCACCGGAAAGAAGGTCGCGATTATTGGCGGGGGCCCTGCGGGGTTGGCCGCTGCTTACCAGTTGAGCCTTAAGGGCCACAGCTGCACCATTTTTGACGACCATGAATTGCTCGGTGGAATGATGCGCTACGGGATTCCTGGCTTTCGCACCCCGCGTCATGTGCTCGATGGTGAAATCCAGCGGATTGTGGATCTCGGCGTGGAAGTTCGCCTGAAGACGCGCATCGGCAGTGATGTTAGTTTCGAGGCGATTGAAAAAGAATTTGACGCCATCTTCATGTCCATGGGTGCTCAGAGCGGTCGCGCCTTGCCGGTCCCCGGCGCTGAATCACCCAACTGCGTAACCGCGACCTCCTTTCTGAAGGCCTTTAACGATGGCCGTCTGCAACACGTTGGCAACCGGGTGGTCGTCGTCGGTGGTGGGGACACGTCCATCGACGTTGCAACCGTCGCCCGGCGCCTGGGCAACATTACCAACGTAACCGATTTGGATCTCCCCGAGAACGTGCTGGCAGGCCATGCGGCACATGATGTCGCCTCGATTTCGGCACGCGGCGGTGCCGACGTCGTGCTACTTTCTCGCTCCACCATGGACAAGATGCATGCTGCCAAACAGGAGGTTGAGCATGCCCTGGAAGAGGGGATCAAGATTATCGGTGGTGTAACGCCAATTGAGGTGGTACGTGGCCCGGACGGCCGTGCCACCGCGCTGCGCGTCGCCGAATTCGAAGTGGTTAAGGGCCAGACCACCATCAAGGCTGGCACCGAACGGGATTTCCCCGCCGACCTGATCGTGTCTGCGATTGGTCAAGCGGTAGACTTTACCGGCCTGGAGCCGTTTAACAACAACAAGGGGCTGATCAAGCCGGATGGGAACTACCGTTTCCCTGGCAAACCCCATATCTTCGTCGGTGGTGACGTGATCAAGCCCCACCTGCTCACCACTGCGATTGGTCATGCCACCATCGCTGCCGATGGCATCGATCACTTCCTGCGCACCGGCACGACTGAACTGGGCAAGCGTCCGAAGGTGGATGCCGACCGCTTCGACATGCTGCGCAAGCTCGTCGAATCTGGCAAGACGGTGGAGGAGTATAACCACAAGCAAGACTGGGGCACGGATGAGGCCAAGTTCGCTGTCCACAACTTCGAAGATCGTTCGTCCAAGTATGTGATTCCATCCAACCAGCTATTCCTTGGTCATTTTATATACGAGGATCGCAACAAGCGGGACATGGCGCACCTGACCGCTGAGGAAGCCTTGGGTAACTTCGAAGAGCGCCTGAAGAAACTGGACGACAAGCAAGTGGTGGCGGAAGCGAAGCGTTGCATGTCCTGTGGCCTGTGCTTCGAGTGCGACAACTGCGTGGTTTATTGTCCGCAGACCGCGGTGTTCCGCGTCAAGAAGAATGACCGAAGCCTTGGGCGGTACGTGGATACGGACTACGCCAAGTGCATCGGTTGTCATATCTGCGCAGATGTCTGCCCGACCGGCTACATCCAGATGGGCATGGGTGAATAAGGGGACGTAATGCGGCGACTTGGATGGCTCACAACCTGGATGGGCGCACTGCTGGTGACAGGATTTGCTTCGCTGGCAATTGCCTCGGTTGACGACGAAGATCGGGCGTCCCGTATTCCCAAACCTGCGGAAGCCAAGCCTTTGGGCGACCATTGCGTTGAAAATACGGAGTTCATGAAGCGTAATCACATGAAACTCATTCTTCATGAGCGCAACCTGACCGTGCATCAGGGTATTCGGACAAAAAAATACAGTCTGAAAAACTGCATCTACTGCCATGCAACGCCAACGCAGGAAAATCCGGGAGTGCGAAGTGTACTGGGCGAAGGTCACTTCTGTCAGAGTTGCCATGCCTACAATGCGGTCAAAATTGACTGTTTTGAGTGTCACTCAAACAAGCCCGCCGAGGGAGAGATGAATTCCCCTCCGGTAACGCAGCCGCTGAGCACATCTGCGGGGGACAGCGTACGCCTGCAGTTGCAGGGGGCGTCCTATGAAATGGGAAGTCGCCCGAATCTGGGTGCCCAAGCCGGAGCGACAAAATGAGTTTTGATCAATACCGCAGGAACTTTATCGGCGGTGCCTTGGCAGTCGGCGTTGCCGCCGTCCCGGGTGTCATGTTTTTTGAGGTCGCACAAGGGCGCCCGCTTGATGAAGCCGCATCCAGCAAAAACCGCTGGGGTCTCCTCATTGATACCGCGCAATGTGCCAGTGGCTGTGATGCTTGCGTGACGGCCTGCAGCAACGAAAATGGCTGGGCACTCAAAACCGGTCCCCAGGATCCCCAGTGGATCCGTAAGGTGGAACTCACCAACAACAGCACCGGGCAGAAGCACTATCTGCCCCTAATGTGTCAACACTGCGAGCATCCGCCCTGTGTTGACGTGTGCCCGACCGGAGCATCGTTTAAGCGCGCTGACGGGATTGTATTGGTTGATCGTCACATCTGCATCGGCTGCCGTTATTGCATGATGGCCTGTCCCTATAAAGCCAGATCCCTGGTTCACGAGGAGTTGCATGATCAGCGCCCGCAAGTTCCACGTGGCAAAGGCTGTGTAGAGTCATGTACCTTGTGTGTCCAGAAGGTGGATGCCGGCGACAACACCACGGCGTGCGCCGAGGCGTGCAAAGCCGCGGGACACCAGGCCATCCTGTTCGGTGATCTGAATGATGTTCACAGCGAAATCTCTCAAAAACTGGCCCAACTGCCGAGCCGGGAAATCCGCGCCGACTTGGAACTGAACACTGGCATACGCTACCAGGGCATTTAAGCAGATAAGACTATGCATATTGTCAATCGCGAAATAGAAGGACGCAGCATTGGTTATTGGGCATTGCTCGGCGCCTTGGGATTACTGGCCCTGCTGGGGCTCATTGCCGCTTTCACCATGGAGTACCATGGACACATCATTACCGGCATGAACAATCAGATTGTATGGGGGCTGCCGCATGTATTCGCGGTCTTCATGATCGTCGCCGCTTCAGGTGCGCTGAACGTCGCGTCCATCGGGACCGTTTTCGGCAAGAAGTTCTACAAGCCGATGGCACCGTTGTCTGCGCTTCTGGCGATATCGCTCCTGGCGGGTGGCCTCACGGTATTAATGCTGGACCTGGGACGCGCGGACCGGGTCATCGTGGCGGCGACCTACTACAATCCCAAGTCCGTATTTGCTTGGAACGTCCTTCTGTACACCGGTTTCTTTGGCTTTGCCGCGGCCTACCTGTGGACAATGATGGACCGCACCGTCAAGGCCTACAATATCTATGCTGGCTTTGGCGCCTTCGTCTGGCGGCTGGTGCTCACGACAGGTACGGGCTCCATCTTCGGCTTTCTGATTGCCCGACAGGCATTCGGAAGTGGTTTGATTGCGCCCATGTTTATCGTTTTTTCGCTCGCCTATGGAACGGCAGTCTATATGCTGGTGTTGTTCGCTGCCTACAGCTGGAGCCATCGCCCGCTGGGGAACGAAGTGGTGCGCCGATTGAAAAATCTGCTCGGTATCTTTCTCGCTACATCCTTTTTCTTTGTGGTCATCTATCACATGACGAGCCTTTATTACGCAAAGAATTGGCCGTTTGAGCGCTTCGTGTTGATGGATGGAGGGCTTTATACCGCTCTGTTCTGGATAGGCCAGGTGCTTATTGGCCACGTGATTCCCATGATCCTGGTCTTCGCACCGGCCACGCGCACCTGCCGGATGGCGATTGTCGCTGCTTCCGGCCTGGCCGTGCTTGGCGCATTGGCGCAGATGTATGTGACCATCATTGGCTCACAGGCGTTCCCGCTGGACATTTTTCCCGGCTACGCGGTCAGCAGCAGCTTCTATGACAGCGGCATCCACGAATACAATCCGAGCCATTGGGAATTCATGCTGGGCCTGGGCGGCTTGGCCGTCGCGCTTGCGATGGTGACCTTTGCCGTCAAGATCTTGCGCCTATTGCCCGAGAGTCTTGCGGACGACGTCGTCGGGCTTTCCCCGCCCAAGGCATAATTGGTGAGATGAACGCGAAGTGCAGGGCGATCGTCGCCCCATTCTCGGCACAACGGGGCGCGGTGACGCGCCTTTGTTGTCTTCTGGAGCCGCAACGATGACGGCTCGCTTCATGATCTCTGCCGCGCACAAGTCATCTGGCAAGACGATGCTATCGATCGGCCTGTGTGCCGCCTTGCGTCAACGCAACCTCACCGTACAGCCGTTCAAGAAAGGGCCGGATTTCATCGATCCGATGTGGCTCAGTCGTGCTAGCGGACGTGCCTGCCGCAATCTTGATTTTTATCTGATGGGCCACGAAGAGATTCGAGAAACATTCGAGCTGCACGCGCGAGATGCAGATGTCGCCCTGGTCGAAGGCAACAAGGGCCTGTATGACGGCTTGCATCTTGATGGCAGCAACAGCAATGCCGCGCTTGCCAAATTGCTGGACATTCCTGTTGTGCTGGTGCTCGACACGCGCGGTACGATTCGTGGCGTCGCACCGTTGCTGCTCGGCTATCAGGCTTTTGACAAGGGCATCCAAATTGCCGGCGTCATTCTCAATCAGGTTGGCGGCGCGCGTCATGAAAGCAAGTTGCGCGCCGTGATCACGGAATACACGGATGTGCCGGTACTGGGTGCCGTCTACCACGACCCGTCAATGAGCATCGAAGAGCGACATCTCGGGCTCATGCCCAGCAACGAATCCAGGGTCGCAGAAGCGCAGATCGAGGCAATCGGGCAGGCAGTCAGCACCCAAGTCGACATCGACCTGCTGCGTGCCGTGACACATTCAGCAATCGCTAAAGCGGCAAGGCCTCCGGCGGCTGGCATGCCAGTCGGGAAATATCGCATTGGGGTCGCGCAAGACCGGGCCTTCGGATTCTATTACGCGGATGATCTCGACGCGCTCAAAGCGGGCGGCGCCGAGCTCGTCACGATTGATACCCTTCGGGATCCCCATCTGCCGGCCGGCCTGAATGGCCTGTTGGTGGGCGGCGGCTTTCCAGAAATGTTCATGGCAGAATTGGAAGCCAACACCTCGCTCCGAATTGAGATTAACCAAGCCATTGAACAGGGCCTACCCGTTTACGCGGAATGCGGTGGACTGATGTATTTGGCGCGCACCATGCAGTGGAAGGAACGGCCTTATCAAATGGTTGGAGCTATTCCGGGCGATGTGCACATGCATGACCATCCGGTCGGACGCGGCTATGTCAGATTGAAGGAGACCGGTAACGGCCCGTGGCCGGACGCGGTTGTGGACGATATTCCTGCCCATGAATTTCATTATTCGACACTGGATAACCTGCCTGACGACCTCGTCTATGCCTATGAAGTCAAGCGGGGCCATGGCGTTGACGGCAAGCGGGACGGCATCGTGCGCAAGAATCTGCTGGCATCGTACACCCACTTGCGTTCAACCCGTAACTTCAGCTGGGTGAAGCGTTTTCTTTCCCTGGTCGCGCTTCATGCCTCAACTCAATCCCATGGCCGTGAGCAGGCCGCTTGAACCTGATAGGAGCATATTAAGATGGTGACGGTTACTCCCAATGCCGCCGAACAAATACTCGAGTACGTAGCCAGAGCAAGTGATCTGGACGGTATGTCTCTGCGCCTGGCGGCACGCTTGGATGCCACAGGCTCGATCGAGTACGCCATGGGTTTTGATACCCAGCGCGACGACGATGTCCAGGTCACTTCTTCGGGCGTAAGCTTGCTGATTAACGAATCCAACGTGCAGCTGCTAAACGGCGTAACCTTGGATTTTGATCACGTCAATGGCGAGCCATCCTTCGTGTTTATTAATCCCAATCATTTTCAGCCCTCGACAGGCGGTGGCTGCCAGTCCGGCGGCTGCGGATCGGGCGGTTGCGGATCGGGCGGCCATGGAGGCAATGGCCGTTGCAGTTGACGGCCAAGACGCTCGAGGCCTGGCCGGTATGTTGATTAGAAGGAACGCAGACCTGAACTGAAGGAAACCGTGGGTGGACAATCTTACCTATCCCGAGCTTAGAGTCGTGCGCATAAGAAATAATGAACTTTCTCCCCATTTTCCTCGACCTCCGCGGTAAACGTTGCCTCGTCATCGGCGGCGGGGAGGCGGCGGCGCGTAAGGCAGGCCTATTGTTGGAATGCGGCGCGTCGGTAACGCTGCTTCATCCGGGTGAACTGGTTGCCCCTTTCAAGGAATTGACGGAGCAGGACCGCTTCACGCACCTCCGCCAGGCATTCGATGCGTCCCGGCTCGACGGCGTTTCGCTCGTCATCAGTGCCACTGCAGACGATATCGTCAACAGCCAGGTTTACCAGGCGGCCGTCGCACGCAAACTGCCGGTCAATGTGGTCGACAGGCCGGCCCTCTGCAGCTTCGTCTTGCCGGCGATCCTTGATCGCTCGCCGATGATCGTTGCCGTTGGCACGGGTGGTGCCTCACCGGTTCTTGCCCGTTTGCTTCGAGCGCGATTGGAAACACTCATTCCCGCAAGCTATGGAAAACTTGCCCAACTTGCCGAGAAGTTCCGCGAGCATGTGAAGGCCAAATTCTCCTACCCACCGCAGCGTCGCATTTTCTGGGAAAAAGTACTGCAAGGGCCGGTGGCCGAGCTCGTATTCTCCGGCAAGGAACAGGAAGCCGAAAATGTGCTGCAGGCTGTCTTGGCCCGGGAAACCAACAATGCGCCCAAGGGCGAAGTTTATCTGGTGGGGGCGGGGCCGGGAAACCCCGATCTGCTGACCTTCCGCGCCCTGCGCCTGATGCAGCAAGCCGACGTGATTGTCCACGATAACCTGGTTACCAAGGAGATCCTTGACATGTGCCGTCGCGATGCTGAGCGTATCTACGTCGGCAAGAAACGCGCGGATCATGCCCTGCCACAGGACGACATCAACTTGCTCTTGGTCAAGTTGGCCCAGGAGGGCAAACGGGTGCTGCGCCTTAAGGGGGGGGACCCCTTCATCTTTGGGCGTGGCGGCGAGGAAATCGAAACGCTCGCCGAACACAACGTGCTGTTTCAAGTTGTGCCGGGAATTACCGCAGCGGCGGGTGTCGCCTCATACGCAGGAATTCCGCTGACCCATCGCGATCATGCGCAGTCCGTCGTGTTCGTCACCGGGCATCTGAAAGATGATTCGATCAACCTCGATTTCGACGCGATCGCAAAGTCCAATCAGACCATCGTGATCTACATGGGCTTGCAGGGCTTGCCCGTGCTCTCGCGCGAGCTGATGAGGCATGGGTTAGCCGCTGCAACGCCTGCCGCCATCGTGCAGCAAGGCACCACGGTGCATCAGCGGGTGGTCATTGGCACATTGGAAAGCTTGCCCGCTATCGCCATCGAAGCGCAACTCAAGGCACCCACGCTCATCATCGTGGGCAGCGTGGTAAGCCTGCATGAAAAACTCAAGTGGTTTGTCAGTGAGGATGAACAGGCGAACCCACCCTGACAATTCTCCCCGCTGCACTGCGCGCGGGAATCGTCTAACCCGCGACTCGGACGCCCTAGAGCGTGCAAAAAATTTGTCCGAGATCTGCCGGTAGCAGCCCGAGCATATCCTTCTCTGAGTTTTGTGGATCCCTTTGGTAGAGCGCGACGAGCTGGTTCGCGACGGACAGCCAATGTTGCTGCCCCAAGCTTACGGTGTCACGCATGGATTGGTCGCTGCCGGTTTCCCTCCAGGTCCGATAGCCTTCAACCAATGACGGAAATAGGCTCTTGCGAAGTCCGTCGAACTCGGCGAAGAAGAAGTGCAATGAGCACTTGGCTTGCATGTCCATCAGCGCTGGCAAAGTGGAAACACAGTCGGCGAGATTGTCCTTGATGGCGCGGGCAAACACTTCTGCGCGCTTGCTTGATAGGCTCGCCAACATATTGCGCCACTCCCGGCCCAACTGGCGACCCGCCAGCGCTTCGCCCACCTCGTGAAGGATGACCGCTTCGCCTTCCGCTTCAGACATTTGGTTCAAGGCTTGCTCGGGATCCCGCTCAAAACCGTAGCAGTCCAACGCCGATTTGAGCGCCCCTTGCTGCTTCTTGAGTCCCCACATTTCCACCTTTTCCCACAGCACGCGCTTTAGAGCGTCCATGCGCAAAATGATCGTGCCATCCTGATAGGCTGCGGGAAACGACGCAATGTCGCGGGCGTACTCGCAGCCGGTCACGTAGACCCTAAGGCCCTCCCGCTCTTCCTTCCGGACTAACTCCCCTCGAAAGAAATGGGGCTGATGAAAGCGGCCGATGCCTGCGCCATAGACTAAGCCGTGATCCATAATGACCCGGTTGATAGCATCAATGGCAAACGGATCGTACTCCTGGTCATCGACGGGGACCGGCTCGAAGTTGTCGCGTTCGAGACTATCCCACAGGGCCTCACGCGCGGTCAGCCACTCGCCCACTTCACGTTTGGGCGGCTGCTTGGTGAGCGGGAGTTCGTTTTCCCACCGGTAATACTCGCGCATCCCAAGCAGGTAATTGCACATGGACATCTCACGCGCGTGGTTCGCATCCGCTATATGGCAGTTGCGTTGGATGGTCTCGATGGTGTCATGGAAATTATGCATGGTGTCATCCGATACGTGGCGCCTCATTCATTTTAGCTAATCCTTCATCTGGGGGAAGCCCCTTTGAGAGGCCTTTGACTTCGCGTCGGTTCTTGGGGATACCGGAAAGACCTTGCCAGACGTCGGAGCAATGTGCCAAAGTTGTGACGCGACGCCCGCAATTTGGGAAAATTTGGTCAGCCTACCTATCCTCTGCGCCTGATACTGAAATTGGCGACCGTCTGAACGATGCTCGAATAAGGCAGCGACGTCAGGTCACCAAACGTACGCAGCGCATCAAGCAGCAGCGTGCGCACGTTACGTACCTCCTCGCAACCGGTCAGGGCGGACTGCAAGCCCTTGAGCCCGCCGCACTGGACCTTGATTTCCTTGCCGTGGGGAACTGGAGCCTCCGGGCGGATCAACTTCAGGGTAAAGACGGAGTGGATGCGCAGCGCGTTGCGCAACTCGCTGCATGCTAACTGCGCATCGGCTTCGTGACAGTTAATTGTTTCCCGTTCCGCCAGCAGATGCTTGTCGGCCAATTCGCAATTTGCGCAACCAGCGAGGATCGCCTTTTCGAAGGCACAGGGGGTAGGGTTGAGGCTCTTGCGAGCATCACGGTAAGCGTCCTCGTTATACTCGCTGGACATGACGCCGGCTAATAGTCCTCGCCCGTCATGATTCCAGGCTCGCGCGGGGTGTTCAGAATATCCTCTGCAGCCAGTTCGTTTTCCGCAAAGATGACCTTGATGCGGTAGTCCGCATCGATGGGTAAGGCGCTGCGCAGTTCCTTCGCTTGACTGGAGGCGTCCTTGAACTTGTCAAACTGATTAAGCTTCTCAATCATGTTAAAGGGCATGAGTTTGTAGACGAAGTAAGGCATCTGAATTCCTCGCACAGGTTGATGTTCAGGCGTGCGCCTTGGAGGGAACGTAATATTTTACCGATTTGCGCGTGCCAGGCTTCTTCTTCAACGTGATGACGCCCTTGACCGCATCCAGACTGGCGATGGGTGCGTCCGGGTATTTCGGGTTAAGCGCATGCAGCGCCCAACCGATATCACGTCTGATGATCTGGCGAAAGATATATTCTTCGTTATGCCACGCGATCACGTAACTGCCATCGGTAACGTGGCCATCAAGCTCAATCACGATGATCTCCCCTTCCACGAACTCGGGCTCCATGCTGTCCCCGAGTACCATGAGCGCAACAGGATCCGAGCCCGAGCAGAAACTCTCACTACTCGGTGGCGCATCGCCAGTTGGTTTGACGACGATCGGGATATTGACGGTTTTTTTTGGGAACTCCATGTGGATTACTCCTGGTCGAGCCACCTAACCAAATAGTAGAGGCGAAAGCCTTCCGATGATCGGGACGGGCCGATAACGATCGCGGGGTACAAATTCTCTTCGGCGCGCTGACGCGCTTCATCCTCACTTCCGACTGTTTCCACCACACCTTCCGGATAACGCTTACGTGTCTTATTTGCGCTGCGTATGAGCGCGGGCATTTCCTTGGATTGGGCAGGGTCGAGGTAGAGCTTCATTCTTAATGTCCAGGGCTGCGAAGCGCATCCACTTCGGTGAGGATGGGTTTGACCATGGGTTCTATTTTACGCCTCATCAGCGCCCCCACCGCTGTGTTGCGCAACAGCCATGGATCCGCGAGCTTGCTGGTCAAGGCAGACAGTGCCAGCATGGCTTGGATTGAACGGGAGAATCCGGGCGCAGCGCTAAGTAAGGCAGTGACCTCTTCAGGGGATTCGGGGTCGCCGCTGACCATAATCGCTGCTTGGTGAAACGCTTCCTCCAGGCTTGCCGCAGTGATCCGCGGACCGATAGTGTGGAGATAGCGTCCGATGGCATCGAGGAGGGCATAAGCCACCAATGAAGTGGAGGGTTTGGCCAGCACTTCCGATACCGCATTAAGATAGGTCTGGCCATTGGCCGACAAGAGGGCGAGGAGACGCTCGGCCGCCGTGTTGCCCCCTGCTATCAGGGATCTTAGCGCCGTTTCGGCTTCAGCGTAATCGGCGCGGCATGGATGATCTTGAGGCAGGTTATCGGGCATGAACTCGAGAAACCCGATGAAGTAGTACGGGACGGCCTTGGCCATGCGCCAGAGCTTCGCTGTGGTGGCCGTATCGGTGAGCTTGCCATAGAGCACCAGTCGGATGGTGTGCATGCGGTCATCCGGGTTTTCCTCGAAAGCGAGGTGTTCAATGAGAAAATTCGCCAGCACCTTACCCATTGAACCTTGGATTACGGCGTCCTTTTCCAGCATCCAGCGTGCCATCTCCATTGTGGGCTGACACCACCATGCACGACGTGCCAACTCGTCGGTAAGCCCTGGCGCCTGTGCCACCGCGACCACTGCCTCCGGCTCTCCAAGGAGTAGCAGCGCATCGAGGTGCCTGTCGCTCGTTTGACCCATGCGGGTCCAGCGCTGCAGATAAACCGGATAGCCGCCGGGTGAACCGAGCGCATAGCCGCCAAGGAATTCCTTCACCCGCTGCAGGTATTGGTCGGCGCGGCCGGCGGGATGCAAAGCCACCTTGGCCTCGCCCTTTTCGGTTAGCCCATAGAGCGTCATCGTGTTTTCGTCGATACGGATTGCCTGAATTTCGTTGGCCATTACCAAGATATTCAGGCGTAGCTGGTCTTCGGCGGAAAGGTCTTGGAGCGCGTTTCTCAATTCAATTGAATCCTTCTTCCCCAAGGTACAACGCCCTTGCCCTTTACCAGCCAGAGCACCGGGTAGTTGGGCGCTTGTTCAGGGAACTCCCCCAGCGCATCCGTGAAATACACCAAGACGTCAGGTCGAAGCCCTTGTTGCTCAACCCATTCAAATACGGGTTCAAATCGAGTGCCGCCACCACCCTTGAATTGCTTCGGAGAAACGAAATCCTCCCATGGTTCAAAGGTCCATGGCC